>CAZQEL010000016.1:0-21885 GCA_964591795.1 uncultured archaeon | reverse complement strand
ATATAATAAGATAGGTTATATTTATAAAGGTATTTAAAATTTAGAAAAAATAAGTTGTTTCAATTAAAGCACCAATTAACAAACAAAGTAAAGTTAATAAAAACCAATATAATAAATCTCTACTTGCATGCCACTTAAAAGGAGTTGAAAAAATACCCTTGAATAAATCTCTTGCAAAAACAGCACCAATAACACTTGCAATAAAATAAGCTAATACTTCAAAAAAACCATGAGGAATAAAACCTAAAAAACCAATTAATCCATGTTTTGCAATTGCAAGCGACGCAACAAACCCAGTTTCACATACAACCGTAGAAATATAATTTATAATTATTACAGCTAAAAGAGAAGCATTCCAAGCAATTAAAAATAAACCTCCGGCACCATAAAAAAAAGACAAAACAATTGCAGAAAAAACAACCAAAAGATTATTTTTAAAAATAAGCATAAATATTTCTTTAAATTTAGAAGTTTTAACATCATTTAAAGTAAAATTACCTGTGATTGAATTATTAATATTTTCAACCCTGGATAATTCATCATACTGTGCAGAAAATAAATTATCAGATGTGTTTTCATTAAGTACAAAATGAACAGTAATTAAAGTAAATAAAATTCCTAAAAAAAAGAAAAATAAAAGAGCAAATATTTTTTTATGTCTTGCAAAAAATGAAGCAGTATAATTTGTAATATACGAATCATATGAATAAAGTTTATTAAATAAGGGCACAGCCCCAATAGTTAAAAAAGCCAACAGAGCAATACTAGTATAATTACCAGAAAATATCAAATTTGCGAAAAAAATGGCAACAACTGTTAATAAAATAGCTTCAAAAAACATAAGATAAGGTTTTTGCCTTAATTTAAAACTATTCACAATAAACTCAAGTACCATACAAAAATGAATAAGGAAACAGTATAAAAATATTTCTAATTATATAGTATATATTATAATACTAATTTTAGTAAAAAAAACAATGAGTGATATATTTTGAATTCTAAAAAAAATGTTGATATAAAAAAAATATTAGATAAAATCCCAAAGCAAAGAGCTCTAGAAGAAGGAGATGTTGTTACTGGTGTAATTGTACAAACAACAGATAAAATTGCAATACTTAGTCTAGAAGCAACTAAAAAACAACATATATTAACACCATCTTCAAGTGGAGTAATTTTTATTAGAAATGCATCTGATGATTATGTTGAAAAAATGGGTGATGTTGTAAGAATTGGAGATATAGTTAAAGCAAAAATAGTTGAAGTTGATAAATTTGGATTTAAATTTGCAATTAATGAAGAAGAACTTGGGGTTTTACAATCAAATTGTTCAAAATGCAAAACTCCATTAATATTAAATTCAACCAATATTAAATGTTTAAAATGTAATACAATTAATTTAAAAAAAATAGCTAAAGTGTGAAATAATATGGACCTTGAAATAACTAAAAAAGAAAAAAACGAAATTGAAATAAAAATAAAAGAAGAAGATACTTCTTTTTTCTATCTTATAGAAAATATAGCTAGTTCTAAGAGAGATGTTGAGTTTATAGCATTAAAAAAATCAGATCACTTAGTAAATGAATTTTCATTCTATATTAGAACAAAAGATAAAGCAGCAAAAGATGTTTTATTAGAATGTATTTCAGAAGCTGAAGAAAATTTTCTTGCAATTGTAAACAACTTAGAAAAAGTTACACAAGACGCATAAGGTTTTTAAAAATGAAATTTAAAAAGAAACTAGAATATCTAGATCCTTATACTTATTTAGATAAGTTTCTTTTAAAAGTTTTTGGAAAACCAGATAAAACAAAAATTAAGATAATCAATTGGATTGCCTATCTTTTATATTCTCTTTTTTTAGCATTTATAATATATCAAATATTAAGTCTATGCTTAGGAACTGCACTTCCACTTGCAACTGTGGTTTCTGGATCTATGGAACCTTCTTTTTATAGAGGTGACATTATGATTATTAAATCTGCAAAAAATTTAAATGCAGAAATAATAACTTTAGATAAAAATATTAGTAAATTAAATTTATCTGAATTTGCAACTATGGAATACACAAAAAATAAATATAATGTTTCAGAAGTATCTAAAATAACCATAGACAATAAAATAATAGATATTACAAAAATAATTGAAAATAACAACTCAGTAGTAGTCTATAAATCAAATCTTTCTGGAAGAGAAATAATTCATAGAATAGTAGTAATTATTAATGCAAATGATGGTTCATTTGTTTTAACAAAAGGAGATAATGGAAAAACAAACTACATTATTGACGAAGACTGTACAATACAAAAAGATTATATTATAAATGGATGTTTGAATGTATATCCTGTGAATATAAAAGATTTATTAGGTAAGAAAATAGCAAAAATACCATATGTTGGATATCTTAAATTGTTTTTATTTAGGGGATAATTTATGATTAGTTTAAATGAAGAAAAAAAAATACAATTTATTTTTAATAAATTCAATAACACAATTGCAAATCATACAATGTATACTGTAAACCATGAACCAATTTTTAAACAAAAACTAATTGAAAAATATAAAACTGCTGAGAACATAAATACAGTATTAATGACATTAAACAACCTACCAAGTAAAAGTTATTATTCTGATAAAGATTTATTCAAAATAGTAGATTATAATCTTAAATTTAAAAATAAATTTATGGCAAAAATTGAAAAAATAAATTTAGGTAATAACATTACATTCAAATATGCCTCCACAGCACTAACATCAATATATGGAACAGGAGATTTTCATCCAGAGGCACCATTTCAAATAAATATTTTTGTAAAAAATAAAGAAGTTGGAACATTTAATTTTATAATTTTAAATAACACAAGTAATAGAAAATTATTAATAAATCTAGTTTAAGGTAAAAAAGGAACAAGTAAACAAAATCTCAAAAGTATCAATGACATATTAGGAAACTGGAAACATAGAATTGTAGAAAATCTAGTTTCAATTGCAAAAAGCATTAAAGCAGAGCCTATAGGCATATTACCACAAAGATATAAATCACCCGGAATATCTAATCAAGAATATTTAAGAATAATAAATACCTATTTAGAAGCATTTTTACATGCAGGTATAAAATCAGCACACATTAACTTTGAAAAAGTAGATATGAAATTAATACACGAAACACAAACTTATTTAATGAAAATAACAGATGCTAAAATAAAAAGAAATAAAGTAAAAAAGAAATCAAAAACTCCCTTATGGAAAAAACACATAAAATAATTTAAGCATTAAATTCTATTTTTAAAAGATCCTTAATACTATTTGAATCAACACCTAACTTAATTAAAGTAGTATTACCTTTTACTCCTTTACCAGATTGAGTTGTTGAAATAAAACCGTATGTTTCAAGTTCATTAATATATTCTCTAAACCAACGCATTGAAACTGGTTTTTCACCATATTTTTGAGCAATAGTAGAATATGCATCATATATTTCACCAGAATATAAAACATTATCTTCAAATGAACCATCAATTTTTAAAATACCCTTTGGAAAATCTGATTTTTCTGTAATTGCAAATAATACTAATTGTAATTGAACAGGCAGTGTCAAAACCATACTTTTAATAATTTCTTGTTCAACCTTATCTTTTGCTTGTAAAACTTCTTTATCAGTTACTAAATCACTTTTATTCATATCAGAAATTTCACCGGCTTTTAATAAAAGCATTAAAGCAGTTCTTGCATCTCCAGATTCTTTAGCTGCCATCGCAGCAGCAGCATTAACTGCAGAATCATTAACTGCCCCTTCTTTAAATGCAACAAATACTCTTTGTTTAAGTATTTCTTTGAGTTCCTCTGCATTATATGGAGGATAAACCGCTTCTTGTTCACATAAAGAACTTTTAGTCCTAGGATCTAATCGATTCATAAAAAATAAGTTATTTGAAATACCAATCATTGAAACACTTGACCCAACACCTAACTCATCATTACTTCTAGACAAAGCATATATAAGATCATCAATTTCTCTATCTTTAATTTTATCAATCTCATCTAAAACAACTACAAAATTTAAATGATTATCTCTAATAAATGTTAAAAATTTATCATAAATAAAGGATTTTGAGTACCCTACAAAGTTTTTTTCTGGAAAAAACAATTGAACACAATAAAATAAAATTGCATGCTTTGTTTGGTAATTTCTACAATTAAGATAAGTAGTATTTAAAAATAATTTATTTTCTTTTGAAATATTATCAAGTTGTTCTACAACATGACGAACAACACAAGTTTTACCAGTTCCAACTTTACCATAAATAAATATATTGTGAGGTTTTTCTTTTTTTAAAACAGGAGACAGCCATAAAGAAATTTCTCTTATTTGTGCATCCCTAAAAGGTAATTTATCTGGAACATAATGAGGTGATATTTTATTTTTATTTATAAATACAGAATCTTTATTTAAATATTCTGAAAAAATATTATCACTCATAATAAATATTATACTAAAATGGTTTTTTATAACTTATTATTTTAAAAAGAATCTATTTAAAACAATTAGTTTCTATATTATTTAATATAATTAATAAATACTGAATAAATATGAATAATGATTTAAAATATATAATACCAAAAAAAGATAATAATAATTCAAATTATATAAAACCAAAACCATATAATAGAAATAAAAAAGCAATAATTTTAACTATCATGCTTGTTTTTTTTGTGATTATTTGTGTAATTGGTTTTGTATATACTTATAATAATATTATAAAAGAAAATTCAAACAATATTTGTAAAACCAAAAAAGAATGTTTTTTAAAAGCAGCATTAAATTGTGAAAATTCAAATTATTCTGAAACCATAGAAAACACAAATTTATTTTTAAGCTTAACAAGTACTGATTATAACTATACAATAAAAGGATTTAATGATGAGAATAAATGCTTGTTAGAAATAAAAACTATTGATGTTAATATTTCATATGATCCTGATCAAATAATTGAATTTATAAATAATAAAAATAATATTAATAAAGTTTATTCTCAATATATGTTATTAAAAGCATTTCAATCAATGGATGTAAATTCAAGTGACTTAAATAATTTAGAATTAACAAAAGCAAATAAACCTATAATTATAAATGAAATAAATAACTTAATTAATGAAAACAGAGCTACATATCCAAAAGAAGGACAAAGTACTAATCAATTAATAGAAATGACTAAAAAATCATTAATTGGTTTGATTGAAAATTGTATTATTAATGATCCTGCAAAAACAAGTTCGTTTATAACAAACAGAATGGATGGAATAATAATTGCAACTGATGTAAAAAAAACTTTTAATTTTAAAAATAACAAATCAATGAGTACAAATAATTATGATGGAATTATTTGTTACTCTGAAAATTAAAAATTTCTGATTTATTAATTGCATTTGAAATTAAATTATCAACAGAACCCATTTCTTTTTCTATATCTAAAATTTCTTGAATGTTAGTTTTTGTTTTAGGATGTTTTGAAATCATATATGAAAAACAATCATGATATGGATTTATAGTAGTTTCAAAATTACCTATTTTTTTAGCAATTATAATTATTTCATTTTTATCAAAAGCTATTAATGGAGAAAAAATTGGAAGCGAAGTAGCTTCATAAATAGAAGTTATATTCTCTAAAGTTTGAGATGCTACTTGACCAATATTATCTCCTGTAATTATGGCTTTTGCATGTTCTATTTCTGCAATTTTAGTAATTATTTTAAACATATATCTTCTATAAATAATCATTCTATAATCAGAACGAATATTAGCAATAATTTGAGATTGTATCTCTGAAAATGGCACCATATACAATTTAGATTTTAATTGGAATTTACTTAATATCTTTACTAATTTTTTTAATTTATCTTTAATTTGATTTTTAACTAAAGTATTATTATAAATGTGAACAAAAGTAACCGGACACCCTCTTTTCATAAACATATAAGCACTTACAGGACTATCAATTCCTCCGGACATAGAACAGACTACTTTTGTACCCGCTCCAACTGGAAGACCCCCAACCCCTTTTATTTTATTAATAAATAAGAACACGTTTTTTTTATTAATTTCAATATATAAAATAACATCTGGATTTTTAACATCCACTTGCTTTTTTAAATTATCAATTATATATGCTCCAACTTGTGCATTTATTTCTGGAGACTTATATTCAAATTGTTTATAACTTCTTTTGGATGCGACTTTAAAGGTATTAAATGTATTTTTATTCAAAACTAATGCTGCATTTTTTTTAATTTCATCAATATCAAGTTTAGATGTTTTTACTAAAGAAAAAGAAGAAATGCCTGGCACACATTCAATAATACTAATAAGCTCATTTACTTCCGTGATATTAATTTCAGTAAAATAAATAAATATATAACCATATTCTCTAGATACCTTATATTTATTTTTAATTGCAAAACGCACATTTTCAACTAATTTATTTTCAAAAAATATTCTATTTTGTCCTTTTATTGCAATTTCATTGTAATGAATAATTATTCCTTCGTACATATAATTATATATTAAACTAAAAATAATAAAAAGAGAGTTGTTTTATATAAAAAAACACCAATTGTCTTAATTATTATAAAAAAATGGGTTTAATTAAGATGTAATTTTAAAATTAGTGATTTAAGAGGTCAAATTTAAGTAAATCAACCCCTAAATGTTAAAAAATAAGATAAAAATACATTTTGTATTTAAATATTTTGGTTCATAATTATTATATAAATTAATATTCAATATTACTGGGGTGGGATTAATGGCCTTTTTAGAAAAAATGTTTAACAAAAAAGAAGAAATTGACATGGACGAATTCTTAAACAACATGGATGTTGAGGATGTGCCTGAAGATGTAGATTTTTATGTAAAACCTATAAATTTACAATCTAATCAAGAAGTTGAAATAACAATTAAAGAACTTAATGAAAGAAACTTAGTTATTTTAGATATTGAAGGAATCTCAAAAAGAAATCCACAAAGGGCAAAACAATTTGTTGGACAATTAAAAATGTACCTTACAGATAAAGGTGGAGATCTTGCAATGATTTCTAAAACAAAATTATTACTTGTTCCTACAAAAGTAAAAATTATCAAAAAAATGAAATAAGATTAATTAAATGGCAATTCAAATTAAGCAAAAAAGGTTTCCAATAAAATTGGATCCTAAAAGCGCAGTTAATATAATTCAAATTGCACTTAAAAAAAAAGGTTATAAATATGAGATAAAGAAAGATCAACTTTATCTTACTATTACACCTTACTGGTTCTGTTTCTACGATATTTTAATAAATAAAAATGATGAGTTTAATCATATTTCTGAACAAATCTCATTAAATGCAATCAATAACCAAATAAATGAAAAAGTTATTGAAATATTTAAATTTTCAAAACCAATTATTAAAGAAAAATTAAACGCACCAAAAACTGAACAAATACAAATTAATATTAAAACTTCTATTGTTATAAAAGAAGAAGCTGAAAAGACCATACATAAATACTTAATGTACAAGCATAACGTAACTGAAGATCAAATATCCTTAAGTGGAATTGAAGAAATATATGTACCTAACTGGAAAGTACAATTAGATAAATTTAAACTTAAATTAGATGCGGTTACTGGAAAGGTAAATAATTTTGATATTATTAAAATGAAAAATAAATCAAAATTAGATCTTATTAAAGAAGTATTTACTGACATTCAAGAAGATAAAAAATTACCTAGTTATTTAGGTGGTTTTTTTTCAGGTATTTTTGAAGGTATTAAATTTATATTTGTAGAAATTTTTAAAAACTATAAAATAATTCTTTGGTTAATAACTATTGGTTTACTTATTTATCTACTATTTCTGTGATTTCATCTAAATCTTTAGAAATAGAAATTTTTTTTCTAATTTTTGAAGAACCTACTTTATCCTTAAAAAAAGGAATTAAAGAAGTTTTTAATTTAGCGAAACTAATTGGGTATTGCTTAACTAAATCTAAAAACCTTAAAACAACATTATTATTATTTTCTTTTTCTAAAACAACCCTATCATTTACAAAAGAATCAATTTGTTTAAAAATAAAAGGATTCCCTAAAGATTCACGTCCAACCATTACACCATCAAAATCTAGATATTGTTTAAAATTATCTTTAGTAACATCTCCATTATAAATAATTGGAACTGGAGATATTTCTTTAATTTGTCTTACAGCCATGACATTAGATGAATGACTATAATTTTCACTAGCTAAACGACCATGAATTGATACTCCTGCAATTCCTGCTTTAAACAAAGAAGATGAAATTAAATTAATTTCATTTTTAGAAAAGCCTAATCTTGTTTTTATGGTTATTGGTTTTACTGTTGTACTGACTAATTCATCTATCACTGGAATAACTTTATTAATTTGAGTCAAATTAAAAGATCCACCCTTGCTGTTTATTATTTTTAATGATGGACAACCAAAATTAAGATCAATTATATCAAAATACTTATATTTATCTAAAATATGAACTGCTTCTAATGTTTTTTTTCTATCACTAAAATTTCCAAATAATTGAACGGCTGTTTTACCTTCTTTATCTATTGAAAATAAGTTATCTAATTTAGATAAATCATCTTTAAAATTTAAAATTTGATGAATACTAATCATTTCACTAAAAGTTAAACCTGCTTTGTATTCATTACATAAGAGTCTAAATGGAAGATGAGTGTACTCTTGCATAGGTGCAAGCACACCTTTATGTTTAATACTCACATTCTTTAATTTAAAATGGATCATAATTAATATATATTTAGAAATACATAAAAAGAAACCCTTATAAATTCTTTTAAAAGATAAATATATATAAATAAAAAAAAACCTTATTTTAAATAAATAAAAATGTGAATTTATTATGAACAAAGAAACAATATTATCATTAATTTTAGTATTATTAATTTTAGGATCTGTAGTTGGAATGGCATTAGGTTCAAGAGCTGAAAGTCCAACATCAAATAATACTGATCAAAACATAGCACAAATTCCAACTGAAGGATTTAGTGGTAATGCACAAAGTATAATTTCTCAAGTATACCCTGAAATAATTATTGCAAGTAAAACAACTCTTTTTGATACAAATCAAATACAACAAGATTTTATTACAATAAAAGGAATTAAAAGAACCACAATTGAATTTAATAAACTACAAGATGAAAACATAATTGTAATAGTAAGAGCAGTAATTGATGAAACAGAACAAAACAATATAGTTTCTGCAATTAATAAATTAGATTACTTAACATCAGAACCAATTGAATTTTATAAACAAGCAACAATTGATTTAAATGAAAAAGTTTTATTTACTAGCGAAACCGATGAAAACAAAACACTTGAATATGAATTCATAGATCAAAGAGTTTCAGCAATTGTAGGTCTAAGCACACAAAAAGATGATGAAGTTTCTGGACAAGTACAAGCATTATTTAGAGGTGAAAAACCAGAATCACTAATATTTTACGAAGCAACAAATATATCTGCAAATCCAAAAATGGTTGTTGGAGATGTAACTTTAGATTTATTTAATTGGGAAGAAGAATATTTAATTAAAGCTGAAAGTATTATTGAAAATCAAATAACTAAAGAACAATTATTAACAGATTTAAATATTGAAAAAGAGATAACAATAAACACAGAAAATACATTAGTTTACAATGATGCAAATTTAATGGATTTTAACTCCGATAGTATAGATAATAACAATATATCTAAAATTGAAATTATTGATAATCAAGTAAATGTAACTTTAAAAGAAGATATTAATTTTGAAGAATACACAGAAGCACTTTCTGTTCTTGCAGACAATAATATATCAATTGAAAATATATTTACAGAACCTAAAGTAAGCTATTATATTATATTAGAAACAATTCCAACAAATTATATTTTAAATAAATTAGCTGAATTAAATATAATTGTGTCTGAAACAAACAAAAAAGGAATGTTTGATATAACAACTATTGAACTTGAAGGAAACAATTACAACTATGCAGACCAAAATTACGGTGTATGGTTATCATATCCCGATGATGAAAACAAAACTAGTTTTGATCTTACAGCACAAGCATATGTTTCAAAAAAAGATATAGTGTTTATTAGTTTAAGTAAAAAAACAGTGGAATAGTTATAACTATTCCTGAGCTAAAGATATTGCTTCGGCAATATTACCCTTTGTTTTTTCTAAAAATCCCTTTGCTTGTTCTAATGAAATTTTTGCAGATTCAGAAACCATTACAATATCTTCTTCTAACAATTTAAGTTCTTCTGTATAGGATACATCCCCTGCTACTTGAAAACTCTTGTTACCTTGCATAATTATTTCTGTTACTGATGGAGACTTAACAATAATCATTTTACCATTTTTAAGTTCAATAGTAACTTTTTCAGCATCAAGTTCATTATTTTGAACACCCATTTGTTTCATAAGCGCTTGCATTTTTCTTGGATCAATACCATTCATTCCTGGAAACATAAAATCACAACTCCTCTATTATACGATATATAATTATAATTATAAAAATTAATAAAGCTTTTCATTTAACAAAAACAAAAGAGCTTTAAATAAATCTAACATATATATATTACAAATAAATAAAGATAAAGATAAATTTGACTCCATATGAAGAAAACAATCTCAAATACACAAGAATTAATTAAAATACTCGATTTAAAACTTACAGAAAAAGAAGAAAAACAAATTGATTTTTTCTTTAAAAAGAAAGTAATGCATGTAATTAACAATAAAATAACCTATCCAAAAATGGATGATATTCGAAAAAAAGAAAACGAATCAATAAAACAAATAAATGATGTTAAAAAACAATTTAATTATTGGAAAAAAACAAAATTAAAAGTAGAAAGAGATAGACTAATGTTTCCAGTTAATATTTATTTTAAAAAAGACTTTTGGAGACATAAAATTAAAAAAATGACAAATAAAGAATATAAACAAGATATTATAGATACTAAACTTACAGACAAAATTTTATTAGATCCAGAATATAAAAATTTATTTGAAACATTTTTAGTTAATCCAGATTACAGAAAAAAACTAAAAGAAACAATAAATAATTCAATAGTGTATAAACATAGTCAAATTGGAGAATATAGCGAAAGAAAAAAAGTATTCAAAATTAAAACATCCAATATGAAAATGGAACAGTTAACAAAACAACTTAATGAATTAGAGATAAAAAAAGAAATCTATTCTAAAATTATTGAAATAATTAAAAAAAATAGTTAAATAATAATAAAAATATATTATTTAAATGTTATTTAGTATATTATATATATTAAATTAAAAAAAAGATTAAATATGCAAGAACTACCAAAAAAATACAATCATAAAGAAACAGAACAAAAGTGGAAAGAATATTGGGATAAAGAATCAATTTATTCTTTTGATAAAGATGATATAATAACTCCAACATACATTATTGATTCACCACCACCAACAATCTCAGGAAAATTACACATGGGTCACGCTTATAGTGGTGCTCAATTAGATTTTTTTGCAAGATATAAAAGACAAAAAGGATTTAATGTACTACATCCTTTTGGAACTGATGATAATGGTCTTCCAACACAAAAACTTATTGAAAAATTAAAAAATGTAAAAGCACAAAAAATGGAAAGAGAAGAATTTGTAGATCTTTGTATTAACACATTAAAAACAGAATTAAGACCAAATTATATTGATAATTTTAAAAGTCTAGGAATGAGTATTGATTGGTCGTTTTATTATACAACTATTGATGATAGTTGTAGAAGAATTTCACAAAAATCATTTATAGATTTATATAATAAAAATAGAATATATAGAAAAGATGCTCCTACTATGTGGTGTACTCACTGCCAAACTGCGGTTGCTCAAGTTGATTTAGAAGATATTGATATGCCTTCTTTTTTTAATGATATAATATTTAAAACTAAAACTGAAGATTTAATTATTTCAACCACAAGACCAGAATTATTATCTTCATGTGTTGCAATATTTTACAATGGAAATGATGAAAGATATAAACATCTTAAAGGGAAAATAGCAACAGTGCCTTTATTTAATTATAAAGTACCAATTATTGAAGATCCTAAAGCAGAAATCGACAAAGGAACAGGACTTGTTATGTGTTGTACTTTTGGAGACGCAACTGATGTTGAATGGCAAAAGAAACATAATTTACCAATAAAAGCCTCCATATCAAAAAACGGACTAATGACTAATGTGGCTGAAAAATATGAAGGACTAAAACCAATCGATGCCAGAAAACAAATAATTGAAGATTTAAAAATAAATAATTTATTAATTGGTCAAAAAAAAATTAACCATGCAGTTAACTGTCACGAAAGATGTAAAAAACCTATTGAATTTGTTAAATCAAAACAATGGTTCTTAAAATATTTAGATATTAAAGACAAAATGATATCTTGGGCTGACGAATTTACTTGGTTTCCTGAGTTTTATAAACACAGATATGTAAACTGGGTACAAGGTCTTAATTGGGATTGGTGTATTTCAAGACAAATACATTTTGGAATTCCATTCCCATTATGGTTCTGTTCAGATTGTGGAGAAGTAATACTTGCAAAAGAAGAAGATTTACCGATAGATCCACTTACAAAAAATCCACCTGTAACTAGTTGTCCTAAATGTAATTCAAAAAATATAGTTCCAGAAAAAGATGTTATGACAACTTGGACAACAAGTGCACTTACACCTACAATAATTAAAGAAAAATTAAAAGGACATAAAACTTACGAACTATTAAAAGACAAACCAATGGATCTTAGAACACAGGGACATGATATAATTTCATTTTGGTTATTTAACACATTAGTTAAATCTAAAATGCATTATAATTTAACTCCATGGAATTTAGCATACATTAATGGATTCATACTTGCATCTGATGGAAGAAAAATGGGTAAATCATTAGGAAATGCAATTGAACCAACAGATGTGTTTGAAAAATATGGAGCTGACGCTCTAAGATATATGGCAGGAACATGTAAACCTGGGCAAGATTTAGCATACCCAGAAAAAGAAGTTATTGTTGGTCAAAAGACAATGATAAAATTATTTAACTCCACTAAATTTGCATTAATTCATTTAAAAGACTATACACCTAACAAAATTGATTTAGATGAAAATCAAAAAATTGATATTTATCTCTTAAACAGACTTACAGAAACAATTGAATCAGTGAAAAAAAAATTAGATAAATATGAATATTCAAAAGCACTACAAGAAATAAATACTTTCTTTTGGAAAGATCTATGTGATTACTATATTGAAATAGTTAAAGATAGATTATATAATCCAGACAGACGTGGGGAAAAAAATAAAAAATCAGCACAATATACATTATATAAAGCATTTATAGAAATTATTAAAATGTACTCTATATATATGCCATTTATAACAGAAGAATTATACAATTCATATTTTATTGATTTTGAAAAAGTAAAATCAGTTCACCTTTTAAAATATACTGACACTAATAAATATATAAAAGATACACGTGAAATATCTTTAGAAATTTTAAAAATAATTAGTGCAATTAGAAATTATAAATCCGGAAATAATTTTTCACTTAAACAAGAAATTAAAAAAATAGTTGTTGAAACTAATAAAAATTACGATGGGTATTTGCCAGATTTAAAAGCAGTAACAATTTCAGAAAATATAGAAACTAGTGAAAAATTAAAATCGTTTAATTATGAATTTGAAGGAATTAAATTAGAAATAACAATTTGATAATAAATGGAAAAAAGAAAAATTAGTTTTTTAGGTGATTTATTAATAATTATTGTAATCGTTTTCTTTGTATTTTTATTTTTAAACCAAATAAAACAAAGCAATATTGAAAAAATAGTTATAATAAATGATAAATATGGATTGTCAAAGCAAATATTAGTCCCTGCAAATCCAAATGATTACACAACAGAATTATTTAAAATTTCAGAAAAAACAATTACAACTAAATTCATTGAATTTGTAAATTTAACTCAAGATGTATCAACAATTGAAAGACTACTTAAAAGAGCAAACATAGTAAGAGAAGATTGTGTTTCTAGAGATTTAAAATTAAAAATAAATGCAGCAAACATTACAATCAATAAACTTACTAATGATTTCCAAATGTTAAATTCTAAAAAATTTATAAAATTAAATATTGAAAGTTATAACTTATATTTAAAAGATCTTAAAAAAACATATTCTCAATACAAAATTGAACTTGCACAAATAGATGTTTGTAAGTAAAAAAAAATTTAACATATGAAACAAATAGCAATTGGTGCAGAGGCAAGTTTATATAAAACAAAAATACTAACTAAAATTGTATGTATTAAAAAAAGAAATAAAAAAGAATATAGAAATAAACTACTTGATAAAAAAATTATTAAAACTAGAAATAAAGAAGAAGCTTTTCTTTTAAAAAAAATAAAAGAAATTGGATTAAATTCTCCTTATATTTATTATATTTCAGAAGACACAATTATAATGGAATATATTAAAGACACAAAACAACATAAACATAAATTAGAACAAATTGGATCCGAAATTGCAAAACTACATAATAATAATATAATACATGGAGATTTAAATTTAATAAATATACTAACTTATAATAGCAAAATCTACTTTATAGACTTTGGATTAGGATATGTTTCACTAAAATTAGAAAACAAAGCAACTGATCTTTTAGTTTTAAAAAAAACACTGCTTTCTCTTAAAAAAACAGAAGATTTTTGGAATCCAATCAAAAAAGGATATCTAAATAAAACTAACCAAAAAGAAATCGTAAACCAAATAGAAATTATCGAAAAAAGAGGAAGATACCTTTAAACAAATATATATATAAATAGATTGCAATAATAATTATATATAATATAATAATTCTTTTTATAAAAATATCGCCACAATTTTTATATAAAAATATTAAAAATAAAAAAACATGATTAAATATGGTTGAAAAAAAAGAAACTACAAAAAAAATAGAAAAAGACGAAATTTATAAGAAAATTGAAGAACTTACTAAAAAAGGTGAGTCAAATGCAGCTATTGGTTTAGAACTTAAAAAATTAAATGTATTAAAAATAAAAAAAGAAACTGGTAAAAGAATTGGAAAAATTCAAAAAGAATTAAACATCCAAAAAGAAATACCTGATGATTTAATGGCACTTATTAAAAGAGCAGTTAAATTAATAAAACACAAAGAAAATAATCACAAGGATACTAGAGGAAAACACGGGTATCAATTAACTGTTTCTAAAATTAATAGATTAAAAAAATATTATATAAAACAAGGAATAATTCCTAAAGATTGGAGATATTCTGACGAAAAAGCAAAATTGCTTGTTAAATAAAATTAAAATGGTGTAATTAACATGGTAAACGTAAAGAAAAAAACAGTAGATAATTGGAAAAAAAAGAAATGGTACAACATTAATGCTGATGCAGTCTTTGACTCAAAAGAAATTGCAAAGACAGTAGCTCTTGAAAGCAAGCAATTAATGGGTAGAACCGTTGTAAAATCATTAAATGAATTAACTTCAAATATTAGAGACTCAGGACACACAATAACTTTTAAAATAAACAAAGTTACTGGAACTACTGCTGATACTCAAATACAAGAATTTAATACAAAGGTTGCAAATTTAAAAAGAATGGTAAGACGTGGTAAATCTAAGGTTGACAATATTTTTTTTATAGAAACAAAAGATGGTAATAGATTAAAATTAAAAACAATGTTTTTATCAGGAACTAAATTTCCTACAGCTAACAGACGTGAAGTTAGAAAAATTATTGAAGAAATTTTAATTGAAGAAACTAAAGATAAAACAATAAAGGAAACATGGTCAAACATCATCTTTCAAAAATTTTCAGATAAAATTAAAAAAAGACTTGTTAAACTTGGATATGTTCACAAAGTTTTAGTTGTGAAAGCTAAGTTAACATGATAGCATATGCTTTTTTTATATTTTCTTATTTTTATTCTCATAGGTGTATTCATGCACCTTTTACGAGGATATGATTTATTTACAATTTCATTAATATATGTATTATTAAGTCTAGTTTTATATTTTATTAATATATACGCTGTAATTTATATTGTGATTTTTTTTACAATGGCAGAAGGAATAACCTTACTTTTTAATAAAAAACATAAACAAAGAAACTACACTAACATAATAGGAAACTGCTCTGCTGCAGTTATTTTTTTAGTACTTGGATTAGTTTTCTCACAACTTAATCTTTTAGATTATCATTTATTTATTTTAGCAAGTATTGTTTCAATTAATGCTGCATTTTCAGATACTTTTTCATCAGAAATTGGAAAACTATCAAAAATCAAACCAAGATTAATAACTAATTTTAAAAAGGTAAAAAAAAATACTGATGGAGCAATTACCTTTTTAGGTATTGCAGGAGCGTTATTAGCATCTTTTATTTCTAGTATGTTTTTTTACTTTATTGGTTATGAAATTACATTTATAATTGTTTTATTTATAGGTGGAATTTTAGGATCTATAATAGATAGTTATGTAGGTGCAATTATAGAAAGAAAAGGAATCTTTAATAATAACCAAACTAATTTTTTAGCAACTTTTATAGCAGGTTGCCTTTCAATACTAATATATGTTTTAATTGTTTAAGATTTTAAAAGGTTTGTATACATATATCTATTAACATGAAAATTAAAAATCAAAAATATTTATTTATTATCTATTTTATAATAGTGTATACTCTGTTAAATATACTTTTTCTAAACACCATAGCAATAAACCTAATTAATCTATGGGAATATATAATAAAACATTTATTTGGCAATCTCTTTAATTATCAAGCATTTATTTTTGTGCCAGTTTGCAGTGGAGTAATTAGTCTTTCAATATACTTAGGAATAATTATTGCAGGAAAAATAGCCTATTTAAAAAAAGTTAAAATTAAGAGTGTATTATACACAGTGCTTTTACTATGGTTAGTAAACTTATTAAGACTTATAATAGTTTTAAGTGCTGAAAAACTATCTCTAACCCTTGCAAAAATAACTCATATAGTAAGTTGGTTTATAGTTGGGGCTATTATACTCTATCTAGCACTTAAAAGCTTTAAATAAATATTTTTTTATTAATTATAAATAGTAAATTTATCAAAAGTAAAAACAATTTTTTCAAAATAAACTGCTATATCTAGTGCGATTTTATAAATTTTAAGATTATCATGATTTATGTTTTTTTATTTTTAAAAATACATTTAATTTTTTTCAATCAAAATTTATTTTATAAAATCAGAGCCTATTAAACTTGACTTTAAAATTACATTCTATATTCCTCTACAAAATGCTCATTAAAAACATATGATTACGAATCACGAACACAATGTACACGAATAGCATAGTCTTTATTAGAAGAAGATATAATTCCATTGGCTATATAAATATTCCAATGATGATATGAGTCAGTCTCAGTATTTATCTAATAAGTAACAGTAGCTAAATCAATCCAACTTCCTACAAAAGTCTCTTTCACAACATTAGAATTACCAATAGATTATATTATCGCAAATTGATCTTTAGCAGGAAGATACCAATCATCATAATCCATATAAGAATCTACAAAATCATAACATACCTTTGCAGCATAACTACTACCAATTCTATAAACCGCAACAATTACATTAATATTAGACAAACCATCAGTTATTTACTTTAAAACAAGAAGAAGAATATAAATGAAAATGTTCTATTTGCAAAGGAATTATTAAAAAAGGAGTTTCTGAAAGGTGTGAAGAAATTGCAGTAGCACAAGGCAATATAGATCTTAAACAAATAACTAATAGACCAGAATATAAATATTTAATTCCACTAGCACAAGTAATACAACTTGCAATTAATGAAAAAAATATTAATCACAAGAGAGTGATTGAGGTTTATGATAAATTTATTGAAAAACATACTGAAATAAAAATCATGCAAGAAACATCTTTTGAAGAACTTAAAAAAATAAATGAAACTATTGCAAAATATATAATTGCATTTAGAAAAAACTTTATTGTTTTTAAACCAGGTGGTGCAGGACAATATGGCGTTCCAGTAATATGTTTTTCAGAAAAAGAAAAAAAAGAAAAACAAAAAGAAATTAATGAAAATCTTTATTTAAAAGATACTCAAACTAAATTATTTTAAAAAAACTAATTTTAAAAAACACTTGTTCTTACAATAACTATTCTAAAATCACCACTACAACAATTATTAATATTGTTAAAGCTTAATTTTTATCTAAAAATATAAATAATAATAAAATTATTTTAAATATATATTATAAAGAAAATAGATAATTAAATTCTAAAAAAATTAAACTTAACTACAATCAGTAACCTTGATAGAGTAAAATTTACCTAACATATTTACAGTTCCACCCCAACCACCGTTTAAACGATGTGAATCAAGGATATTAAAATTCCAATTTACTGGTTCAGATGTACCTACTTCCCAATATTTAGCTTTTTTAATAGCTCCATTTTTAAATATTTTTATATTAAATCTAGTATTATTAGGAATAGACCATGCATTCCCTATTGTTGGATATTGAGCATAACCTAATTGTGTAGATGAATAATTAAGATAAAATCCACTGTCATAATAATAATCAGACATTAATGCACTATAAGTTGAAGTACTATTTAAAGTATCAAATAAAACTGCGGCCTTATGATTACTTTGGCCTGGCGAAATAACAGACTCAATCATAAGATTATCAGTCACATAATCATTTCTATAAAAATATACAGGTGGAGCTGTCCAAAAAGATATTGAAGTTACACCACCATTAACAAATGTCACATTATCAGTTCCCCAACTTGTCCAACCACCTTCTCTTGTCCAACCATCTAAATTTGAAAAACTTGTTTGGTTATAAACAACAACTGGTGGATTATAAGTAACATTAACACTTCCTTGAGGACCCCAACAACCATAACTAGACCTAGATCTGAAATAATAAGTACCACTTGCAGTTATTATAGGACTACTTGTAGTAGCAGTACTAGTTCCATTATAAGTAGTGCCTTGATAATATATAGTTCCACCAAAACCACCAGTAGCAATTAATTGATAACCTTGGCCACAATCTCCGTAAATACCAGAAGTTACATTCACTACAGAAGGTAAAGGATTAATAGTACCAGTTACAGGAATTCTTGCTGATAAAGCACAAGTAGCTCCAGTAACATCAACATAGAAAGTTGTTGTTGTAGATAAATATGTTGTATAAGTATTTCCAGATCCAATTGGTGCACCAGTTGCTGAAGAATACCAATTAATAGTTCCTTCAGATGGGGTTGCACTTAAAGTAACATTACCAGAACCACAATTAGTAGCTGGAGTTACAGTCACAACTGGAAGTGTAGTAACAGTTACTAATTTAGAAATACAACTTGACGCACCACAAGAACTTGTAGTTCTTACAAAATAAGTTGTATTAGATGTCGGACTAATAGTTAAACTTGAAGTTGTGCTTAAAATACTGCCAGAACCACAACCACCAGCATACCATTGGTATCCAGTACCAGTTCCACCAGTAGCAGTTAAAGTGGTACTTATTCCACTACATACATTTGTAGTTCCTGAAATTAATGTTGGAGCAATAGATATTGGATTAATTGTAACACTTACACTTCCTTGTGAACCCCATACACCAGCAGTAGATCTAGCTCTAAAATAATATGTACCAGTTGTAGAAACAACTTGACTTGTAGATGGAATAGTTATACTAGTTCCATTTGAAGTAGTACCTTGATAATAAATTATACCTCCAGAACCACCTGTAACAGTTAAAGCTGCAGAACCACAGAAAGTACCCCCACCACTCACGATAACAGCTGTAGGAGCAATATTAATAGTAAATACAGAACTAACAACAGAACTTGTAGAAAAACCAGGTGCATAACAAACGGCCTTTAAAGTTGTAGTACTGGTTAAATTAAAAGCTCCAGAATAAATGTTTCCAATTGTACTTGTTGGGTCACTACTATCAGTGGTATATCTTATATTTCCACCTGATGTAGCACAATTTATTGAAACTGAAACGTTATTAATATGTGTACCGCCATTTGGAGAAAATACAGGTATTGCAGCAGGAGCATTAATAGTGTAATTACCTATTGCAATTGGACTACTTGTCCAACCGGTTCTATAAGCAATAGCTTTTAAAGTTGAACTTGAAGTTATTGGAATAGTAAATTCACCGGCTAAAATTTGAATACCAGTAGTTTGAGTAGGATTAGTTCCATCAAGAGTATATTGTATTAAAGCACCAGCAGGAGCATTAATCTGAACTGAAATTGAATCAGCATGATTACTTGGAGCGGTGGGATTAAAAGTTGGAGCAACATAAGCAAAATTAAAAACACTAGTTGTAATTGAACTAGTATTATAGCCAGTTTTATAAACTGCAGCTTTTAATGTAGTATTACCATTAAGAAGAACAGGACTACCTGTATATCCTGTGCTTGTAGCAGTTGGATCACTACCATCAGTTGTGTATCTTATAGTATAAGGTAGTGATGTTAAAGTAGATAATAAAGCTGAAGTATTAGATGAAAAGTTACCACCATTTGGTGTTATAGTTGGAATAAGAGCAATTAATTGAATTGTAAATAAAGCACTTTTAACTGCACTTGTGGAATAACCAGATGCATAACAAACGGCCTTTAAAGTTGTAGTACTGGTTAAATTAAAAGCTCCAGAATAAATGTTTCCAATTATACTTGTTGGGTCAACACCATTAGTAGTATATCTGATAGTACTACTTGGTGTTGTACAATTTATTGAAACTGAAACACTATTAGTATGGGTACCACCATTTGGAGAAAATACTGGAATTGCAGCAGGATCGTTAATTGTAAAAAGACCAGATAAAACTGGGCTTGAAGACCAACCAGATTTAAATGAAATAGCCTTTACTGTTTTACTACTAGTAATACTAGTAGTTGACTCACCAGCATTAATTAAAGTACCAGTAGTTTGAGTTGGATTACTACCATCAAGAGTATATCTAATTTGAGAACCAGCAGCAGCATTTAATTGAATTGTTTGCGCATTTGAATAGGCACCAGGCAAAGGATTAAAAGTGGGACCTGATAATGCAAAATTATAAGTTGCAGTAGTTGTTGGACTATCAAACCAACCAGTTTTAAAAGATTTGGCTTTTAAAGTAGAATTAATATTAATTAAAACAGGTACAACATATAATGTACTGGTTGAAATTGGATCACTACCATCAGTAGTGTATCTAATAGTATAAGGCATTGGAGTTGTAGAACTCATTAGAATTGATTGGTCAACAGAATAAGTTCCGCTTGCAGGTAAAAGAACAGGTGCAACAGCAGGAAGGGTAATATTATAATCTTCAGTACTCATTGGACTTTCAAAAGTATCAACAAAAGCCTTAGCTTTTAAAACTGTATTTGAGGAAATTGAAATTGGACCAGAATAAATTGGACTAAATGCAGTTGGATCAATACCAGTTAAAGTATAATGAATATCAGCACCAGCATTTGTGCTTGTGATTACAACTGATTGAATGGAAGTATAACTACCACCTAATGGAGTTATAGTCAAAGCATCTAAAGGTACAAAAAAAGTATATGTGTTAGTTACAACTGAACTTGAATTATAACTTGCACGACAACCTATTGACTTTATAGTTGTGTCTGTAGAAACAGAAATTGGTGATGAATATAGAGTTCCTGGAGAACCAGAACAAATTGGATCACTACCATCTAAAGTATAATAAATTTGAGTACTAGGAGTAGTACTAGA
>CAZQEL010000015.1:0-22365 GCA_964591795.1 uncultured archaeon | reverse complement strand
TTGAGGATTACGTATTACCGCGGCGGCTGGCACGTATATTGCCCTCCTCTTATTCACATAGTTTTTCACACTATATAAAAGCTTACATAGTAAGCACTTGGAATCTCTTTATCACGGTTTCCCGCATTGTAAAAGTTTCGTAACTGCTGCACCCCGTAGGGCTAGGGACATTATCTCAGTTCCCTTCTCCGGGCTCCCTCTCTCAAGGCCCGTACAGATCTTCGGCTTGGTAGGCAGTTACCCTACCAACTACCTAATCTGGCGCAGTCTCATCCTTTCGCGTTAAAGATGCATGAACCTTTAACCTTTAGAATAGTAATCATTCCAGATTTACTTTTCTATAGAGCATTATACTCAGTTTTCCGAGTTTAACTCTTCAAAAGGGTAGATTGACCACGTGTTACTGAGCCGTTCGCCAAAATCTCTCATAGCTGAGACTTTTAGACTTGCATGTCTTAGTCAGATTCCAATAGCAGTACCCACCAGCAGGATCAGCTGGAATTGGGTATAAAAATTTGCACACTTTTTTAACATATTTGAGTGTTGTTGTATAAATGTTTATCGTCTTTTCTTCCACATCAGACTCAAAATAACTTGAGACCTCATTTTCCTAAATAAATAGGTTTGATGAGTTTTACTGTACTAAATAAATTAGCGCAGTAAAATAATAATAGTAAGGCAATGTTTTTAAAGGAATCGTTTTTTTCCTCAGAAAAATAGAAAAAACCATGAAAAAATAGGTTTTTTTAGTCTTAAATATAAAATATTTTTATTATATTTAAATTACTAAAAATTATTTATTTGAAATAATTTCATTTGCAATTTTTTTACTAGTTTCAATATCTTGAGCTTGTCCAATTAATGTTGTAATATATCCAGGATATTTTTCAAAATAAACATTTCCAGAAAGTTCTCCAAATTTATTTTCATCAATATTATGCATAGGATATAATTTAATATGAATATAATCTACACCTTGTCCTTCAAAAACCATAGCTACTCTTTTAGTTAAAAGCCCTTTTTCTAAAATCTTTACAACTTTTTTAGAAACCTCTAATAATTTTATATAAATAGAATCAGGTAAATTAAAAACATATTAACCATAATGTTCTTTTGTAAGAACAAGAGTTTGTCCCTTAGTATTAGGATATCCATCTAAAATAGCAATAAATTCATTATCTTCATAAATAATTGCAGAATCAATTTCTTTTTTTGTAATTTTACAAAAAACACAATCTTCTTTTTGCATAATTTTCAATAAATAAATAAATAAATAAAATTAAACTGCCTTATGACGCAGCTCTCTTTCTTAAATATCTTCTTTCTCTTGCTGTTGCTCTCATTTTCTTTTTTTTCCATTTCCATCTTTGTCTGGATTTAGTTTTTTTAAATCTACTTGAATCTTTTTTTCTAGTTCCCATGTTTTTCGCCTTTAATTATAATTTTATTAAATATCCTTTATAATTTTATGTTTTTAACTTATTAAAAACAAATGCTCTCGCCGGGATTCGAACCCGAGTCTCTGGCTTGAAAGGCCAGAATGATTACCGGACTACACCACAAGAGCGTAGAATTCTTCATTAAAATAACCACTTAAAAAAAGATATTATTAGTAAGTAGTACAATATAAATAAGCAGCGATTTATTTATATACTGTTTGGTTTTTTACTCAAAATAAAAAAGTCTTATTTTAAATACCTTTTGTATGTTAAATATATACTAATATTAAATAATATACTTTAGTAATATTTAGTAATATATATTTAATAATAAGTAATATTTAAAAAATATATTATAATCTTTAAAGGTGAAAATAAAATGGAAACAATAGCTAAAAATAGAAAATTAAAAAATATATGGGTTTGTATGGCCTGCAATAATACAATGAGAAGTTCTAAAAGAATGGAATTTTGTAAAAAATGCGGTGCAACAAGAATCAGAGCTAAAAAGAAAGGAAAAAATGTAAAATAATATTATTTTCTTTTAATTATTATTTTTTTATAACATTTTTTTTATTTTTGGAAATTAAAAAACTAAATTTTTTATTTTCCAGAAATCTATTTTTTTAATAATTTATTCTTTTTGTATAAATATTTTTAACAAAAAAAAAACTTTATAAATATAATTTAAAACCATTGATCTATTGTTTTTTGTTTATTTTTATCATCTTTTTCTTTAGTAAATTTATTTAAAATTGAATTAATACGATCATATGAAAAATCAAATCTATCAACAAGCATATTTTCAATTTTCTTTTGACTAAAAGTATTTTTTTCAATTTCAGGATTTTTTGAAATTATTGGATTTTCAAAAACATCAAGTATTTCTTTATAATCAAAATCAATTTTTTTATTTTTATCAATTAAAACTTTTTCAATATCTTTAAATGAATCGTTTCCTAAAACTAACTTTAAAGCAGTCTTGGGTCCAATACCTTGAATTTTATCATTAAAATCAGTTCCAATAAGCATTGATAAATAAATTAATTTTTCTCTTGAAATATTTAATTTTTCTAAAACTAAATCAAGATAAATTATCTCAGGATTAATATCAACATATAGATTTTTAGAAGGTACTTTTTTTTTTTGAGAAACAGTTAAATTTCTTAAAAGATTAGGTGAATTAAATAATAAACAATCAAAATCTTGAGATACAGTATAATCAAACATATTATTTCTAGTCATATATGAAATCTGAGCTTCAGCTTCTGAAGGAGCATTTATTATTGACACACCCATATATCCAAGTAATTCTTTTGATTCTTTAATAATATTATCATCAAGACTTACAAATCTTTTTGAAAACTTATGCATATCTTGAAGATCTCCACGATCAACTGCATCCTTAAAATGTGCTTTTGCAATTTCTTTTCTTGCACGTCGTTCATTTTGTGTTTTTAATTTTAAATCTATACTTTTACCATCATAAATAAAAGAAATATCAATATTATTTGATAAAAGGTTCAATACCCTATAAAACATTCCATTTAAATGACTTGTAACCACACCGTCTTTATTTTTAAGTGGTTCGCCATCAATTCCACGTATGCTTGTTATAAATTGATATAAAATATTATATGCATCAAACCCAAATCGTTTGTTTGTATGTGTATTATTAAGTTCAAACTTTTGTTTTGCATCTTCAATTAATTTACCTATTGCCACACCCATATAATATTATTAAATAGATAAAGTATATAAACCTTTATCTTCATATAATATTTGTAAGAAAAATATTAAACAAGCACTCGTAGTATAGTGGTTAGTATTTGAGCCTTCCAAGCTTGGGACTCGGGTTCGAATCCCGACGGGTGCACTTTTTTCTTATCTTTTTATAAAATAAATTTAAGAGAATATTATGACAAATTGTATTTTTTGTAAAATAATTAATAAACAAATACCTTGTTTTAAAATATATGAAAATAAATATGTACTTTCATTTTTAGATATTAATCCAATTTTAAAAGGACATATTTTAGTTATTCCTAAAAAACATTTTACTAATGTTTTAGATACTGATGATTTTTATTTATCAGAAGTAATTAAAGTAGTTAAATTAATATCAAATAACATTAAACAAAAACTTAACTGTGATGGAATAAATATATTAAATGCATCTGGAAAAGCTGCAGAACAGAGTGTTATGCATTTACATTTCCATATTCTACCAAGATATGACAATGATAAATTAAATACTTTCCCTAAAACTAAATATATTAAAAAAGATTTAACAGAAATACAAAAAATATTAAAAATTGATTAACTATGACTCCAAAAATAAATTACGCAAATAAAACTATAAAATTACTAAATAAAATAAAAAAAGGTACTTCTAATAATTTATCAAGAATAAATGAAAAAAGTAAACTTAAATTAGCTTTAAATGAATTAAGAAAAAAGAATCTTTTAATTGAAAGAACTACTTTAAAAAAATTAACAATTTCAAAAATAAATTATATTAAATCAATAGATAATCGCCTAATTAATGACTTAAAAGGATTTAAAATTATAATTAGTAATCCAAAATTAAATAAAAAAGAACAAAATGAAATAATTAAAGAAGAACTAAAAGGTTTAATGAAAAAAAGAAAACAAAACAAAACTCTTATTTCAAAAATAGAAGTTGAAGAAGAAATAATTAAATCAACAAATATACTTATAAAAAAAGTTCACAGTAGAGAAGTATTAGAAGCATTAGATGCATATTATAGTCTTATAAATTATATTGAAGGAATTTCAAAAATACAATTTGGTATTTCAAATAAAAGATATATTTTTGAAAGTCATGCATTAAGAGAAATCACATCACTACTTCAAAAATCAAACAACATACCTCTTACTTTTAAAGAAATTTATCACAAATTAAATAAAAAATAAAATTAAAAAAAGTAAGGAAGAATATTTAATAAAAGTAAAACAATTATTAATATTCCAAAGAATCTTGCTACTTTTTTCATTCTCTTTTTCTCATTTTGTTTCTTTCGTGGAAGATATCCTTCAAATATAATTTTAGACATCATTCCACCATCAAATGGAAAAGTTGGAAGGAAATTAACAGTAGCTATTAAAAAGTTTAATACAGCACTCCACAAAACTACTGATAAAATAGTCTTATACCAATAATATTTTTGAGGAATTACAAATGAAGAATCATAATTTACATTATAAGTAAAACCAAGTCTACCCATTTCATTTGGTTTAAGATAAATTTCTTTTTCTATATTAGTATTAGTATTTTTAAAAATAAATTTATTATCATAATCAAGTTTTGTTGCAGATATCAAATCATAACGATTTTTTATTAATTTATCATTTACAGAAAAAATTTGAGAATTAACATCAACTAAACCATATGCAGGACTATCAAAAATAGTACCACAAATAGAAATATTTTGATCAACTGAATAAATAAAAAGACTTGATTCTCTTTGAACTGCTATTGACTGTGAATAGTTTGCAATACCAGGTGTAATTAATAAATATATTAAGATAAAAACAATCGCAATTATTGTATTACTAGTAGGTCCAGCAGAAAGCATTCTAATAATAGATTTATTTTTCTTCTTTTTAAGTTCTTTATCATCAGGTTCTACAAAAGCACCAAGTGGAAATAGTCCAGCTAAGATAAAACCCATAGACTTAACTTTAGCTTTAAGTGTTCTAAGCATAGCACCATGTGAAAACTCATGCACTATAGCAGAAATAATTAAAATAATCCATCCATACCATGGAATTAATAGCTCAATCTTAGGCATTTTAACCCCAGGAATAACAAGCCCTACACCAGGACAAGCTGAAGCAACAGTTCCTGCAAATAATTTAACAACAATATCATAGGCTGAAAAAACTAAAGATGATAAAGTAAAACCACTAAGACCCATAATTCCAGAAAGTATTGCCATAAACCATAAAAAGTTTGCTGATACCATAGGATTATTTTTAAGCATTAAACCTAAACCAAAATAGAAAACATAGCTTAAAATAATTGATGAAAAAATAAATAAAAACAATCTTTTTAATTTTGATTTTATTTTTTCTTTTAAAACATAATCAAGTCCAAAAGCACCAAATCCTAAAACAATACCAATATCTGTAATTATATTTAAGATTTTTTTAGGTTTTGCAAGTTTATCTAAAAAAGGAATAAATCTTCTTGTTTTTATCATTATAAAAAGACCTAAATAAATATCAGTTTTAAATAATTTTTTTGAAACATTTGCTAATATAAAAAGAGAAGCAAATATTATAATAATCCATAAAATAGTAGTCATATCTAATCAGTTTAAGTTAATATATTTAATTACAAACAAGTATATAAAGATATTTGTTTATGTTTAAAATAATCTGAAAATCACAATAAACCAAATAACATTAATAATCCTAGTAACAAAATTAAAGCACCAGTAATTAAATGGAAATATTTAATATTTTTTTCTTTCCAGGCACCAATATCTTCTATTTTTTTAAGACCAAAATATATAATTATTGTAATAAATACCATTGGTAAAATAAATATTAAATTATATAAAAGTAATAAAGGAATTGATTTTAATATATCTATTAATGCTAAAGAAGATGTGGCAATAATATATGGTCCTATAGTACAAGGAAGTAAAAATAAAGAAACAAATACACCAACAATTCCAGCACCTAAAGGAGAAGTTGCTCTAGATATTATTTTTTTAACCTTTGGTCTTAAACTAAGTGGCATTTCAGTACCAACAGTTCCAGGTTTATAATAAATATAATCTCTTATTTGCCAAGCACCTAAAAGAATAGCAACAACTGCAAAAAACTTATAAATAATTACAGTAATATTTCCTGAAAAAGCACTAAAAAAAGTAACTAGTATTAATCCATATAAAAAATATAAAACAAATATTGAAAATGAAAACGCAAGACCAGAATATAATATTTTTCGTTTATTATCAGGATTTAAAGTAGTTATTGTTAACAATAAAATTAAAAGAACTGCAAATGAACAAGGGTTAACAGCATCAGCTAATGCTAAAGTTATTACCTTTAATAAACTTAGTCGTTCATAATTTGCTTTTTCTGTAGTTCCATATTCAGAATCAACATCTTTACATTCACTGGAACCAACAAGACTACATTCTCCATTAAAATATATTATCCAACCATTAACATCAACAGCATTATCAAAAAATAAAGTACCTCCAGAATATGATATGTGAGCTTCTTTTATATAATTATAATCTGAATTTTCTAAAAGTAATTCAATATTCGAATCAGTTAGTAATTTATGTAAAAAATCATTGGAAGTTTCTTTTGCAAAAGAAGTTTTTTCTAAAGCCCTATCGTTATACCAAATTACTGGTGAAGAATTAAGATTGTTTAAATTTATTTTAGAAAAAGAAGTAGTACCATCAGGATATACTGATGTTGGAAATGGACAAGCATTATTATTTAAAGAATTAAAATCGTTTTCAAAGAAAGATAAAATATATTGATAATTAAAAACATTTTCTTTATTAAAAATTAAAAATGGAGTATCAAAGCCAGAATTATAAATATCATCATAACCTATTGAAAGACGAGCATTTTCTTTCTTTTGTTTTGCTTCAAATTCTATTATAACCAGTTTAGGATTATTAACAATAATATCCTTAAATAACACAGGATCTATCTTTGCACAATGAGGACATCCAATTCCTGTGAAATAAACTCCACAAGTTAAATTTGCATCTAAATTATTAGTTAATTCTAAAGGATTATTATAATTAACATCAATTATATTATTAATAATACATAAATTATCACTAGGACCACAAGAATCATCTAAAGTTTCAGAAAAAGTAAATGTACTTAAAATTAGAATAAATAAAAATATTATTTGAAAGGAAATTAAAAATCTTGTTTTCATATGTAATCAATAACTTATATATTTTAAATATATAATAGAACAAAAGTTTTAAAAATAAATTCATTTAACATTAAATTTATAACTAATAATTTTATAAATTAATTTAGCCAAAGTATAAGCTTCACTGTGATAATTCCATTCAGGACCTTTTGGCGAAAATTCAACTAAATCTACCCCAATAACGTTTTTAGTTTTAAAAATTTCTTTTAAAAACGCATTAACTTGTATCCATGAAAGCCCGTTAGGTTCAGGAGTATCAGTATTTCTAATAATAGACGGATCAAAAACATCTGAATCTATAGTAATATAAATATTTTTAGGTAGTTTTTTTAAAAAATATTTGAAATGTGTTAAACTTTTTTTCCTATTTATTTCTCTTGAGGAAATTACAGATACACTGTTATTTGACTTAAGATATTCATTCTCATAAAAATCAGAACTTCTAGAACCTAAAATAAGACACTTATGCTTTTTAGAAATTTCTCTTAAAACACATGCATGCCACCAAGTACCTTTTCCCCACTCTTCTCTTAAATCAAGATGAGCATCAAAAGATATTACTCCAAAATCTTTATATTGTTTTTCAAAAACAGAAACAATTCCATGTGTAGTCCAATGATCACTTCCAAGAAAAATATTTAATTTATTTTTTTCAACTAAAGGTTTTAATTTATTAATAATTTTTTCAGATAAAATAAATCCTTCATCTTTATTTTTTAAATTAATTATCTCATGAGTATAAATTCCATTTAAATATGGTTCAATTTTAAATTCCTCATCAAAATATTCAATTTCTCTTGAAGCTTTTAAAATTTCTTCAGGTCCATTAAAAGATGAATTTTTAGTGGTAGCTTTCTGTTTAAAAGACAAAGGATAAATATGTATTTGTGAGTTTTCCTTAAAAGAATATTCTTCGTTTAAGTTTAAGTAATTAATTTTGATCATAATATAACACCTTGCAGTTTAATATTTTTTCAATTTAAAAAATAAATTTATTTTTAGTGTTTAACTTCTTTAATAAAGGTATCTAACATATAAAGTTTCTTAGTTTTAACATTAATTAATGCATTAATTGATGCAAAATCCTTAATTCCATACTTATTAAGATGATTTCTAAAATACGAAATTTTTGTTTCAATAGCATTAAATTCTTCTAAACTAATTAAATGTTTAGATAATGCTTCAAAAACATTTGGAAGATTTTTATATTCATAACAAATATAACTATTTTTTTTAGCAATAGAATCATATGCAAAAACAGGTTTTATTATATTTATATTTAATTTATTTAAAACAGACATACTAATAAACTCTAAAACTGATGAAAGTTCAGTATTATGTGGTGCTTCCTTAACATAGTATCTTTTTGGTTTTCCTTTTACTAAATATAAAGATAAAATAAATGAACTTTTTGTATTTTCGCCATAAAAATTAACCTCTTTCTTTAAAAAATTTTTATATCTTACAATATCAAATTTTCTATTAGGATCTTTGATAACATTTAATCTTGGATTTACCTTTAATTCTTTAAAGGCACTTAAAAGGCCAGGTAATTTTCTAAAGGCTGCCCTAATTTGTTTAGAATAAATTAGATCTCGAGAAATTTTATTCTTTACAATACTGCTTTTTCTAATTAATTTAGGTTTATTAACCTTTGACTTATTAATTAATTTAAATTTTCTAATAACCATAAATATTTCCTATTAATAAATTTATTTAACTAAATCTTCTTTTTTTGCAAATTCAGCTAATATTTTTTTATCTAAATCAATTAAATATAAATCAGAAATAAATAACTTATAAATATTAAATGAATTAAATTTATTTTTTATTTTTTCATAATACACATTTTTTGAAACAATATCTCTTATTTGTTCATTAGAAAAACTTATTTTAATTAAATCTAACTTTTTTGAAATTGCTATATAGTCTTTTGAAGTTATTTCTTTTAACAAATAAGAATCATAAACATTTTTTAGGTTTGTATAATCATAAACAATAAAATGAAAACCACATTTTTTACTTTCAATAAGCCTTAAATCCATAACTTCAGTATTAACTTCTGAAAATGCAAATTTAGGTCTTATAACATTAAAACCTTTTTTTTCCATAAACTTTTGTATAATAATTTTCTGTGTGGATTGTTTAAATTCAGTATTTTCAAAAATTGCCTTAATATAAAAAGAATAGGTTTTATTATTTTCAAAAATATCTAACTTGTAAGCTTTATGTATATTAGAAGGTAACATAGTATTAATTGAAACTGAATTTATTACAAATCTTCCTTTAGGATCTGTGTATTTTAAAGAAAATTTATCTGAAGAATTTAGATGTTTATGAATAACCACCATTGCACCAGGAACATAGTCTGGCGAAGTATTTTTACCCATACCTGTTATTGATTTAAATAATTTTTTTATTTCTGGACTATAAAGAACCATTTTTTGCTTATAATTAACAGATTTTTTATTTAAGGAAAATGGTTTAACTATAGTTGAATCTTTTTCTTTTGATTTTAAAATTATTTTTAAGGGTTTTTTAATATCCATATCTAATCAACAAATTCAATTTTTGGTCTTTCTAAGTTAAAAAGATCAGTATAATAAATATAGGCTCCAGCATTATTAAAAATGATATTATCACCAATTTTAGGAATGTAACCTTCTTTAAAATAAACCCTATATCTAAAAATATCTTCTGAAGCAGGAGTTAATCCCTTAATAGTATATGGTTTACCAATATCAACATCATTTTCTCCTTCAACTAAAAGTTTAATATGTGCAACTAATGTATCCATTGAACAATTAAATAAAGAAGCATCAATAAATATTGTATCATCAACAATATTTTTAATAGTTGTAACAAGTTTACCTGAAGGTGCAGCAATACTTCTACCAGGTTCAGTAATTAATTTTATATTCTTATTATTTAAAAATTGTTTAAGCTCTGTTATTTTTTTATAAATAACATCTAAAGTTCTTGGATTTATATTTTTATAAACAACCGGTAAACCACCACCAATGTCCAACAAACCAATCAAATCTAAAGTTTCTTTTGTTAAAGATGATTCAATTTCAGAAATTAAGTTCCATTCAGATAAATTTTGTGTTTTCCTATGAAAATGAATACCTTTATTTTCAATTAAAGGATTATTTTTCAATACACTAATAAGCTCATTAACTTCTTTTGAATAAAATCCATATACAAAATACTTACCAGTAACAACTGTATATTCCTTAAGTCTCATTCTTAAAAGTAAAGTTATTTTATAATTATTTTTTTCTATTTCATTAAGTAAAAAATTAAAATCGTTTTTATTATCAATAATAAATTTATTTATACCTTCTTTAAAAAGTAATTCAATCTCTTCTTTATCAGGAGAATGTAACATATACCATACATTTTTCTTATTTTTAATTTTAGACATTTCATTTATGTGATGTATTAAAAATTTACAAGTAGTGTTATTTTCTAAAATACCAACAATATATGGATTTGATTTAACACTATATGAAACAATATCTGAAACATCTTGTATTTTTTTATATTCTTTTAAAATTATTTTTTTAGAAAATATAAATTTTGCATTTGATTTCATAAATATCACTTAACTTTTAAAACATAACAAGGTAATTCAATATTTAAATTAATATTTTCACCATTATTTGTCAAACAATTTAATCTATTTTTACTAAAATCAAAAGATAATACTTTTTTAACATCATTAGTCTTAAGTGCTTCATGATATTTTATAAGTTTATTTACATCAGATGCTTTAAAACCACCCATAAATTTAGATAACCCTTTAAACTCTTCAAATATCCAAGTGTCTATTGTAATTTTTGAAAATTTGTTTTATTTTGAAAAATTAACTAAAAAATCATTAAATAATTTTATTTCAAAAATATTTCTAAGTGAATTTTTTAAATTCCCATTAAATTGAATTTTAGTGAAATTTATTTCTTTTTTAAAAATAAAAGCCTGAAAGGACATATACTTAGAATTACCAATTATTGATTCTTTATTAGAATTTAAAAAAACAACTAATTTGTTTTCTAATAATAAGCCAGTTATTTTTTTCTTAGATGGCATTTCTGAAAAATAAGCTAGTTTTACTTTTTCTTTATATCTTTTATTTAATTTAGAATAAACATTTACTTTTTTTTTAAATATATTTGCTTTTAATAGTTTATTTTTAATTAAATTAACACTTTTTTTAATCATTTAAATTAATCCTTCTTTTTCTAAAGTATCTAGTGCAGAAACCATAGCTATTGGAAAAGTTATGGTTACATCACCTATAACAGTAACAGCATCAGAATTATTTTTTATTTTCCCCCAAGACTTAGCTTCATCAGTTGTTGCTCCAGAAAGACTTCCTGAACGAGGAGATGCTGTTGTCATATAAAGAGCATAATCAGCTCCACCATTAATTAATGTAGTTAATATTACATGATGCTTTGAAACTCCACCACCAAGTGCAATAATTCCTTTTTTTTCATCATGTGATGTTGAAAAAATAATATTTTTAAAATCATTAATTATATCAATGTTAAAATCCTTATGTTCGTCCTTAAATAAATATAAATGGAAACCAAATGAACCATCTGTTATTGCAGGGCAAAAGATAGGGATATTGTTTTTTGCTGCTTGATAAAGAATTGAATTAGTATCATTTATTCTTAAACCAATTTCTCTTAATAGTTCAGAAATTGTTAATGATTTCTTAGTTGTATAAATATCTTTTAAAATTACTTGCATTTTTGCTTCAAATTTTTGATATTGATCATTTGTAATTAATATATTACCAACTCGATTCTCTCCTCTTTCATAAAGCTCTTCATCATTTGAAGAAAAGGAAGAAAGAATAAATTTATCTCCATCAGCTTTCATAATATCTTCTTCAATAGCACCAACAGTTGTAACTATAACATCACACATTTTTTTATCAATTACTTGAGCAAAAAAACCACGTAGACCTGAAGTAACCATATTTGAAGTATATGAAAGATATACTTTAGCACCTTCTTTTTTCATTTTAACTAAAAGATCTGATGCTCTTTTAAGTTCGTATGATTGAAACCCAATATTTCCAAAACCCTCAACCAATTCTGATACTGTAAGGCCTTTTTTCCATAAAAAATCTTTTGTATATTCCATGTTTAATCTTTATTTATATATTTATATATAATATATAGAAAAAAGAATATTTAAATATACTTATAAAGACTTTTTAATAATAAATATTTATAAACAACTAAAAATTAAAAAAGAGATAAATTTATGAAAAAATACAAAAGAAGTTCAAAAGATGTTATAATTGGTGGAGTTGCTTCTGGTTTTGCAGAATATATAAACGCAGATCCAACTTTAATAAGACTTATTTGGGCTTTACTTGCAATTTTTAGTTTTGGTATTTTTTTCTTAGCTTATATTATTCTATGGTTAATAGCACCTGTTAATCATAAAAAAAAGAATAAATAAAAATCTAAATCAAATGATTTAGTGAAAGATTAAGTTTTGCCAATGGATCTTTATAAAAATCTAAAATTGCTTGATCTTTCTTAAGCCCATTATTATGCATAATTGCTTGAAATTTAGTAAAAAGTTTTGTTGTTGCATAAACATCTGACATTGCTCTATGTGCACAATCGTTTTTTATATCAAAATAATTACATAAAGAAGAAAGTCTATAACTTGGTATTGTAGGCACTATTTTTCTTGCAAGATTCATTGTGCAAATGTTCTTATTAGGTAATGAATTTTGAAAATGCTTTGAAAAATTAACATTTAAAAAACCAATATCAAAAATAGCGTTATGTGCAACTAAAATATCATCTTTAATAAAACTTAAAAAATTAGGTAAAACTTGATCAATTGTAGGCATATCTTTTACCATACTATTAGTAATTCCTGTTAGTTGAGTTATTTCAGCAGGAATTTTTATTTTTGGGTTAACTAATGTTTCAAATTTAGCAACTATTCTGTTCCCTTCAAGCTTTAAAGCAGCTATTTCAGTAATTTGATCTTTTTCTCTATTAAGCCCTGTTGTTTCTAAATCTAATACAGTATATTTTTCTAGCATGTTAAAAAGCCTCTTTTTTAAAAAAATTAAGATTGTTATAGTTAATGTAGAACAACAGCTTTAAAAAAAGAAGCGTTAGATTTCCAAAGTTATTATGTATAGGGTAAAAGTTATGTTTAAATTAACATTATATAAATATATATTTATAAAAGAGAAGAAAAAGATAAAACATGCCTAAACTAAAACCAAAAATCATTCCAAAATCAAAAATTGGAAAAAATAAGTTTGAAAAAGTTTTAAAAGAAACAAATAAAACTGAATCTTCTTTTTATAAACATCCTGGTGAAAGAATAGTTAATGTTACAAAAGACAAAAATAAAACTTATAAACCAGTTAACTTTGAAAGGTATGATAAACTTTTTAATGAAATAAATACTAAAAAACTAAAACTTAAAGAAAAGGGAACTTTCTTTCACACAGCAGTATTTAACCCAAAAGCAAATAAAATAGTTAGTAGTGGAAGCGCAATTCCTAATCTAAATACATTTATTGATTCTATTTTTAACTATCCTAAAACAAAACATGGTTATGAAGTAATTGGAGTTGTTAATCCAAAAGGTAAGGTTTTAGGGTATACTACTATTAAAATAAATCCTGTATTTATGAAAAACATTCAAAAGAAGATAAATGAGTATATGGTAAAGGAAAAGGTATCACTTAGAGGTGCTAAGAATCAATTTACTAGAATTTTCACACATATGTTGTTTAATAAAGAAAAAATAACTAAAAGAAGAGATAATTATAAGATTGATTTTTATAAACTTTTAGAAAAATACAAGTTTGAAGTTTATTTTACTCCTGAAGAAGGTTATAAACTTAATAAGGATTTTAATTTTGTTAAAGATAAATAAAATTATCTTTTTGTCTTAAGCATATTAAGCTTATCCCGTAACAAAATAGCTTTTTCAAAATCAAGATTGTCTGATGCTTTTCTCATTTCTTTTTCAATTTCAATTATCATTTTCTTAATATCTTTCTTTGGTATATGTTTAAGATCAGTAATTTCAGTTTCTTTTTCTTGAATAGATTTAATAATGGTCTTAGGTGTAATATTATGTTTTTTGTTGTATGCTACCTGAATTGTTCTTCTTCTATCTGTTTCAGAAATTGCTTTTTTAATAGAGTCTGTCATTCTATCTGCATAAAGAATAACTTTTGAGTCTTTGTTTCTAGCAGCCCTTCCAATTATCTGGATTAAGCTTCTTTGGTCTCTTAAAAAACCTTCCTTATCAGCGTCTAATATACCAATTAAACCAACCTCTGGAATATCAAGTCCTTCACGCAAAAGATTAATTCCAACTAAACAATCAAACTTACCTAAACGAAGCTCTCTTATTATTTCTGTTCTTTCAAGAGTATTAATCTCTGAATGTAGATATCTAGTTTTTATATTTTGTTCAGCAAAATACTCTGATATTTCTTCTGCTAGTTTTTTTGTTAAAGTTGTTACAAGTACTCTAAATCCTTTTTTTATAGTTTCATTAATATTTTCAATTAAATGTTTAATTTGTCCTTCTGCTTTATGTATCTCAATAGGTGGATCAATTAAGCCAGTTGGTCTTATAATAAGCTCTGAAATTTGTGCAGATTTAGATTTTTCATAATCACCAGGAGTAGCTGACACAAATATTACTTTGTTCATGAAATTTTTTTCAAACTCTTTAAATTTTAAAGGTCTATTGTCATATGCTGAAGGAAGACGGAAACCATAATCTATTAAATTTTTCTTTCTTGAAAAATCACCCTTATACATTGCGTTTAGTTGAGGTATTGTTTGGTGACTTTCATCAATAACAAGCAAAAAGTCCTTTGGGAAATAATCAATTAGAGTGTATGCTCTTTCTCCTGCCTTACGACCATCAAAATGCCTTGAATAGTTTTCAATACCTGAGCAATAACCAGCTTCCCTTATCATTTCCAAGTCATACATTGTTCTTTGCTTAAGTCTTTGTGCTTCAAGCACATCCATTGTAGGTAAAACGTCATTTAGTTCTTTTTCAATAGATTCTAATGCCTTAAGTTTTGATTCTTCATCAATTACAAAGTGTTTTGCAGGAAAAATAAATATTTCTTTTGTTTTTGAAATAACTTCTGTTGTTATTTTATCTATTTCAGTTATGCTTTCAATACTGCTTCCAAAAAGTTCTATTCTAATTACACTTTGAGCATACCCTAAGATTAAATCAATAACATATCCTTTAACTCTAAATCTACCTTGAGAGAGTTCAATATCGTTTCTTTGATATTGGATGTTAACTAATTTTTCTAAAAGTTCTTGTCTTGTAATTTTTTGTCCAACAAACAATTCAAAACCCATTTCTTTGAATTTTTCTGGATTTCCTAAAGAATAAATACATGAAACAGAAGCAACAACAATAGTGTCTTCTCTTGAGGCAATTGATGCTGTTGCTGAAAGCCTTAGCTCTTCTATCTTTTCATTAATTTTTGTGTTTTTTTCAATATAAAGATCTCTTTGAGGAACATAACTTTCTGGTTGATAATAATCATAATATGAAACAAAGTATTCAACTTTGTTATTTGGAAAGAATTCCTTAAGCTCTCTATATAATTGAGCAGCTAATGTTTTGTTATGTGCAAGAACAAGAGTTGGTTTTTGATGATTTTCGATTATTTTACTTACAACATATGTTTTTCCCGAAGCTGTTATACCTAAGAGTGTTTGAAGTTTATTTTTTTTAGCTAAACCGTCTGATAGCTCTTTAATTGCTTTAGGTTGATCTCCTGCTGGAGAAAACTTTGATACTACTTTAAATTTATTCATATTTTTTTATTTAATACTTTTAGAACCATTTTTTAATTTTTTAGAAACATTCAATTTTCTATTTAATTTTTTAATATCTTCCTCAGGAGGTAACTTTTCAGGGTAAATTTTATTCTTAACTAAAACCCCCCTAACTTCTGAATTGTTTTTTATATGTTCATCAGTAATTTTAGGTTCACCATTTAAATTTTCTTTTTTAACATTAAAATTAGTCATTTCAGTTGCAAGATTTTTTGCAGCAATTGTAACTGTTGGTAGAAAATCAGCTAAAGGTCTATTTTTAGAAATATTTAATTTTCTTTTTATTTCAAAGGTTGTACTTCCACCAAATAAAGCTTCATCACCTTTACTTCTTATTCTAGAAAATCCTTTTTGATCGACCCCTCGTTCATATATTAATTTAGATAATTCAGTTTCTGATTTACTTAATTTTTCTCTAGCGTCAATTCTTTCTTTTAATTTTATTCTTTCTTCTATAAGTTCTTGTTTTCTAGTTTGAATTGCAAAATAACTTTGTGCAAATGCAATTTCTTCTTTTCTGGAATCTCCATTTTGAGCTATTAAGTAACAAGCATATCTTGTAAGTAATATATCTTCTATGTCTCTTTTAGCTTCAGACCCAATTTCTACCTTTTTGGCGGTGTCGACAAAATGGTCATTAATATCTAATCCTGATTTTTCACAAGCAATTTTAGCTTTATTTATAACCCCTAAAAACTTTCTCCATTCAATATACCCTAAAAGAACTTGTAATTCTCTTGCAAGCCAAAATTCAATCCCATCTTTAATATAAGCATGTTCTTCAAAAGTCTTAGTTAATTTAGAAATTATCTGTTTTTGCATAATATATCACATATATATTAGCAACTTCAATTTATATATATATTTCTAAAGAGAGGGTAATTGACCGAGAAAAAGTATTAAATTTTAAAATCACTTGGTTTAAGAAAATCATTCATTTTAATAGACGAATCCTTATAATCTAATTCAAAATCATAAGATAATTCCCAATAGATAATATCTAAAATATAGTTTGCAATTTTTTTATTTAATTGTTTACTTTTAATTAAATGTCTAAGATAATTTTTAACAGTTATAACTTTTGATTTTATAGTTTTAATTTTATTAACATCTAATTTATTAATTAAATCTAATAAATTAATATAATCTTTACTTACTTTTACAAAAAGCACATCTTTATCTTTAATTTTTTTAAAATTAGTATCACTTTTTAATAAAAATTGATATATTTCAATATCAATTAAATTAGTATAAATAAAATACATTTTAGACGATAATCTAGAATAAACATACTTCTTTAGAAAATCATTAGTTTTATTATCTTTTTCAAATGAATTTAATAAATAACTATAAAAATGAAAAATTTCATTAGAATTAAGTTTTTTACTTTTCATTAATTTAGCAACATTAACTAAAAAATCATCAAGTTTATCTTTTAAAAGTAGATTTTTTGATTTTAAAATAAAACTATCACTAATAAAATTAGGTTTTTTAAGATATTTTTTAAAAATCAAATTATTTTTTAAATCTTTAAGCATAATTTTTCCTTAATTAATATTACTTAACACAATGATAATTAAATACTTATGTATTCAATAAATATTAATATATTTACAAAAGGATTAAAAAATTTTATTTTACAAAAAAATTATTAAATTTACTCTTTATTTTATTTGCAAGATTAAATACTGATGCATAAATAAGATGATAATCCCATAAATTTACTTCTAAAATTCCTTTTTCATGCATATTTGAATAAGTAGCTAAATATTTTTTATAATTTACCCATTTATAATGTAAGATAGCCCCTTTTTTTGTAAATCTACCAAATAATAGAATTAATTTAGTTGAATATAGTACAGATAAAAAACCAATTAGTAAAGGTACTAATAGATACCAATAACTAGTTTCGTTTGCAAATATAAAAAAAATATAATAACTAAAAAACATGTAGAAAAAATAAATATAAATTCCTTTGTAAGAAAAATAATTCTGTTTAGATAAATAATTATCATAATAGTTGTTCAAATCAAAACTTAAAGTATAATAACTAACAGAGAAATCAGATGTTTTCTTAAAATCACAAATCTTTTGTTTTAAATCTTTAAAACTAATTTCATTTGTATTATATTGTTTTTTTAAAAAATCAAATGTTTTTTCAACATAAAAAGGTAAAGGTTCTTTTAAAACATTTTTAGTATTAATTTTTAAAATAAAATCGGATGATTTTTTAGTCAAAATATATACTTTTTTCCATACTAAATAAATAATAGCAGACGAAAACTAATCTTCTGAAAAATTAGTTGTAACAAAATAATTTGCAATTATAGGATCTGTTTGTTCTGGAGGATTTGATTCAAAATCATTAAAATAATTTACTTCGTTAGGAGTGAAATCTCTACCAAAAAATTTCCAAACGATATAAATTCCAATTAAAAAAAGTAAGTTTGAATATATAATATTTAAAATCAAATTATTTAATTTAATAATAAAGTATGTAAGTATAGTTATTACTGAAAATAATAAATAACCTATAAAAACTATTTTGATGCTGTTAAAAAAAAGTTTAAAAGTGGTTTTAGTTAAAAATAATTTAAGTAAAAAAACAACAATAAACCCTATAACCAAAGGCAACAAAAGAGATAAATACACATATTTATCATTTAAAATTAAAGTAAAAAGTAGTGTCCACAAAAATAACGCAAATAAAATTATAGAAGTAATAATTTTATAAAGTAATATCCTATTATCTACCATAAATATCCACAAAATAATTATCTAAAAGTTAATAAAATATATGGAAGATACAACTATTTTTAAATATATATATTTAAACAAAAATGCAAAATAGTTTATTATAATTAAATTTTATTTTACTAAAGCATATATATGATCATAATGTACTTTTCCATTATAGATATCTAGTTCTGACTTTTAAATCTCAAAATTAATTAAATTAAAAAGCATCTAAATTATGAGATTCAAAATCAACCCCATGACTATCCTTGAAATACTCTCTACAAATATTTGTTGATTTAACTAAAATATTTAATTTATTAAGAAGTGAAGATTGAATTGAATCTACAGTTAGATGCTTTTTATAGTACTCTGAAAAGTTATTATAAAAAGAGTTAGGTACAACATCTAATTTAGCATGTACTTTGTTTAGTTCTATATTTTGTGTACCTACATTATATACTTTTTTATCTGCAGAAAAAGTTAAACTATCAGTATGAACATGTACTTTTGTTGGTAAAGGGTCACGTGTATCTGAATGCACATAAGTAGTTTTACCATCTAAATTATATTTACCTTCAGCAACAGAAATCATATTTTCCATAATTGCAGTTCTTATTTTTAAAAGTTCTTTTGACTTCATTTTACCTACAACTACTTTTTTACGATAAATTACCCCTGAAAAAACATTTAGAACAGTTCCATCGTTTAGATGAATGTGAGGAGTACCATGATGCACATTATGATCGACATCATGTGCATGAACTCTAGCTCCACCTGAAAGTTTAGCACCTTTTTCAACTTTAGGTAATTTAGTTTTTTTATTTATAAGTAGATGGCGAGACATTATTTATCACTTTTATTTTTATAAACAATTTTACCATCATTATAATGAACTTCTATATTACTTTTTGATAACATAGAAAATACATTCATAAATAAATCATTTGCTTTTTTATCAGTAAGCATTTTAGAAACTATTTTTTTTTTAACTATATATTTATTTTTTTTATTTAATTTTTTAAATTTTAGGTTTTGTGAATCCTTAACCTTGGAGCTTTTACTATATTCTAGGCTTTTCTTAGCTTCTAATTTTTTCTTAGCCTCTAATTTTTTTTTAGCTTCAATGAATGAGGTTATATTTTTTTTAGGTTTTAATCCCATAATTATTTAAAAGATAGTAAGTATTTTAAATGTAACTAAAATAAGCTAATTTAAAATTCAATTTCCATACCATCAAAACTAATTTCCATATTTTCAGGAAGCAATTTTTGTAGTTCTTGATGTGTTTTTTCAGTCAAATGTGTAACACTATGGAAAATTACTCTCTTTGCATTTAAAGAACTTGCAAATTCAATAATTTTAGTTCCATGTAAATGATCAGGATCTGACTTGAGCCCATTTTGTAAAGCTTTATCTGGAAATTGTTCTTCAAACAAATAAGTACCATCAAGTATAATTACATCTGCATTTTTAATTAAATTAAATGTTTTTTCTTGTATATTATAATAATCTGATAAATATATGATTTTTTTATTATCTTTTTCTAATAAAAAACCAAAAGTATTGTTTAGTTTATCTTCTGATAATAAATCGTCTTGTGATTTCATATGATATACTGGTAATGTAGTAACATCTATTCCTTTTAGTTTAAATTTTTTAAAAGAATCAACAGTAATTATATTTTTAGGAATATGTCCAAAGTTAATATCTAACCATTCTTTAGTTTTTTGAGAACAATATAGATTTATTTCATTTAGCATTATAAATTCTACCCATGCATGAAGTTCTAATAATCCATACATATGATCAAAATGCCAATGACTTATTAAAAAATCTTGAATATCTATTAAATTATTTTTTACTGATTGTAATCTAATATCTGGACTTATTTCAATTAAAAATTTACCTTCATCTGTTTGGACTAGAATTTCTGGTCTTGTTCTATAATCTTTTGAATCTTTGTTTATCATTGCATTTGTACATACTTTACAGTTACAAAAAGGAGAAGGAATTCCATCCCAACCACCAGAGCCAATTATTTTTATTTTAATCATAATATCACAGAGTTTATATATAATTACACTTAAAGTTATGTTTAAAAATAGTGGTTAATATTAAATTATTTATGGATATAGAAAAATTACCTTTTAGAAAAGAAGTAACAGCATATATAGTAAATGAAAACAAAGAATTTATTGTTGTTTTTTCTTCATTTGCAAACAGATTTTGTAAAACTCCAGCAGGAGGTGTTGAAGAAAATGAACCTTCAGATAAAGCAATACTTAGAGAAATTAAAGAAGAACTTAACCTAGATATAGAAATAATTGCAAAATCTAAAATAGAATATAGATGGGAACATGAAAAAGAAAGAATAATTGAAAGAAATTTAAAATTTAGAGGATCTACAGGAGAAATTTTTCTTGCAAAGATAAGCCCTCCAAATCAAGAAATTAAAATACAGGAAGAAGAGATCTCTGGTTATAAATGGATTAAAAAAGAAGAAGTTAACAATTATTTTACAACAGATACTTTAAAAGAAACTGCAAGAAAAATTTTTGAAGAGTTTAAAGAATATTTTTAAAACAATATTTTTTAGGATTTATCCTTTCTATTAAAAAGTTAAAATAATTTTTATTTTAACGAAGCATAAAGATACTTATCATATACTTTCCCATTATAGATAGCTGACTTTTTTAAAATTCCTTCTCTTTTAAATTTATTTTTTTCTAAAACCTTAACTGAACCAATATTTTTAGTACACACCTCAGCAGAAATTCTAAAAAGATTAGTATTTTTAAAAATAAAGTTCATAAACTCAAACAATGCCTCAGACATAAGTCCTTTATCCCAATAATCTGGAAGTAATATAAATCCAACTTGTGCATTTTTAAAATCAGGGCTAATATTATTTAAACTAATTGTACCCACAAATTTATTTTTATAAATTATAAAAAAAGAAACCATTTTTTTTTGTAACCATAATTTTCTTTTCTTTTTAATTTCTATAATTACACTATTGGGCGAATAATTATTATTACCGCCACCATTATAAACCCAAATTTTTGTATTTATATAAAGGTTATAAAGTTCTTCTTTATATTTTAAATCTGGTTTTACAAGAATCAATCTTTTTGTTTTTATTAGGTTATATTTATAACCTTTATTAAATATTTTTTCATCCATAATAAATCAACTTAATTTTCCCAAATAGGTATATTGTTAATAGTACCATTACTATCATGTTTTTGTATATATTTTCTAACTAATTTATAGGTTTTTTCTAATTTAGTAATTGGAAGCTTACCTTGATCAATCTTACTAAAAGTATTTACTAAGTAATCATGAGTATAATTGC
>CAZQEL010000014.1:0-26112 GCA_964591795.1 uncultured archaeon | reverse complement strand
GTATGTAAATCTATTTTTTTTTGTTTATTTTTAGTTTTTTTTTTAATTTTTTTTTCTTCTTAACATTTATTTTCTTTTTAACATATTTTAATAAATATTATATATTAGATTATATTTATAATTCTATTCTTTAAAGAATATAATAAATTTTATATTATTTTTATTAAAAATATAATAAAAAAACATTTTATTTTAAATTGAAAGAAGGTTTCTTAAAAGATCTTTTTCTTTTTTATAAATTGTATCTTTGTATTCTATTTGTTCTTTATTAATTATTAGTCCATTTATACCTGAATCAATATATTTTTTAACATCAGTAATTGTGTTTTTGGAATTTATTCTTGCTATTCTAAGTATTTTATTTTCCTTACAGATGTTAGTAATTTCTTTTATTTTTATAAAATCAATTTCATCAATATTAAAAATAATAAATTCAGCACCTCTTGATAGGTATTCTTTAACCATGTTTTCTTTTAATGAATCAATCATCACACCTATTTTTGTTTCTGAACTTTCTTTAATTGGTATTATTTCATCTGGTGATTTTATATTTTCTAAAATTATATTTATTTTTCCTGAAAGTTCTAAGATTGCTTCAATTTCATAACTGGAAACGTTTTCAGTAATTAAATTTCTAGTGTGTGTGTTTATTATATAATAGATTTTTTTTTCTTCAAATATTTTTAATAAAGAATTAAGTTTTAGTTTTATTGCAGGGACTAATGAACTTATATTTTCAAGCATTGTTCCTTTTTGATAGCTATTAAACAAGCTATCTATAGTTACAACTATTCCATCAATATCAGCTAAATTTATTTTTTTAACTTCATCTAAATTAGATATTTTAATTAAAGTTTGTGTAATTGTTTTAGGATAATCTGGATCTTTTTTTAAAGGTCTTTCAATAACTACTTCATTTTCTCTTTTTATTTCTGGTGCTTTAATTTTAGGTGGGGATATATATCCTGAAACACTGTATATTCTTCCATTAAAACCATTTACTAAAACTGCTTGGCCATCTTTTAAGTTTTCAGTTGCATGTTCAGTGTGAACTACACATGGAACATCATATTTTTTAGATATTAAAGCAGCGTGGCAAATAGTACTTCCGGCATCGGTTACAATTCCTTTTGCTTTTCTAAGTGTTTGAGACATTTCAAGACTTGTCATTTTTGTCACTAAGATTGTATTTTCATCAATTTGTTTTAAGTCTTCTTTTGTGTTTACTATTTTTACTGTACCTATTGCAATTCCAGTTGATACACCAATTCCTTCTAAAATTAATTCTTTTTTAAAAGTGTCCATTTTTTCTTGATAGGTTGTTGCATCAATTGTTTTACTTTTTTTAATTTTTTTAAGATTTAAATCAACAGGTAATACACTTACTATAAATATTTCATCATTAGAATCAATAACCCAATTAACTTCCAATACAGTTCCATATATCATTTCAAGTTTATGGCCAATTTGAATTAGTTCATTTAAATCTCTTTGATCAAGTTTGAATTTTTCATTTTCTTTAGGATCAATGTTTGCTTTTGTAGTTTTACCTATTATTCTTTTAAGCATCCATTCTTGGTTTGATTTTGTTTTTTTAATAGTTGTAAATGTTTTTTTATTTAATTCATAATGATCAGGTGTAACTTCTTTAATTAGACTTTTTCCACCAAAACCGTGTATTGCTTCAATTACTGTAATTTCTTTATTGTCTTCTTTAGATGTTAACATGATTCCTGATTTTTTACCGGGTATCATTTTTTGAATAATTACTGATAAATGTATTTTATTTTCTTCAAATCCTTTTTTGAATTTGTATTCTAATATATCTGGACTATAAAGATCTGCCCAGCATTCTTTAACACTATTTAATACATTTTCTCTTCCTTTTATATTTAAAAAACCAATATTTTTTTCTATAAAATCAAGTTCCTTTAAAGGATATTCTTCACTTGAGATTGAAATTCTTACTGCTATATACTCATCTACTTTACTATTAATGAAACCAATTTTTGTCTCTCCAACTTTTGTATACATTTTAAGCACATTAGATGTAAAATCATCATCAAATTTTGCTTTTAAAAAAAGTGCTTGTATTTGGTTGGATTTACTTTTAATATCTTCTTTATTTGTATAATCTATTGTTTTTAAAATATCATTAATTTTTTCTCTTAAATTACCAGTTTGTAAAAAATTAAAAAAGTTCTTGTAGTTTATGACAAATCCTCTTGGGATTGATATGTTTGCTTTTGAAAGTTCTGATAATATGTATGCTTTATATCCAACATCTAAGATCTCGTGATCTGAAATTTCTTTTACCCATTTTACATTAGTTTCAAACATATTTAGTCGTAATTAGTAATTTGTAATATCTTCTTACTATTTTCTTATCTTATATTATATAGAAACCTATTTATTTGTTTTTCTTTATTTTTGGAAAATAATGATTATTTAAATTTATTTACTCGGACAAGAGGGGTACCAAAAAACATATATTCTTTAAATCTTATAATATAATTATATTAAATAAATGAAATGTGATGTGTATATGAAGAAAGATAAAAATGTTGAAGGTGTTGACGAAACAAAAAAGGATGAATTTTTTGAAGATGATTTGTCTTTAGATGATGATTCTAATGATATTATTAAAGAGAAAGTTGTTGATCCTATTAAAGAAAAAGTTAAACCAAAAGACATTATTGATCTTCCAGGAATTGGACCTACTTCTGCAGAAAAATTAAAATCAGCTGGATTTGATAGTTATGAGGCAATTGCAGTTGCATCCCCAATGGAGCTTGTTGCAATAGCAAGTTTAGGTGAGGGTACAGCAATTAAATGTATTAAAGCCGCAAGAGATTCTTTAGAGATGGGCTTTGAAAGTGCAGATAAACTTTTAGAAAAAAGAAAGTTAATTGATAAAATTTCAACAGGTTCAAAAAGTATTGATGCTCTTTTAGCTGGTGGAATTGAAAGTCAATCAATTACTGAAGTTTATGGTAAGTTTGCGTCAGGTAAATCACAATGGTGTTTTCAATTGTGTGTGATGACTCAACTTCCAAAAGATCAAGGGGGTCTTGAAGGTTCAGTTCTTTATATTGATACAGAAAATTCATTTAGACCTGAAAGAGTATCTCAAATGGCGTTACATAGAGGACTTAATCCCGATGAAGTTATGAAAAATATTTATGTTGCTAGAGCCTATAACAGTGATCATCAAATGTTATTGGCTGAAAAAGCAATTGATTTAATTAAAGAAAAAAACATTAAACTTTTAATTGTTGATTCATTAACAAGTCAATTTAGGTCAGAGTTTACAGGAAGAGGTCAACTTTCTGATAGACAACAAAAATTAAATAAGCATATGAGACTTTTACAAAAGGTTGCTGAGCTTTATAATGTTGCCGTATTTGTTACAAACCAAGTAATGTCAAGACCAGATGTTTTGTTTGGTGATCCTACAGATGCTATTGGTGGTAATGTTGTAAAACATGCTTCAAAGACTAGACTTTATTTAAGAAAAAGTTCTGGAACTAAAAGAATTGTAAAGCTTGTAGATTCTCCTGCACTTCCTGATGGTGAAGTAGCTTATAATGTAACAGAAAATGGTGTTGTAGATTAATTTTTTTTACACCTTTTTTTTCTTTTTCTTTTTGCCTTTTTAATTATTTAGTTATCTTTTTAAATTCTTTTGTTGTTTATATATATGATTAGAATTTCATTTGTGATTATATATGACTAAACCAATATTAAGTATTACTAATTTATCTGTAAATGTTGAAAATAAAAAAATATTATCTAAATTTTCTTTGAAAATTAAAAATCAAGAAATTCATGCAATTATGGGTCCTAATGGTTCAGGCAAATCAACTTTAGCTTATACTATTATGGGTCATCCTAAATATAATGTGATTTCAGGCAAAATTATTTTTAAAAATAAAAATATTTTATTATTATCTCCTGATAAGCGAGCAAAATTAGGTATTTTCTTATCTTTTCAAACTCCTTTAGAAATATCTGGTCTTAATTATTTTTCTTTTTTAAAAAATAGTTATACAAATACTCATAATAAAAATATTACTGCTTTAAAATTTAATATGCTTGTTAAAGAAAAAACAAAGACTCTTAATATTGAAGATTCATTTTTATCTAGAGATTTAAATGTTGGTTTTTCTGGTGGTGAGAAAAAAAGAGCTGAAATTTTACAAATGAATTTGTTAACCCCATCATTAGCAATTCTTGATGAAACTGATTCTGGGCTTGACATTGATTCTTTAAAACTTGTTTGTAAATCTATATCTAGTTTGAAAAAAGAAAAAAAAGAATTTTCTGCAATAATAATAACTCATTATAAAAAAATATTAGACTTTTTAAAACCAGATTTTGTTCATGTAATGTATGATGGCAAAATAATTAAAAGTGGTAATCATACTTTTGCTAATTATATTGAAAAACATGGTTTTACAAAAATAATTAATGATTATAAAAAACAATTTAAAAAATAGTTATGAATAGAAATAAAACTAAAGGAACAATCAACAAAAATTCTTTTAAAAAAATTAAAACAGCAACAAAGATTGAAAAGTATAATTTTCTATACTCTACAGACAATTATAATGTTAAGTTTAATAGGGGTTTATCAGAAGAAGTTATTAGAAAAATATCAAAATATAAAAAAGAACCTAAGTGGATGCTTGATTTTAGATTAAAAAGTTATAAGGTATTTTTAAAGAAGAAAACGCCTATGTGGGGCATTGGTGCTTTAAATGAAATTAATTATAATAGCATAACTTATTTTGCGTCAATTGATTCAAAGGAAAGAAAAGATTGGAAAGAGGTTCCTAGTTCTGTTAAAAAAACATTTGATAGAATTGGTATTCCTAAAGCTGAACAAAAGTTTTTAGCAGGTGTTGGTGCACAATATGATTCTGAAGTAGTTTATCATAAAACTAAAAAAGAATTTGCTGATAGGGGAGTAATTTTTTTATCTATGGATGAAGGCCTTAAACAATATCCTGAGCTTGTTAAAAAATATTTTGGATCAATTGTTCCTTTTGATGATAATAAGTTTGCAAGTTTAAATTCAGCAGTTTGGTCTGGCGGTTCTTTTGTTTATGTTCCAGAAAATGTTCAAGTTGATATTCCTTTACAGGCGTACTTTAGAATAAATTCATCAAATATGGGACAATTTGAAAGAACATTAATTATTGCGGGAAAAAACAGTAAAATTCATTATATTGAAGGATGTACTGCTCCAAGATATTCTTCTCAATCACTTCATGTTGCAGTTGTTGAGGTTATTGCTTTAGAAGGATCTACCATAAGGTATTCAACTATTCAAAATTGGGCTAATAATATTTATAATCTTGTAACTAAAAGGGCTTTTGCTTATAAGAATGCAACTGTTGAGTGGGTTGATGGAAATTTAGGTTCTAAGCTTACTATGAAGTATCCTGCAATTTATTTAAAAGAAGAAGGCGCAAGAGGTGAAGTATTATCAATTGCCATTGCATCAAAAGGACAAAAACAGGATGCTGGTGCAAAAATAATTCATGAAGCCAATAATACTACAGGTATTATAGTTTCAAAATCAATTTCTAAGGATGGCGGTGTTTCTGCATATAGAGGAATAGTAAAAATATCTAAAGGATTAAAAAATATTAAATCAAATGTTAAATGTGATGCAATTTTAATGGATTCAAAAAGTAAAACTGATACTTATCCTGTAATTATTGTGGATGAACCAACCGCTGAAGTTTCTCATGAAGCAACAGTTGGAAGAATAGGTGAAGAGCAATTATTTTATTTAATGTCAAGAGGTATTGAGGAATCAAAGGCCATAACATTAATTGTTTTAGGGTTTATTAGTGATTTTTCTAAGCAAATTCCTTTAGAGTTTGCTATTGAATTAAATAGACTTATTGAAATGGAGTTTGAAAATTCAGTAGGTTGATAGTTTATGGTAAATAAAAATAATTTAAATTTAAGTTTTTATAAATTAAACTTTAGTGATTTAAAAAATAAATATAAGTTGATGTTATCTAAATTAAATTTTAATCTAAATTATAATTCAGTATATTTTTTATCTTTAAAATCAAAAAACATTTATTTAAATTTAAATAAAGTTACAAATAATTCAATTATTATATTTTCAAATTGTAAAGACTTAAATGTTATAGAAGAAAGTAATTTTTTAAAAAATAAAAATATAGTTTATTATTTTTATAATTCTTCTAATATTACTTTTTTAAAAAATATTTTATCGAAAAATTTAATTTCAAAAAATAACGTCATAGTGGATAAATCTTCTATTAATTTTACAAATCTTTTTTTAGATTCTAATGATTTAACTTATTTTCAAGAAAATTTTTTAGTAAACAAATCTAATTTTTCTGAGAATGATATTTTGTTATTATCTAAACAGCAAAAAAATAATATAAGTATAATAAATACTCATTTATCAAAAGAAATAGTATCAAACACAAGTATTAAAAATGTTTTAAAAGATTTTTCTTTTGTTAGGTATGATGGACTTATTAATATTTTAAAAAAAGCTGATTTTTCAAAAGCCTATCTTGAAACAAACACAATGTTTTTATCAAAGAACACTAAATCCATAAATATTCCAATGCTTGAAATTGTTCCAAAGAATGTTGTGGCAACTCATGCAGCAACAGTTGAGCAAGTAACTTTAGATGAATTATTTTATTTAGGATCTAGAGGTTTATCTGAAAAGCATGCAAATAAATTAATTTTAACTTCTTTTCTTACTGCAAATATATCTAGTTATTCTGAATTTATAAAAAGTTATATTTTAGCTAAAATTAAGAGTAAATTATGACCGAAGATTATATTCCATCTCAAATTATTTTAGATTATTACACAAATCCAGTTAATTATGGTGTGCTAAAACCATTTGATATAAAAATAATTGGTAAAAATAAAAATTGTACTGATATTGTTTCAATTTATTTAAAATTATCTACTGATTTTGTTATTAAAAAAATTAGTTTTGAACATTCAGGATGTGTAATTTCAAAAGCAGGTATGTGTGTTTTAACTGAGCTTTTAGAAAATAAGTCTTTAGATCAAATATTATTCTTTGATGATAAATTAATTACTGATAATTTAGGTGGGGTTTTACAAACAAGAATTAGGTGTGCTTTTTTAGGTTTAAATCTTTTAAAAGAAGTTGCAAAAGATATTCTTAAAAAAAAACCTATTTTTCCAAAAACATATCTTTTTGAAATTTAACTTTTTTTTCTTTTTAGATTTAGGTCTCCTGCATATTTAAATTTACCAAGATGTTTACCTAATTTTTCTTTTTTGGATTTGTCTCTATAATGTATTACACGGTCTTCTTTTTGATCCAATGTTTCTGTTGAAATTATGCCAGGACCACCTACACAACCACCTTTACAGAATAGCATATCTAAAAATCTAATTTTTTTATTATTTTTAAATTTTAGTATTGCCCTATCTATTTCTAAGATTCCATCTGCTACAATAATTTCATCGTAAGAAAGTATTTCTCGATTGTTTATTGTTTCTGCAACTGCACCGGATAAAGGATATATTTTTGTATAATCATTATATAATTGATCAAATTGTTTTTTTTCATTTTCTTTTTTTATGTAAAGTCCGTTCTTTTTTGCATATTGTATTATATCTAATGTTTCTTTAAAAGTAATTGCAAAATCAACTTCTGGGTTTTCTTTTGCTTCTTGTTTTTTTGAAATACATGGACCTATAAAGAGTACTTTATATTTAGGGTATTTTTGTTTCATAAATCTACCCATAAGTACCATGGGTGATGCTATATCCATTATTTTTTTTTTAATGTTTGGATATTTATTTTCTATATATTTTACAACACTAGGGCAGTTTGCACAGATATATTGTTTTTTTTTGTTTTTTATAATTTCAGAATGTATTTCTTTGCTAATTAATTTAGCCGAATAGGTTAATTCTACTATTTTTTTTAATCCAATTCTTCTAAGTTCAATAATAATTTTTGGATATTTAAAATCAACTACAAAACTTGGGGCTAAAAGACAAATTGTTTTTTCTTTATTTATTGTTTTTAATATTTTAATTAATTCTTGGTTATCTTCCATTTGTAATACGCATTTTTATTTTATAAAATCTTTATATTTACTATTAATATTTTTTAAAAGAACTATTTTTGATTCTTTTTGTTCATTGTGAATTTTAAAAAGTTTAGAGTTTTTTTCAATTTCTTGTGAGTAATCTAAAACTTCTTTATGTGTAGGCATATTTTCTCTAGTTAAATTGTCTCTGGATGCACCAAGATGCATGTATGATTTAATTTCTAAAAAATCAGTGTTACTTTTTTCAAACATTTTTATAAATTTTTCAATAGCTTCTTTTGAATCATTAAGTCCTTTTATTAATGTGAATCTAATTATTCTTCTACAATTTAGTGATGGATATAAATCAATTGTTTTATTTAATCTTTCCCAACTATCTTCTATTTTGGGTCTATTTATTTTTAACTGCATTTCTTTTGTTGCTCCAATTATTGATAAATATAATTGTGTTGGAAGTGCATTTTTATTTTGTAATTCTTCAAGTCTATCTGGTTCCATTCCATTTGTTACAATAAATATACTTCTCATTTCTTTTTTTTTCTTAAGATAAAGAACCATTTCTGCAAGTTTTGGGTAAATGGTAGGTTCTCCTGATAATGATATTGCAACATGTGATGGAACTATTGCTTCTTCATATTTTTTAATATCTACTTTATCATTACCTTTAAATCCAGTTAATAATTTTTTTCTTTCTTTAAATAATCCTTCAATAATATCATCTGGTTCATCAATTGTGCCAGTCATAGTCCAATCTTTCATGTATGCTGTTGGCCTCCAACAAAAACTACAATTAAGATGACATACAATTGCTGTTGGTGTTATTTGTGCACATCTATGACAATCTACGTTATAAAATTTTTCTTTATAACAAACTCCTTCGCCAATAAGCGCTTTTTTATTCCAACTACAAATTTCAACTGCTGAGTGATTACCATATATTCCATAGTGTTTATGTTTTAAATCTTTAAATATTTCTTCTTTTGTAATTATTTTATTTTCAGTATCCATAATTATGTTATTTTTGGTAGTATTTAAAAACATTATTGTTTTAAATTTATTTATATATTTAAAGGGTGATTACTTTTGGCAGTGAAAAAAAAAGTTTCTAAAAAAATTACTTCAAAAAAAAATTCTAAAAAAATAGAAGTTGTTTTTGGAGATTCAAAAAAGGTTGTTAAAAAAAACAAACCTATAGTGCATTCTAAAAAACCAATTATTAAAAAGGTTGTTAAAAAAAACAAATTTATAGTACATTCTAAAAAATCAACTATTAACAAAAAGCATAAACCTGTTTCTCATGTTGTTAAAGTTTCAAAAACTCATAAACATAAAGAACATAAAACAAAAGTAAGAAAAAAATCTAAAGATTTTTTAATTATTGGGATTTTATTATTTTTAATAGTTGCAATTGTAGTTGTTTCTTTTTTAATTCCTGCAAATGATCCTAACTCTATAGTTAATAATACTGATAATAATTTAAACACAGTTATTGTAGATAATAATTTTACTGATACTAATGTGTCAGATATTAATGTAGACGATTTTCAAGCTAGAGCTTTGGAATTAAATTTAAACATATTAAATGATATGAAAGATTATCAACAAAATATTTTATCAAATGCATATTTTGATTTGAATCTTAATGAAGAACAAATGAATAGTTGTCTTGTAAGTAACAAATATCTTCAAAAAGATGCAAATATGTTTGATTTTAAAGAAGTTAGTTCAATTCAAAGAGATTTTATTCTTTCACAATCATTATATGTTTCTCAAACTCCAACACTTTTTGTAAATGGTTATTCATTATTAGGTTTTAATGATTATAACACAGTTACAAATTTTATATCTGCAGTAGATAACACAGATAGCTTAGTTTTAGACTATACAAATAAATCATTTGTATCTGATTCTAATTCATTAAAATTATATGCTGTTTATGATGTTAATAATGAATTAATAAATAACGCAAATTTAGAGTTTATAGACTATCTTAAAAATTCAGATACATTAGTTGATAGTGTTAGAGAAATTTTCACTGAAACATTTACAACTGCATCTGTAGAATATGTTCAATATAATTCTGAAAAAGGAAAAAGTATTCTTCAAACAATAGATGTAAATGCATTACCTGCTTTTTATCTTACTGGAGATATTAATTATTTAGATTTTAATTTAGATGCAGATAAAACAGTATTTAATTTAATTTTTAATAAAGAACCAGTTAATAATGGTTTTGTTATAAAACAAGATGTTCTTTTGCAATTTAATTTAGGTCAACCAATTAATGGGGTTTACAAGTTAATTGATTATAAATCAATTATTGACAGTAACACTATTTTTATTGGAGATTCTGATGCTAAAGTATCAATGGTTTTATTTACTGATTATGATGAACCTAATAGTTTGAAATTAGAAAATGAAACTTTAACTAATCAATTTTATACTGATTATGTTGATACCGGAAAAGTAAGTGTAGTTATTAAACCAGTAGTTACAAATGATGTATTTTCAATATATCCAATACTTTTTTTAAAATGTGCTGAAGCTCAAAATGCAACATTAAAAACACATAAAAAAATATTTGAGTTAAATCCTGTTATTGGAGTTAAGTCAGTTTATGATGTTATAAGTGTTAAATATGCTGATGAATTATCTATTCTTGAAGCTGAATATGCAAAAATAACTGGAACTTTACAAGGAAATTAATTTAATTTTCTTACTTTTTTGTTTTTTTAAAAATAGCTTTCATTTAAATATTTAATTACTCATAAATATATATATTTTAGGTTCCGTGGCCTAGTGGATAGGGCAACAGCCTTCTAAGCTGTGGGTCGTGGGTTCGAATCCCACCGGAATCGCTTATTTTTAATGTGGGTTTTAAAAAATGGATTATAAAAAAGAATTTTCTAAATTAATTTTTTCAATATTGAACAATTCTATAAGTGGTATTAATAATAATAATAATAATAACACTATTGATGAAATTAATGCATTAGTTTTAGTCCCACCTTTAAAAGAGTTAGGTGACTTATCTTTTCCAACCTTTCAATTAGCTAAAACCTATAAAAAAGCACCACAGGTGCTTGCAAAAGAACTTATTTTAAAGTTACCTAAATCAGATTTATTTGAATTTTCTGAGGTTAATGGATATATTAATGCAAAAATTAATGAAAAGTATTTAATTAAAGAAACCATTTCTACTGTAATTAAAGAAAATAAAAATTATGGAAAGTCAAATCTTGATAATAATCAATATGTTATAGATACTTTTAATGCAAATCCCTTAAAGATGCTTCATATAGGTCATTTAAGAAATATAGTTACTGGTGATTTTGTATCTAATATTTTAAAATTTGTAGGTGCCGATCCAAAACCAGCATCATATGGTGGGGATATAGGTACACATATTGCAAAATGGTATTGGTATTATCTTAAGTTATCAGATAAAGAAAAAATAATTCCTGAAAAAGATGTTTCTAAATGGTTTGGTAATATTTATATTAAAGCAGGACAGTTAGTAGAAACAAATCCTGATGTTTATAAACAAGAAATTGATGATATTCAAGTAAAAATTATGAATTCAGTTTCTCTTCAAGAAGAAATTAAACTTCTTGCAATGAAAAGTCATGATGCCTATATGCAGATTGGTAAGGAGCTTAATGTTTATATTGATAATAGTTTTTTTGAATCTGCTTCTGAAGATAAATTTTTATCTATTAAAGAAAAATTGTTTTCTGATAATAAAGATTTATTTATTGAAAGTGATGGTGCTATTGTTGCTGATTTAAAAGATAAAATTTTAGGTAATTTTATCTTAATTAAACAAAATGGTGCACCTTTATATGGTGCAAAAGATATTGGTTTAGTTTTACTTAAAAAAGAAATATATCCATTAGCAAAACATTTTTTGTATGTAACTGCTTCTGAACAAGATTTTTATTTTAAACAATTATTTGCATTATATAAATTTATTTATCCTGACACAAATCATTTTCATATAAGTCATGGACTTGTAAATACTCTTGATGGTAAAATGAAATCAAGAGCAGGTGAAAGTTTTTTGTATGAGGATTTTAGAGATAAATTATTTTCAAGTGTTAAGGCTAAATTAATTGAAAATGGTTTAGATGTTGATGATACTATTGTAAATGATATATCTTTTGGTGTGATAAAATTTGAAATGCTTAAAACTAATCTTAATAAAAATGTAATTTTTGATATTATTTCAGCTCTTGATTTTCAAGGAGATTCATCTTTATATGTTCAATATAGTGGAGTTAGAGCAAAAAGTATTTTAAACAAATCTAAATTTAAAGATATTGATTTAGAGTTGTTTGATCCAAAGTATGTTATTGAAAAAGATGAAGTTTTGCTATGCTCTAAAATAAATGAATTTAAGGATAAAGTTGTTTTGGCTTATAATGGATATAAATCCCATATTATTGCAAATTATGTTTTAGAACTTGCACATACTTTTAATAAATTTTATACTAATTGCCCTGTTTTAGTAGAGGATGAAAATACTAAAACTTCAAGACTTCTTTTAATTAAGGCTTTTTTAATTACTCTTGAAAATGCATTAGACCTTTTAGGTATAAATATACCTATTAAAATGTGATTCTATGAAAAAAAGTTTTGATTTTGTAATGGATAATTTAATTGAGAATTATCCTATTGATGTAATTACAGATATATTTAATTCTTTTAAAATAAATGTTGTTTATGTATTAAGAGAGATTAAATCCAAAAAAGATTTTAATGATGAATTCATTGTTCCTTCTTCGCCTTCAAAAAATGTAATTTACAAGCGTGCTTTTCTTTTAAAGGACCCTACTATTTATCACTTATACAAAGGAAATGATCTAATTTTAGTTGAATCTAAATCTTTAAAAAATAATACTTATATATCTACAAATAAAAAAATAAACTTTTTAAAAGATCCAATTTCTGACAAACTTAGTTTTGATGAACAAAATGCAAGGTCTTGTCTTCATAATAAAATAAAAGTTGTTTTTAATTTTAATTTATTAAGGTGTAACCATTTTAGAAATCAATCAATTAAACAAACTTTATTTATTACAAATATTTTAAAAGAACATAAAGTGGATATGATTTTTGCAAGTTTTGCAAAAACAACAACTGATTTGGTTCCAAGAGATATTTTATTTTGTATGCTTAAAAATTATATTTTTGAAGAATCTTTAATTAATAGAGTTTTAGATAAAGATATATTAAAAAATGAATGAAATTTAGATTATTGATAAATATGAGTAAGATTAAAAAAAAATTAAATGTTATAAGGCCAACTTTAAGGCATAGAAAAAGATATTTTTTACTTACCTTTACAAAAGAACTTAGTTTAAACACAAAAATATATTCTTTATTTTTAAAAAATTTTGAAAAAATACATGGTTTATTTTCATTAATTGAATGTAATTTAACAGTTATGGATTTTAATTTTGAAAATAAAACAGTAGTAATTAGGATTAATAATAATTATAGAAGTTTATTTTTATCTTCTTTATTCTTTTTAAAAGATGATTTTGGACTTATATCTATTTTAAAAGAAGCTTCAACTCTTAAATCTTTAAAATAACTAGTTATTTTTAGTTAATCATAATGTTTTTATATCTGTTGCTATAATATATATATTAAATAAAGAAGAAAGAAAAGGAGAAAACTTACTATTCTTTTATTAAAAATAGTAGTTTGTTATGAGTTTGTTTTAAAATTTATATTTTTTAAAACTGTTTTTAAAAAAATTATATTTATAAAAAATAAAAAAGGTGAATGATTGTGTTTCCAATTTCTAATAACAACTCTGTGGCTCAAGCATATGATAGGTCAATAACAGTTTTCAGTCCAGAAGGACATTTATACCAAGTAGATTACGCGTCAAAGATAATTGAAAAAGGAAGTCCTGCGGTAGCAATTGTTTATAAAGATGGTATTGTTCTTGTTGCTGATAAAAAAATATTTTCTCCATTAGTAGTTCCAGAGTCTGTTGAAAAAGTGTTTAAAATAGATAAACATGTTTGGGTTTCATGTTCAGGACTTATTGGTGATGGTAGACGTCTTGTAGATTATGCACGACAAATGGCACAAGAAAATAAAGCCTATTATGATGATCCAATAGAAATAGATATTTTAGTTAAAAAAATTGGTGGAGTTGTACAATATTTTACACAGTATGGTGGAGCAAGACCGTTTGGTGTTTCATTAATTGTTGCTGGAATAGATACTTTAGGTAAACATATTTATGAAATTGAACCTAGTGGCGCTACAACTGCCTATAAAGCAGTTTCAATTGGTCAAAACAAACCTAAATTAATGGCACATTTAGAAAAAAGTTATAAAGAGAATATGTCTTTTGAAGATGCTTTAAAACTTGCAATTAAAACAATTTCATTAAATTTAGAAGCTAAACAAAAACTTGATGGAAATAATTTAGAAGTAATAAATATTACTGAAAAGAATGATGCTATTGTTCCTTTTGAAAAATATTCTAAATTAATATAAGTACAATTTAAATAGTGATGAATTTATGACTATTCCAAAAAAATCACTTGTAAAAAATAAACTTTTAAAAGATGTAAAAAAAACTAGTGATATTAGAGTTTACAAAGAATTAGTGAAAGCAAAAAAATATAGTCCTGATGCTTTAAAAAAATATGTTTTTGAACAAAAATTTTTAGCAAACAGTTTAATTTTACAAGTAAGAATTGTAGAAAAAACAAAAATGTTATCTAAAAAAGAACAATCTGATGCATCTCATTTTATTAGAGAGATATATAATAAAATGTTATCTGGTGGTAAGATGCATAATTCAAAATATTTTGAATTTACAAAAGAGTTAACAAAAGCAATTAATAGACGTGAAGGAAAAGAAGTTTTTGATATTTTAAAAGTTGCTTTTAAAAAAATAAAATATATTAATTAGGTGAATAAATTATGTTTTACAAGGGCGAAAAAAATAAGGGTAATTTAGAAAATACTGTTGTTGCAAGAATAAAAAAAGGAGAACATACTTTTGAAGTATTAGTTTATCCTTTTATTGCCTGGGATTTTAGACATAATTATAAGAATGTTACTATTGAGCAAGTTGTTGCATTTGAAGAGGTTTATTCAGATGTTCAAAAGGCAAATATTGCATCAAAAGAAGTTTTATTAGAAGTTTTTGATACAGATAATATTTATAAAATTGCTGAAAAAATTGTACGAGATGGTGATGTTCAATTAACAACAGCACAAAGACAAATGTTACATGAAAAAAGAGAAAAAGAAGTAATTAATTATATTACTCAAAATGCTCATGATCCTAAAAACAAAACACCAATTCCAGAGCAAAGAATATTAAATGCTTTTGAAGAATTAAAAATAAAAGTTAATTTAAATAAACAAAAAGAAAAAGAAATAGAAGAAATTGTAGATAAACTAAAAAGAATAATGCCAATTTCTTTTGAAAAAATAATTGTAATAGCAGAAATTCCTGCAAATTTTGCAGGGAAAGTTTCTTCAGTAGTTTACAAATATGAAGTTGCAGATCAAAAATGGCTTCCAAGTGGAGCATTAGTTGTAAGTTTAAAGGTTCCTGCTGGTGTTAAACAACAACTTGTTTCTGATTTAAATACTGTAACTCATGGTAATTTAGTAATTAGAGTTGAAGAAGAAAATTAAAAAAAATGTGAATAAATATGAATGAAAAAAAAATTGTTGTGCCTGGAGAGATCATTACAAATCAGGCAAAAAAATTAGGTTTAAATGTTTATCTTAAAAATGATAATATTTATAGTACAGCTACAGGTATTTTATCTGAAACAAATGATTTTGTTTCAGTAATTTCTTTAAATGGGGCATATACCCCTGTAGTTGGTGATGGTATTGTTGTTGTTGTTAAGAATGAAGTATTAAACGGATATATCTTAGAGTACAATTCTTTTGATGATTGTTTTTTAACAAAATCATCAATAAGTAAACCACTTTCAATTGGTACTGTTATTTTTTTAAGAATAAAAAATATTGCAGATAATGGTTCATTAGAGTTTGATAATATAAATATTTTACCAAAAGGAAGAGTTTTTGAAACTTCTCCAGTAAAAATACCAAGACTTATAGGTAAAAATGAATCCATGTTAAATCTTTTTAAAGAAAATCTAAAAGGAAATATATTAATTGGAAAAAATGGTTGGATTTGGTATACTTGTGATAATGCAGATTTAGCAAAAAGAGCATTTTTATTAGTTGTAAATAACTCTCAAAAATCAAACCTCACAAATAGTGTTAAGGATTTTTTAGAAAAAAATAAAAATTAAAGTGATAAATTATGAGTACAAGAAAAGACGGTAGAAAAAATGATGAATTACGACCAATTAAAATTAAACTTGGCGTAGTAAAAACAGCAAATGGTTCATGCCATTTAGAATGGGGAAAAAATACTGTTGTTGCAACAGTTCACGGTCCAAGACCAATTTTTCCAAAACACTTAGCAGATTCAACAAAGGCTGTTATTGATTATAGATATAGAATGGCACCTTTTTCAGTTTCTGATAGAAAATCTCCTGTTCCAGGAAAAAGAGATAAGGAAATTTCATTAGTTTCAGGTTTTGCACTTGAGTCAGTTATAATGACTGAAAAGTTTCCAAACACAGTTATTAATGTTGATGCATTAATTCTTTCTGCAGATGCAGGAACAAGAGTTGCTGCATTAGTTGCTTCTTCATTAGCTTGTGCTGATGCTGGAATTCCAATGACTGGTCTTTTAACTGCAATTTCTTCTGGCCGTGCAAATGGTGAATTTTTATTGGATTTAACTAAAGATGATGAAGATGCACCTGACGCAGTGGATACAGCTATGGCTATTTCAATGCCTCAAAAACAAATTGCTCTTCTTCAAATGGATGGTTTTGTAGATAAAGATGATTGGAAAAAAATAATTTCAATGGGCTTTAAGGGTGCAGAAAAAGTTTTTGAATTACAAAAGAAAGCACTTTTAGAAAAATACCCTATAAATGGTGATATTAATGAGTAAAGTTTTAAACTTAATAAATGCAAGTAGTATAAAACAAAGTATAAAAAATGGTAAAAGAGAAGGCAGTAGAGGTTTTGATGAATTTAGAAATTTAGAAATTAAAACTTCTGTAATTAATTCTGCTGATGGTTCTGCTTGGGTTAAACTTGGTAATACAGAAATTGTTGCTGGAATCAAGTTTATAGTAGGAACTCCATATCCAGACTCACCTAATGAAGGTAGTATGAGTATTAATTTAGAATTAACTGGTCTTTCTTCACCTGATTTTTCAACAGGTCCTCCAAAAATTGAAGCAGTAGAATATGGTAGAGTTGCAGATAGAGCAATAAGATCTGCTGAATGTATTGATTTTAAAAAACTTTCAATAGTTCCTGGTGAAAAAGTTTTAATAATGTTTATTGATTGTATTGCAATTAATGCCGATGGTAATTTAATTGATGCAACTGAAATTGCTGCACTTGCTGCAATTAAAAATGCACGAATTCCAAAGATTGATAAAAATTTTAAAATAATTTCAAATGAATATAGTGATAAAAAAATTGAACTTTTAAATCTTCCATTAAGTATAACTTTTGAAAAGATAGAAAATAAAATTATAATAGATCCTACTGAAGATGAAGAATTTGCATCTGATGCAAGATTTAGTATTGGTCTTACAAAAGATAAAATTGTTTCTTGTCAAAAAAGTAAAGGTGGTGTTTTTTCTGAAAAAGAAATCTTTACAATGATTGATATTTCTGTTAAAAAATATAATGAAATGGTTAAAAAAATAGAGGAATTAAAATAAAAAAATTTAAACGTGATTGAAGATGGCAACAAAAAAAGTAAAAGAAACCGGTAAATTTGGTGTTAGAGCTGGAAGAGGTATTAGACAAAAATATCTTTTGGCAACTAAAACTGATAAAGCATCTTATGTATGTCCTAATTGTGGATATAAAGGAAAAATAACTAAAAAAGATTCTGCAATTTATAAATGCTCAAAATGTAAAACTCAAATCGCTGGAGCTGCATACAATCTTTCTTCAAAAAAATAAAGGTGAAAAATAATGTATTATTGTGCAAGATGTAAGACAGAGTACCCAGAAATTCCAGAAAATGATAAATGTGGTATTTGTAATTCTAGAATTTTTTATAAAAAAAGAGAACCTGTCTCAAAGAAAATAAAAGCTTACTAAATATGTTTATAACAACTTCGAGAAAATCAAATATTTTATCAAAAAGATTTTCAAAATATCTTTCGAAATATTTACCAGGGGTTAATTTTATTCCGAGAGGTAAAACTCCTCTGTTTAAATTTTTTGAAAAAGCAAAATATTTTGGACATCAATATTTTCTTGAATCATCTTTTAATCAAAGAAATGTTATTTTATCAATGTATGTTTTTAGGGAAAATAATTTTTTTTTAGATAGAGAATATTTAATTGAAATTATTGATTTAAGACACTTAAAATATTTTTCATATATTAAATCTATTAATAATTTAATTTTGGATAATAAAAAAGTATTTTATTTTCTACCAAAAAAAAATATTTCTGCAAAAGCTAAATACCAATTGTTTTTGTCTGATGAAAATATTTATTCTTTTTTAGAAGATGAATTTTATTTGGGTTTTAAATTTAAAATTTTAACTGTGACTAAATTTGATTAAAGAATTAATGTCAACTAAACTTGAAATTAAATCAAGTAATCCTTTAAACTTAAAGAAACTTTTAGATCTTGAAATGGATAGAAAGAAATATAATAGGTCTGATTCAAAAATATATATTAAAGATTCAATATTAGTTATTGAAATTTATGCTAAAGATTTAATTGCCTTTAAAGCGACAGTTAATAATTATATAAATCTTTTAGAACTAATATCTAAAATTTATGAGGTGGAACTATGAGTGATAAAAATGCAACAATGATAAACACATATAGACAACAATTAATGTATTTATCTCAACAAAAACAACAATTAAATGTTCAAGTTACTGTTTTAGAAAATACATTAAAAGAACTTGAAAATACAAAAGAAACAAGAGTTTACAAAGGTGTTGGTAATGTGTTTATTCTTTCAGATAAGTCTGACGTTTTAAAACAAACAAAAGAAACAAAAGAAACTGTTGAATTAAGACTTAAAACTGTTGAAAAACAAGAAAGCGATACTGTTAAAAGATTAAATGAACTTTCAAAAGAAACAAAAAAAGAACCTTCTCCAGTTAAAGAAGATCCTAGTGTTGAAGGTATTGCTTAATTTTTAACTAAAATAGAAGATTATTTTAAATAAATAATCTTGTTTCCTTTTTTTATTTTTTTTTTCTTTGCTTTTTTTATTAAATAGTGTATTGTACTTTTAGGAACTTTTAATTTTTCTTCAAGCTCTCTGTATGAAAAATCTTTATGCATTTCAAATATTTTTTTAATCTTACTTGCAGTAATATCAATTGGTCTTCCTTGTTCATTTTTAATTTGTAACCCAATTTTTTTACTTCTTAATAAGCTTTTTGTCTTAATTCCCATTCTATTTTTTGTAGATTTAGATAATGTGATTATTTTTAATCTTTTACATCTACCTAATATTTTTTTAATTAATTTAATAGAAAAAGCTTTTGTTATGTGTAATTCTTCACAAGCAGTGTTTATTTTTCCAATTTTTTTAAAATTATTTAAAGAATCTTTATAATTTACCATGTTGTATTCCGCTCCATATTTTTGTCCCAGATTGAAGTAAATATAAATATACTAATATATTAGTTTATAAATCTTTTTATCTTTATATTTATTTGATAATATATGATAATATTAATTTGTGGGTATTCAGCTTCAGGAAAAAGCTATGTGGCTAGGTTTGTTTCAAAAAAACTTAAGTATAAAATTGTTTATACATCAGATATTTTAAAACAATTTACTACTAATAAAACTCAAATTAGTATTAAAACTAAAATGAATAAAGGTTGGTATGAAAGGTCAAATTTAATTGAACTTAGAAAAAACGATTTTTCTTTTGATAAAAATTTAGATAAATATTTATTATCTTTAGTAAATAAAAATACCAATTTAATTTTAGATTCATCAACTCTACCCTATCTTTTGAAAAAGAAAAAAGGTGTTATTAAAATTTGGCTTAATGCTACAAAAAAAGTTAGAGTAGATAGGATGTCTAAAAGAGATGTAATGACTTATAATGAAGCACTAAAACATTTGAATAAAAAAGATAATTTTAATATAACCCATTATAGAGCAATTTATGGTTTTGATTTTGGTAAGGATTTATCTGTTTTTGATTATGTTTTAGATACAACTAATTTGAATATGCAAGAAGTATTTGAATGTACTTTAGCTTTTATTAAAAATAAACTATAATTTTTGAAAAAAATATGATTAATTATTATTTACACGCAAGCTCAAAAGAAGATAATTCAATTTCTATAATTCCTAATGCTAATAATGAATGTGATTTATTCGTATCAAAACATAATGTTGATTTTTGTAAAAATAGTATTTTACCTCATTTAGATATTATTTTTTCTCATTATTCAAAAAAGGTGAGTTTTAAACAGGGAATTTCAATATCTGTTTTAAATGATTATTTAAATTTATTAAATAACTATAGTGAAGAGTTTAATTTAAAACTTAAAAAGGAGTTATCTACTTTGAATATTTCTCAGTTAGAATTATTTTTAGAACTTGCATCTTTTAATAAAAAAATAAATCCTAAGTTTAATCCTTTAATTGATGTTTTAAGAATTAAAAATGGAGTAATTACAAATAAAGTTTTTTTCAAAAAATTTTCATCAGTATGTGATAAAACCTATGATGGTTTTCTAAGAGCCATATCTTCTGGTGCTTTTAAGTTTATAAAAGCCAAATTTAAAAGTAAAAATGTTAATTTAATAGTTAAAAGTAATTCTGGTTATAATAAATATGGAAAGATTGGAACAAATATTTTAGGTATGGAACCAAAAACTTTAGATGTTTATGTTATTAATTCAGAGAATGTAAAGGGTAAAATTACACATTCTGTTAAAAAAGCATCATCAGGTCTATCTGATTATATCTTTATTAGCTTTTCTGATTTGCAAAAAAAGATAGCTAAAAATCCGAGTTATAATGAATTCTATAATGTGTTTGAAGTTGGATCTAAAATTAAAACTAGTTTAATGGCATATTCAAATAAAAAAGTTAAAACAAATATTACTAATTTTAAACATAATATGAAAAAATTAACACAAGATAAAAAAGCAAGAAAAGTAATTAAAAATAGATTTAAAAAATAGATTTTTATTTTTTTAAAAGATCAATTGTTTTTTGTGATGTTGTGTATTTTCCTAAAATATTATTTTCATGTGTGTTATCTCCATGAAAATCAGATCCAGCTGTTTCAATAAGTTCATATTTTTTGGTTAGTTCTTTAATTTTATCAATAAATGAGTTATTTTTAAAATTTTTAAATTTCTCTGGTATATATCCAATTACTTCAATTCCAGAAAGACCATCTTGAACTAGTTTAATAATAAATGATTCTAATTCTGATTTTTGAAAATTTTTAAGATACCATGGATGGGGTAAAACTGCCTTTCCTCCAGCATCTTTAATAATTTGAATTATTCTTTTTACTCTTGTTGGAGGTACTTCAAGTCTTACAGGTATGTTTCTTATATATTCTTTGAATGCAGAATCAATATCTTGAGCATATCCTTTTTCTACTATTGTTTTAGCTATATGATATGCATTTGGATTTTGTCCAACTCCAGATTTATTTAAAACTTCTTTGTAATCAATATCGATTCCATAATTTGAAAGACCTTCAATTTTTTTAAAAACATATTTTTTTCTTTGTGTTCTATGTTTTTCAAGAAGTAAATTTAATGCATTATCTTCTTTGTTAAAAAAATAACCAAGTATTTCAGTTTCAAGTCCTTGTATTTCAACACCTGGAATTAATTCTATATTGTGTTTTTTACTTTCTTTAAAAATTTCACAAAAACCATCAATACTATCATGATCTGTTATTGCTACACCAGTAAGTTTTAGTTTTTCTGCTTTTTTTAAAAGTTCTATTGGTGATAACACTCCATCTGAATAATGGGTGTGTGTATGTAAATCGTATTTTTTCATAAAAAAATTAATTTTTCTTTATTGCATTGTTTTTGTTGCTAATTTAATATCTTCTGAAGTAACTGTTTTTCTTTTTGCGTGTCTTGCAAGTTCAATTGCTTGTTTTGAAATATCAATTGCCACATCTGATAATATTTTACCAAGTTCTTCGGCAGCATCTTCAGAGACTCTTTCAGCTCCTGCTTTTCTAATAAGTCTATCAATTGCCGCTATTGCTAATTCTGACATATTTTGCACCTCTTTTTTAAATTTAACAAGTTATATGTATTTATTTTGCAAAAGGCTTTTTAAACTATTCTTTTTAAGATTAACATTTAATTGTTATTTTTTAATTAAGTTAACACTTATATTCTTTTCTTTTCATGTATATTTATTAAAAATGATTAAATATGGCTTTATCAGATTCAATTCTTTTGCAAATAAGTCAAAAGAAAACAAATTATAATGATCTTTTAACAAAGATGGTTTCAAACTATGTTAGTGTTAATTCAGCTAAAGCTGCACTTTCTAGAGCTTTAAAAAATTTAGTTGCTTTTGGTGAAATTGAAAAAAATAAAAATGATTATTTTTTAACTGAAAAAGGACGTCAAACAATTGAATCTAAATTAAAAAATAAAATTTTAATTAATATAAATGAGCTTTTAAATAAATCTAGAAAAAAAAGTTCTTTAGAGCATGTTGATGATATTGTTAAAAATCTACAAATTTTTTTAGAAAGAAGTAAACAAGATGTTAGTTTTTTAAAAACAGGTAAAACTGGATCTAGTTTTTATATATCTGATCTTGAAATATTAAAAAAAGAAATAGATTCTAGTGTAGCTCATTACACATATATTTCTTCTGTTCTTACAAATCACATAAAAATTTTACAGAATGAAAATTTTGAAGATTATTTTGTACTTAATCTTGATGAAAATCTTTTTTTAACTTTTTATTTTTTAATTGAACTTTATAATATTAAGGAACTTACAATTGATTGTTCAAATCAATATCCTCAAACCATTAGTTTTTTTGAATCTAATGAAGTGTTTGTTAAAAAAAATAATTTTACTTTTAAATTACAATTAAAAAATTTTGAAATTTTAAAGTCTCTTCTTTTAAAGGATTTTGAAAGAAGTTTATCTATTAGGTTTAAAATTTATTTAAATGATGTATTGGTTAAATTTAGTTTTGGAAAGGTTTATTTCTTTGGTCCTTTTTCAATAATTACTAAAATTAAAAAAAAAAATTTGGAGCTTAAATCTTTATGAAAATTAAATATTTTGGACATTCTTGTTTTACCATTGAAAATAATAATCTTAAAATTTTATTAGATCCTTTTATTACTCAGAATCCTTTAATTAAAATGGATGTAATGAGTATTGAAGCAGATGTAATTTTAGTAACTCATGATCATGAAGATCATTTGGGTGATGCTATTGAGATTTCTAAAAAAACTGGTGCACCAGTTATTACTATTTTTGATATTGCACAGGAATTAAATAAATTTGGCGTTTCTACTATTGGTGGTAATCTTGGAGGTACAATTGAATATAAAGGTGTTAATTTTACTTTTGTAAAAGCTGAGCATTCTTCAACTAATGGGGTTCCTGTAGGTTTTATAATTACATTTGAAGATAATACAGTTTATTTTGCAGGAGATACTAATGTTTTTTCTGATATGCAAATTATTAAAGAACTTTATAATCCTAACATAGTTATGCTTCCAATAGATGGGAGATTTAATATGGGCCCAAAAGAAGCCGCTTATGCAGTCAAATTACTCTTACCAAAAATAATTATTCCAATGCACTATGGTACATGGGATATTTTGACAGGTACACCTGATGTGTTAGTAAAAGAACTTAAAAAGATAGACTGTAGTATTCTCAATAATCCAGTTGTATTAGTTTTTGATGTTTTAGAAGTAAAAGAAATCTAATTTTTTAAAATTAAAGGGGTTGGTGGGATTTGAACCCACGACCGGTTGGTCCGAAGCCAACTGCACTATCCACTATGCTACAACCCCACTGTTTTAAAAATGATTGTTTCTTAATTATTATATATATTTAATATAATAAAAGGTTTTCTTTTTAAAAATTAAGAGGTGCATAATAATGGAAAGATGCAGTAGTTGTAATATAGAAGTTACAAGTGATTATACTAAGTTCAAATGTCCAAGTTGTGGTAAAGTTGAAATTATTAGATGTAATAGATGTAAATCTACAACAAAAAAGTATAAGTGTCCTAATTGTTCATTTATAGGTCCTTAAGGGGATTAATATTTTGTTTAAATTGAATATGTTTTTTTCAATTTAAATGAAAAACAAATAGTCTAAGAAAGTTCAAAAAAATCTTAGAGTTTTTATTTAAAGAGGTAGATTAATTATGGGTGACATTCTTTCAGTGTACAAGGTATATCCTGAAGAAATTGAAGATATTGATAAAATAGAATTATCTTTAAAAAATGGTTTTAAAGAACCTTTTAAAATTGTTAAAATTGAACTTGAACCAATTGCATTTGGTTTAAAAGTTATTAAACTTGGGGTTGTTTTCCCTGATAAAATTGATGGTCTTTTAGATAAACTAGAGGATATGATTAAAGCAATTCCTGGTGTTAAAGATATTGAAATTGAAGTGTCAACTTTACTTTAATTTTTTCTTTTTTTCTTTTTCTTTTTAATTAATTTAATTATATGAAAAATAACTAGTTTTTGTTTTAGTTCAAATAGTTAATGTTTATAAATGTTTTATTCTATTTTAATATATACATTTAAAGATAAGTTTTTGATATTCATGATTAGAAAATATAAAGGTCAAGCTTCAATTGAAGTTATTTTAATTGTTATATTTTTAATTATATTTTTGAGTATTTTTAATAATCTTGCTGGTGACACAGCAAAGACTTTGGAAACAACTAAAATTATAGAACAAGAAAGTTTAATTTTAGATACATTACATTCTTTTTTAAAAGTTCAAGAAGGATTAATAAATAATCCTGTTGATTTAGATATATCTGATTTCAATATAAGTTTTCATGTTCCTGAGATAAGGGTGCCTTCTAAAAATGTATTTTGTGATGTTTATATTACTTCAAGTAGTTTAACAATGAATACTTATACCTATGATGATGTTGTAACCATTAATAAAAAAGTAAATTTTGATTTTACAAAAATAAATTTTTCTAAAACAATTATAAAATCTTGTGGTGATACTTTAACTTGTACTTTACAAGATGGCATGGTTTCTTGTGATTAATATTTTTAAAAAGATAATTTATGATTAAAAATAATAGAGCTCAAATAATGTCAATTGACATTTTGTTTTCAGTTGTTTTAGTCATACTTATGTTTTTTTTATTGTTTAATATAGTTGAAGCAAGAACTTATCAAACAAATACAGATAGTATTAATCAAGAATTTGAGATGATAGGTAATCTTGCATTTACAAGACTTATAAATAATCCTAATATTAATTGTTATGCAAAAGATAGCAGTAATAGTTTTAATATCCCTAGTTGTCTTGCAATAAATAATTCTGAACTTACAAAGGAAAATCTTGGAATTCCAAGTAATTATAAATGTTTAATAACTCCAACTACAAGTACTTTTAATATTAATGAATGTACAGATGTTTTAAATATGGCCTCAACTTCTCATTTTTATGAAATTGATTTTAATGTTTCTATTGTTACAAATAGATCTATTTTAAAACGAAATTATGTTCAGAGTTATTTAGGCTTAAATCCTAGTATGAATACCATTGAACAAATAAATTTAAAGGTGTGGCAATGAATAATAAAGGATATATTATTACAATTACTACTCTTTATTTTGTAGTTATATTTTTAATTTTTTTAGGACTTGTTACTTTTGTTGTTTATAAATCAGTTTATACTGA
>CAZQEL010000013.1:0-26321 GCA_964591795.1 uncultured archaeon | reverse complement strand
TTTTCGATTATAAGGATCTTTTGAAAAATAAGTTATTATTCTTTGTTTTTCTGATTCATATACACAATCTATTAAATATACTTGTTCCATAATCTATTCACTTTAAGTTTCATAATTTTTATTTTTAAATAAAGTGGCAGGCTTTAAATAAAAATATATTTTTATATATAGATGAGAGTTTGCAAATATATCTCTTTTTAAGGGGGGTTCTTGTCCGAGAAATAGCTTTATTTTGTATTTAAAAATATATTTATCTATAAATATAATATAGTAGGGTCCTTTATGAATTCAAATATACTTAAATCAAAAGTGAATTTATTTAATCAAGAGTTTAAGTTAACTGTAATGATTTTCTTATTTCTATTTATCTTTAAATTATTTGTAATTAAAGATTTGTTTATTGTTTTAAAAACTTCAATATATGATTTAATAATTTTAGTGTTTATCTATATTCTATTTAATTTTTCACGAAATACTTTCACTAAAGTATTTTTTAATTTATTTTCAATAATTAATTATGTTGTTTTATCTTTATATTATTTTTATTTCTTTGATGTATCTCAAAGGGTCTTAAATTTTAGTAATTTTAATAAAGACTTAATATTATTTGTAATTAATAATTTGATCTCTATAAAATTAGTGATTATAATTTTAATTGGACTAGTTTTATTTTGGTCAGTTTCATTTATTATTTTTAAAAGAAATATTTTTTTAATAAAAAGAGAGTATTTAGTTTATAGTTTTATTTTGTGTATTATTATTTTTATTATTTTGATTTTTTTATTTAAATATACTGCAAATCCTTATGTTGATACTTTTTTAAAAATAAATGAAAAACCTTTAATTAATTTAGATGAGTCTTCCCCTTATTTATCTAATCTTTTTGTAAATGATAAATCTTTTTTAAATTATGATTCCAATAAATTTAAGTATAAAAAAATAATTGTATTTTTAGGTGAAGAATGGTCAATAGATAGTTTTGTTGTAGAAAAAGAAAACCTACTTAAAAACAACTTTTTTTCAGAGGTTATGCCTCATTCAAATATTTATCTAAATTATCATACTACAAATCAAGATAGTAGAACTGCAATTTATTCTATGTTATCTTCATATTTTATTCCTTTTGAAGCATATACTGATGCTGATGTTTATATTAAATATTTAAATTTAATTAAAACAAAAAATAATTTGATTTCTTATTTAAATTATAATGATTATTCTACTCAGTTTTTAGTTTCATCTCTTGAAGTTCCAGATACTAGTTATGGTTTTAATTGGAGTCAAGTAAATACTCTTAATAAAGAGGTATATGATAGTAAAGAATATTATTGTCCGGATTTATTTACTTATGAAACTGCTTGTGAAGATTTATCTGTAATTGATGATTTTAAAAAGATTGTTTTAAACAATGATAATTTGTTTTTATATCAAGAATTAATTTTTGGTCATAGTTATAAAAATATAGTAGATACTAAAAAGTCACGTACACAATATTATAATGATTATTTTACTCAAGCTTATGATTTTTTAAAAGATGAAAATTTATTAGATGAAACTTTGATAATTATTACTTCTGATCATGGTTCTCGTGCTCAAAAGAATATGCTTCTTCCTGAAGGTTATAATATTCCTATGATGTTTATTGCAAATGATTTAAATTATACTGAAAATAATGATTTATTATCTCATCTTGATTTTAAGGATCTTTTATTAAATTATTTATTAGATTCAAATAATATTATAAATAATAATTCAATTATGTTTATTGGTGGTACAAATACTAATTTAATTGGGTTTATTACAAAATCAAGTGATTATGGGATTATCAATGTGTCTTCAAAACAATTATTTAATTATAATTTAAATAATGATTCTATTAAAAATATATCCAATGATTATTATAGTATATATAAATATTTACAAAACGAGTATAATTAAAATTTGACTATTATGAAATTTAAATTACCAAAAAGATTATTTTTTTTTATAATGTTTTTATTTGTAATTTTCTTTTATTACGTTAGTATTCATGCTAATTTTTTTATTTTCTTAATTATGTCTTTTGTTTTTTTGTATTTGATACTATTAATAATAACAGTTTATTTTGTGTATCCAGACATTGCAAAAGTAAGGCCTTTTCCTAAAGTAACTCCTACTGTTGCAGTTGTTACCTATGCGTTTAATAATTTTTATCCAGTTAAAAGAACTGTTGAGTATCTTGTTAAATTAAAATATCCTATTCCATTTACAGTTTATGTTATTACCGATGGTACTTGTACTTTTTTAAAAAAAATAAAAGGTGTTAAACAAATTCTTATTGATCCAAAGTATTTTTCTAAATCTAAAAATACTAAAGCAATAATTATGAATGAAGGATTAAAATATATTCATGAAGAAAACATGCTTTGTGTTGATGGAGATACTATTATTGAAGATGATACTTTATTAAAAATGACTGGGTTTTTATGTGAGGAAAATGTAGTTGCAGTTAATGGAGTTTTAGTTCCAGAGAATAGGTGTAATTTTTGGGAAAAAGTTCAAGTAATTGAATATAGTTTAAATTGGGGTATTTATCTAAGAATTCTTTCTGCAATGAATTCTATAAACATACCTATTGGGGCTATGTCTCTTATGAAAAAAAAGATCTTTGATGAACTTGGTGGATATTCGATTGATAGTTTTGTTGAAGATAAAGAGCTAGGTTATAGAATAATTAAAGCAGGATATAAAATTAGATGTGCAGAAACAGCACGTGGTTTTACTGAAACTCCAAATAATATAAAAGGTTGGTTTAATCAAAGAAAAAGATGGGCTAGAGGAGAGCTTGCAACTATTTATGAACATAGGGATGTTTTATTTAATCATAAATATAGGGTTTTTGGATTATTTATACTTCCATTTACTTTTTTTGTTCAAACTATTGGTGTCGCTTTTGTGTTTAGTTATATTTTTATATATTTGAAAAAACAATTAATTTATGTTTATTTTTTAAGTTTAGAGTTTATTAAAAATAGTATTTTTGTTTTACCTAAGTTTACTTCTTTTATATTGCCATCTACAATATATATTTTTATTTTATCTATGATAATTTTTATAATATATGCAATTTCTGCATTTAAAATTACTAAGTTTACTTTAAGTTATAAATATATTTTACCATTTATTTTTTTTATGCTTATCTATACATATTTATTAGTTTCTGTATATTTAATATCTATGGTTTTAGAATTTTTTAATTCTAAAAATAAATGGCATGCAATCGAATATAAAGAAGATTGGGATAAGTCAAGTGATAAAAATGGTAAATAAAAAAAAAGTAATAGTAGAATTTACAAAAGAGCGATATAAGTTTAATAAAAATATATTTTTAAGTGTATTTTTAATACTTTTAATTTTATTTATAATTGTTTTTTCTGCAATCACTTATTTTGATAGTTATAAACGTAAAGTAATTGAAGATGATTATAATATTTTACAACAACAAATTATTCTTGATGATTTATATAAGTCATATCTTCTTGAAGGTAGTGCAAATAAATGTGATGTTTTAGTTAATCAATTAGAATCATATCTTCAAGTTAATAATGAACTTTATTTAAGACTTAAACAAATTAATAAAAATGCAATTGTTGAGTCTGATGATAAAACAAAATTATTATTTATATTAACAAATATTAAATTATGGTTCCATTATAATACCATTGAAAAAGAATGTGGAATATTTGATAAAAAAAGTGTTTTATATTTCTATCCTGAATTTAAAGAATTTAATATTGAAAAAGCAAAGTCTGACGCAGTAACAGTTGTTTTTGCAGAGAAATTAAGTAGACTTTCAAGCAATTGTAATTTTAATTCTATTGCTCTTCCATATGTATCTCATATTCCTATTCTTAATCAATTAATAATTGATTATAATATAACTGCGGCTCCTAGTATTTATTATAATGGGAAAGTATATTATAATTTAGATAATGATTCTGAATTTATAACAGATATTAATTGTAACAAGTAGTGATTTTTTGGCTTTATAATAAATACATATTAGTTTTTTAAAATCAATATAATTAAGAGAATATATGACAATTAAAAAGATATTATTTGTTTGTAGTGGAAATGTTTTTAGAAGTATGTCTGTAAAATATTATCTAATTTATTTTTGTAAATTAAATAAAATAAATAATGTTTCTGTAGATTCAGCAGGTATTAGTGTAAATTTAAATGAAAATCAAATTATTAGAAAAGAAGTAAAAGATGAATTAAAAAAAGGTGGTTTAGATGTTAGTGATCATCAGCCTAAAAATGTAGGTTTTCTTGATTTAAAGTCTTACGATTTAATTGTGTCCATGGGTTATAATCATAAAAAATATTTAAAAGATAAATTTAGTGTTAATTCATTTCTTTTTAATAAGATTTGTTATGGTGTGAATTATCCAGTTTATGACAATAATGATATTTTAAAAGACTATAAAGGATTTAAAGGAACTTTATATGATGTGCAAATTTTAAAATATATAAAAAAAAGTATTCCCTATTTTATTAAAAACTATAAAAAATTTATTTAATTTTTTTCTTACAATATTTTTCTATAGGACATTTATTACAAATTGGATTAATTGGCTTACAAATATTTTGCCCTAAGATTACAAATAAATAATTTGTGTCACTCCATAATTTTTTTGTAATTTTGTTCTTAAAATAAGTTCTGTTTGTAAAGGATTTTTTGTATCTATAAATCCAATTCTGTTCATTATTCTGTGTACATGAGTGTCAACACAAATAGCAGGTTTATTAAAGGACATTGATAAAACTAAATTTGCAGTCTTTCGTCCTACTCCTGGTAACATTAGTAATTCCTCTAAAGTGGATGGTACTTTATTATTAAATTGTTTTTCTAAAGTTAAGCTTAATTGTTTAATATTTTTTGCCTTAGTTTTGTAAAAACCTACAGGATATAATAATTTTTCTAATTTAGTTATTTTTATTTTTTTAAGATCATTAATATTTGATATTTCTTTAAATAAATTATCACAAACGTTTGCAGTTACAATATCTTTAGTTCTTGCAGATAAAATTACTCCAATTAGCACGAAAAATGATTCTTTTGTTTTTATATTTTTTTGTTCAGTTAGTGGAATTTTATATTTTTTTAAAGTAATCTTTAGTATTTTGTATATGTTTTCAATATTCATATTTATAAATTTTAAAAATAATGTTTATAAATGATTCTATGTTATATATATAAATATTATATTTATAAATATCATATCTATAAATATTATTTAATGTAAGATTAATTTTCAAATGATTAAAAATGAATGAAAATATAATAAAAATTTTCACATGGGTTTTTGGCCTAATATTTACAGGAATTGTTTATTATTTAATAAATACACTTGATTCTTTAAATTATATTCGAGAAAGTGCTTTTTTACCTTATATTATAATTTTAATTTCATTAATTTTTTTTTTTTTTATTGGTCAAATCTTATCTAAATATCCAATTTTTTGGTATGCTAAAATTAGAAATTCTAATTTAAAACAAGTTTTAAGTGAAGTTGAAATTAAAAAAAAAGAAGAAGATATAGGTGTACTTGTAAGCAAATTAAAACAGGGTATTTTTGTTTTAAGTAGTAGTAATTATTCTGAAGAATCAATAAATTATTTGATGACAAATGTAGGCATTACAAAAGAACATGCAAATAAAATTGTTTTAAATATTAAACAATTAAAAAGACTTAAAACATTTTCAATAGTATTAGGTTTATTTTTATCTGTAATTTTATATTTTGTGGTTTCTAATCTTTCTGTTTTTGTAAGTATTAATAATTATATTCTTATTATTTCTAGCTTAATTGTTTTTATTTTATTTGTGTTAGAGGGTCATTTAATTACAAGAATGCCAGATTCATTTTACTTAAATTTAATAAATATTAATAAAAAAAAAGTTTTAGAAACTCACAAGGCTATTGTAGAAAAACAATATGAAATAAAAAACTATGATTTAAAACAAAAGAAACTTTTAGATGATGTTAAAAAAGCAACAAAATTTCTATTAAATCAAAATATTGGAAAAGAAGCAATTAAGAATTTTTTTAGTAAATATGATATTAATGATAAAACTATTGATAATTTTATTAATTCTTCTCAACAAGAAATTAATTCTAATGAAAATATAAATAATAATATTGTTCTTAGTTCTAAGTCTGATTCTGCAATAAAATTAACTTTGTCAAAAATACATGATAGTTTTAAGCAAATTAACCAAATTTATAATCAAGTATCTAGTCTTCAAAAAGAAGTTTCTGATATTTCAGAAAGACAGAAAAAATTAGAAAATATGTCTACTTTAAATGTATCTAAACAAGTTAAAAAGTTAAAAAAAGAATCAATTATTTTAGATAAATTTAAAGGTATTGAAAAAATCAAAGAAGCAGACATTTCTGAAATTAAAGAACTTTTGGATAAAAAAAGTGACGAATATGCCAAACTTATAAGTTATTTATATCATTTATTTTTACCCTATGTTGAAAAAACTTCTCAAAATGATGTTTTTTCTACACTTGTGTATTATGGTTATCCTTATGAAATAATTGAGGATGTTTTGCAAAAATTTAAAGATAAAAAAGTTATTTTTGGTAAAGATAAGACTTCTGGACTTGGAGATAAGTTTGTAAATAAAATCAATAAATTTTATGATTTTTTTTCAAGATAAATTATAATAATTTCACTTTTGGAATTATTGTAAAACTGTATAATGAGTTTCCGAAGAATTTTTGTTCTTTTGAAAAATAAGCGTCTTTTAATAAATCCTTAAAGTTTCCAGTAATATTTATGTTAGTAATACTTGTATTTAAATTACCATTTACTATGGTCTTTCCAGATGAAATAGTTAAGGAAAAATCTCCGGTTGTAAGTTTATTTGTGTTAAAGCCTAAAATTTGATATACTACTACTCCTTTTTTAACTTTAGATATTATATCATTAATTTTTTTTGTACCTGCAAGCTGTATTTTATTAGTGTATGCAGGATTATAATTATTGTTTAAAAATCCATTTCCTGTAGGCTTTGTTTTATATTTTATTGATGTATATAAATCATATATTGGTTTTTTAAAAATTCCTTTTTTAATTATTTCTTTTTCAGAAGTTTTAAATCCTTCATCATCAATAATTCTTGAACCTAAAAAATAATCAATATGGGGTTTTTCTAAAATAGATATGTTTTTTGAAAAAATTTGTTTACCCATATCTTTGTGTAAGAACGATTCTTTTTTTTGTATAAGGTCACCTGTTGTTCCAGAAATAATAAATCCCATCAATTCTCTTGTAATTTCTGGAGTTAAAATTAAAGTGTATTCTCCAGCTGTTCCATTTTCTGGATCCATAAGAATATTTGCATTTATTTTTGCTTGTAAAAAATTTTCGTTTATATTTATATCATTTAATTTTGTATAAATACTTGAAAAATCACCTGATGATTTTTTTTTATTTTTAGTTAAAATTGTAGTTGTTTGATATAAACTATATGCTTGGTTTTCTTTTTCAGTATATGGATTAATATAAAAATAATCTGAATTATTTTTACTAATGCTTCCAAGATAACCAGTAATGTATTTTTCTTTTATTAGGTTTTTTTTTATATCTTCTAATAATTCTGAAAAATTAATATTATTAATTTTGGAATCAAATTTTATTTTATTTTTTGCTTTGTTTTTACCAAACTCTTTAAATTTAACTTCTGATTTTTTTAATTTAGCAATTTCTTTAGCTTTTTTAATTCCATTTAATATATTTTCTTTTGTAATATCTTGAATGCTAAAAGAACCAATACTATTTTTTTCAATTACTCTTATAAATAGTTTGTCTGCAATTTTTAATTTATAATTTTCAATGGAATATTTATTAATTTCAGCAATTTCTTCTTCTGACTGTGCATATATAAATTCTGCATTTTCTTTTTTAACTAATGTTTTACAATAATTATAAATTTCTTTTTTATTCATGTTTAGTTCCACCAATTTTAGCATTCTTTATTTTAATATGGGGCCCAGCATCTCCAACAAATGCAGTTTGTCCACCTTTACCACAAAATCCGAACTCTATATCTCCTTGTTTTTTAGAAATTTCTGTAATTTGGTTAAGATAGGTTAAAATATTTCCTGCTATTGATGCTTGTTTATATTTATCAATAATTTTTCCATTTTTATATTTGTATGCTTGTTTAATACCAAACATGAATGTCCCAACATTAGGGCTTACTTGTCCGCCTGCTGGTTCTTTTAAAAGATAACCTGTGAAATTTTTAAGCATATCTTCAATTTTATATTTTCCGGTTTCAAAATAAGTGTTACTCATTCTTACAATTGGACTGTTATAGTAATTTTCACTTCTTGCAGAACCATTAGGTTTAATTTTAAGTTTTGTTGCAGAATTTAGGTTTGTCATAAAATTATTAACAATTCCTTTTTTTATTAAACTTGTTTTTTTTGCTTTAATTCCTTCATCATCATATTTTAAATATCCAAAATTTTTAAGTTCAGGGTTATCTGTAACTGAAACTTTTAAATTATCTGAAATTTTAAGATCTTTTTTTAATATTGATAAATTATCAATTATTATGTCTCCTTCGCAAGCATGTCCAATAGCTTCATGTGCTAAAAGACCAGTTACTGATGGATCTAATATAATGTCAGATGATATTGCAGGACATGGTTTTGATTCTAGTAATTCTATTAAAGTATTTTTATTTTTTAAAAGAGTGTTTGCTTTATTTTCTTTATTTAATATTTCAAGACCACCTAAATTACCAATTTTTGAAAAACTAGTTTCTATTTGATTATTTAGTTTACCAGTCATTAAAGAATAAAAAATATTATAAGGTCTTTTTTGATGGATTTCAGCATCTTTTGTTAAAAAATACTTTTCCATAATTATTTCTTTTTGAATAATTTCTGAACTAAGTATTTTATTATTTTTAATTTCTTTTTTTAAATATGGTTTATTAAGTTCTAATAGTTCTTTAATTTTATTTTTATTTTCAACTTTTTCAAAATTTTTATATTTAACAAAATCCTTATCTTTTATTTTTGAAAAATTATCCATTTCTGTTTTTGTATTTACTTTTAGTGTGTTTTCTATTAATTTATCAATTTTTAGTTTATAGTTAGATAGATTGTTTAAAGATAAAAATCCAATTTTTTTGTTAATTAATATTCTTATACCTATTCCTTGGCTATTTTTTTCAGAAAGATCTTTAGTATTTTTATTTTCTATTATTAGTAATCTAGAGTTGTGTTTTTCAAATCTAATTTCAAAATAATCCAGTTTTTTTGATTTTAAATATTTTTTAATATTATGTAAGATAGGTATTATATTTTTATCCATAAATAGTAAATGTATAGTTAATTATTTAAACACTTATATATTATATTATTAAATAAACTATTGAAAATATTTTTTTAATTAATAATGAGTCATTTTTTTATGAAACAAACAAAGTTAGTTGATTTTAAGTACAGTAAACCTAATTTATTTAATAGTTTATTAGTTTATAGAAGAACTTCTTTTATTTATAAGGTGTATTATTGGTTACTTGATTTTGGATTATTTTATAGAAATAAAAAAACATTAAAATATTCAGTAATTGGTATTTCTGGGGAAATAATTGATTTTTCTATTTTAATGTTATTTACAGAGATATTTCATATTTATTATTTATTATCTGCTCTTTTTTCATATTTAATTGCTTTGACAAATAATTTTTTACTTAATTTAAATTTTACTTTTAAATATAAACCACTTAATACATTAGATTTTATAAGTTCTATGATTAATTATTTTATAGTTTCATTATTTGGTTTATTATTTAGTCTTTTTTTAATGGGTTTATTAGTTGAAGTGTTTCATATGTATTATCTTTTTGCAAAATTAATTTCATCTGGTTTTATTTTTATTTTAATGTATACTGTGCATAATTTTGTTTTAGGTAAAAAAGAAATTAAACTTCATAAGTAATTTATTTATTGTGAATATAATTTTGTTTTATTTTAATAACATAACACATAAAACAAGGCTTATATTTCTTTTGTTTGTATATTATATATGTGATTTAAATGAATAAACAATTGACAAAAGAAGATATAGGTAAATTATTAATAATTACTATAATAAAAGAAAATAAAAAAATTATTCATAAAGGATATCTTGTGGAAATATTTCCTACTTCTTTAAAGTTAAAATTACAGGATAATGGTTATAATATTGAAATAGAACTCAATGAAAATACAAATATTGAAATTACATCCAATAAAATTGAATTTGGTAAAATTCCAACTACTTCTTTAAAAGAAAATACTTCTTTACCAAATATTGTGTATATTGGTACTGGTGGAACAATTGGTACTCATGTAGATTATAATACTGGTGGAGTATTTATGTGTAGAACTCCTGAAGAAATAATTTCTACTACTCCTGAATTAGAAAATATTGTGAATATTAAAAAAACAGAATCTCCTTTTATTAAAGCATCAGAGGATATGTACTATAAAGATTGGCAAATATTATCCAAAAATATTTATAATAATCTTAAGGATGATTCAATTGATGGTATTATTGTAACACATGGAACTGATACTTTATCATATACTGGAAGCGTACTTTCTTTTTTTATTGAAAATATAAATAAACCAGTTCTTTTAGTTGGAGCTCAAAGATCACCAGATAGAGCAAGTTTTGATGGTTCTCTAAATTTAATTTGTGCTGCTTATTTTATAAAAGAAAAAGTTTCTGGTGTTTACCTTGTAATGCATGGAAGTATGAATGATGATTTTTGTTATGTTATAAAAGCTGTAAAATCAAGAAAAATGCACTCTTCAAGAAGAGATGCTTTTAAAGCTATTAATGATATTCCTATTTGTAAGGTTTATTCAAATGGAAAAATTGAATATTTAAAAGATATTTCTACTTTTAAAAATATTGAGAATAAACTTATTTTAAAAAACGATTTTGAAGAAAAAGTTTGTCTTTTAAAAATTTATCCAAATTCAGATCCAGCTGTAATTGATTGGTATATTGAAAAAGGATATAAAGGAATTATATTAGAAGGAACTGGACTTGGTCATGTGCCAACTGGAATGCAGGAAAAAGATAATTTGCCTGAAAATAAAAGATGGCTTCCTTTTTTGAAAAAAGCAATTGACAAAGGAATAATTGTTTTAATGTCAACTCAGTGTTTGTATGGAAGAGTTAATGATATGGTTTATGCAAATTTAAGATATATTCAAAAAACTGGGGTAGAATATTTAGATAAACATGATATTTTACCAGAAGTTTTGCAGATTAAATTGAGTGTTGCTCTTGGAAGATATACAAAAAAAGAAGATGTAATAAATTATTTAAAAACAAATATAGCTGGAGAAATTTCTGAAAAAGAAATTAGTGAAAGCTATAATAATGAGTACTAAGGGTTAATAAATTATGATTTTACATAAAATTGAAAATTTAGATTATAAACAACTTGGTTTAGCTTGTGGTCTTGAACTTCATCAACAATTAAATACAAAAAAACTATTTTGTAATTGTTCTTCAAAATTAATTAGTGATAATCGTAAACCTGATTTTATTATTAGACGAAAATTAAGACCAGTTTCATCTGAATCAGGAGAACTTGATGAGACTGCAAAATTAGAACAAATAAAAAATAAAACATTTGTTTATTATGGTTATGATGAATGTAATTGCCTTGTAGAAACTGATTCTCAACCTCCATTTAATATAAATCAAGATGCATTAAAAATTGCAATGACTATTTCTTTACTTACCAATTCAACATTTGTATCTAAAGGGTATACCATGAGAAAACAGGTAGTGGATGGATCTAATGTTTCTGGTTTTCAGAGAACAACTATGATTTCCACAGATGGTTTTTTAGATTTTGATTTTGGAAAAGTTAGAATTGATAAAATTTTATTAGAAGAAGATGCAGCAAGACCTATTGAAAAAAAACAAGATGAAGTAATTTATTCTTTAGATAGGCTTGGAGTTCCACTAATTGAACTTGTTGCTTGGCATGATATACACACTCCTGAGGATGTAAAGTTAGTTGCATTATATTTAGGACAATTATTTAGAAGTACAGGTAAAACTAAAAGAGGTCTTGGATCAATAAGACAAGATATTAATATTTCTATAAAAGAAGGTGCAAGAGTAGAAATTAAAGGTTGTCAGGAATTAGATTTAATTCCAGAGCTTGTAAAACGTGAAGTTGTACGTCAGCTTAATCTTTTAGAAGTTAAAAAAGAACTTATTAAAAGAAGTATTGAAACTATTGATTTTAATTTTTTAAATGTTAGTGATGTTTTTAAAAATAGCTCTTCTAAAATAATAATTCAAGCAAAAAAACAAGATAAAAAAATATTTGGATTTAAACTTGAAAACTTTAAAGGTATTTTAGGTTTCGAAGTTCAAGAAAATAGACGTGTAGGTACTGAACTTGCAAGTATTTTAAAAAATAGTACTTCTCTAAGGGGAATTTTTCATTCAGATGAACTTCCAAATTATGGAATAATAGATGAAGATGTAATCAATATAAATAAATTATTAGCATTAAACAAAAATGACGCTTTTATCTTAATTATGTGTTTTGAAAATGAACTTTTTTTAGTAAAAGAATTATTATTAAAGAGACTTAATTTATTTTTAAAAGGTGTACCTCAGGAAACAAGAGTTGTAACCTTAGAAGGTAATACTGAATATATGAGACCATTATCTGATACATCTAGAATGTATCCAGAAACAGATTTATCTAAAATTGCATTTACTGATCATTTAATTTCAGAAGTTAAAAGTGAACTTCCTTTGAGTTTAAAAGAAAGAGAAGTTCTTTATGTTAAAAATTTTAAAATAAGTTCTCAATTAGCAGATAAGATGAAACTTAATAATTTTGCTCCAATTTTTGAAAAAATTGTTAAAACCACAAATATTAATCCAACAACTCTTTCAGTATTTTTATTAGAAGATTTAATTAAAGCGTCAAGAGATTCTTTAATAGATCTTGATGATGTGGCTGATAGTCTTTTATTAACTTTCTTTTCCTATGAAAATATTTTTGATGTGGTTACTAAAAATAAACTTTTAGATGTATTTATACAATATTTAACAAATCCATTTAATTTAGATAAATTAATCTTAGATAATAAAAAAGAAGATATTGATGATTCAATTTTAAGACAAACAATAATAAAAATAATTATTGAAAACAAAGATATTATTAAAAAACAAAAAGAAAGGTCTATTGGGCTTATTATGGGTAGAACAATGAGTGCTACTGAAAATAAATTTGATGGGAAAATCATTTCAGAAATAGCAAAACAAGAAATTAGTTTGTTTTTAGAAAAAAACAAATCTTTTTAAATAAAACTAATCCAATATATAATTGATTACATATGGTTGAAAGAAAGAAGAATGTTAAATTATCTAAATCTAGAAAAATAATTAAAAAAAAGGCATCTATTTCTAAAAAGCCTTTATTAAAAAAAAAACATATAAAATCCATAAAAATTAAAAAATCTGTAACTGTAAAAAAGCACACACCTACAATTAATCATTCACAGTCTATTACTAATAATTATTCTACTAAATTTAAAAAAAATAATTTTACAAAATTTAGACGTGGAATTACTTTTGATACTTATTTTCAATTTTTGTGGTTTTTATTATATATTTTATTGTTTGTTCTTTTTTGTGATTTTATAATCAAGCTTGCAGTATATTCTATAGCATCAAATGCAATTATATATCATGCTAATTTCACATTTTCATATCAAATGTATACTTCAATGATACTTTTAACATTCTTTTTAATTTATTTCTTATTTGCATATGAAGCATCAAGAATTAATGTTAAATTTAATGTTTTATTTAAAGGTATATTAAATTTATCAATATTTTTGTATGTTGTTGAATCTGTTCTTTTTATAATCAGTTATTTTTCATTTTTAAAAAGTTATTATTTATTATTTAATATCACTAGTTTTTATTATTTGTATTATTGTTTATTTTGGATATTAATTAAGTATATTATTCTATTATTTGTAACTGTTGTTGCATATAGATTATTTAAAAAATTAAAGAGAAAGTATATATGGTATTAAACAAAGTTTTATATGCGCCTTGGAGAAAAGATTATTGGACTTCGAATACAAAAAAGAATAGTAAAAATTCAAAAACTTGTGTTTTTTGTCATCCTAGTGATTCAGAAGTTATTTTTTCAACAAAAACAGCTTATATTCAAGCAAATAAATATCCTTATGCTGCAGGACAACTTCTTATTATTGTTAAAAGACATGTAAATCAAATAATTGATTTAACTTCAAAAGAAAGAATTGATATTTTTAATTTAATTGATCTTTCTATTTTTGCTTTAAAAATTTATATGAATCCAGAAGGATTTAATGTTGGTTGTAGTATTGGTGAGGTTGCTGGTGAGAGCATAAGTCATCTTCATTTTCATGTGCTTCCTAGACGTAAAGGTGATATTGGTTGGAATCGATTATGTGACTTTGAAGTTGTGTCAATTTCTCCTGAACAGGTAGTTAATGATATTAAGAAAATCATTCAAAAACATAAATTAAAGACTAAATTTGATTTGTAGACAACAAAATGTGTTCTTTTTACTAGTTTTAATTGGTTTATTAATAACCATTAGTTTTTAAATTTAATTATACATTATATATATAAAATTTTATTTAAAAGATATTTGGTGGATTAAGATGTTTAAATTATTTAAAAAGACAAGAGTTACAGAAACTGTAGAAATTGATGAATCATTAATTTCTGAATCGAAAAGACCTAGAGTTGAAAATGTTGAACAAAAAAATTATAGATCAAAATCCATTGATTGGTTAGAGCAACATTATTTAGTTGTTTCTGAAGTTGCTTCTGGTAAAAAAACTGGTTCTAAACAACAAGGTAAATTTACTTTTGAAGGTCGTCAAATTTACAAAGATGATGTTACTAGAAAATTATATAGTGATTTTTTAGATAATTATATATATTATGCAATGACCATTAAAAGATATATTTCAGTTAGAAAAGAACTTGAAATTATTGAAAAACAAAAAGATGAAGAATATTTAATTGCAGGAAGAGCAAAAGAATTTAATTTAGAAGCCTCAAGACTTGAAGCTGCTTTAAATGTTTACTTAAATAATATTAATATTATAAAAAATAAGATTAAGAGTTATATTTTTTCTAATTAACTTTTTTTTTAAAATAAAAATTAATTTAGATCATTCCTTTTGCCATACCTTTGGTTGATCTTAAACATTTTTTATGCCAATATTGTCCACCCCATTTTTTATCACAGCCTTTTTGACTGCATAAAGCACAGGTTGCTTCTGGATATTTAGAATTAGCAAAGTCTATTCTTTTTTCTGTTTTTTCTTTTTTTTCTTTTTTTTTAAAAAGTCCGAATACCATATTTAAATCACATTTGTTTAATAAAATAATAATAGTAGTCCGAAGGAGATTTGAACTCCTGTCACAAGGTTCAAAGCCTTGTATGCTTGGCCTCTACACTATCGGACTTTATTTTTATAACTTTTCTTATTTATATAATATAAAAAAGAAGGGTTTTTATTTGTTTGTTGAGTTAAATATCTAACAATAGAAATATTTTTATATACTATTCTTAATTAATATTTATCAATAAGGGAGTGTAGCTTAGTCTGGTTGGAGCACTCGACTGATAATCGAGAGGTCGCAGGTTCAAATCCTGCTATTCCCACTTTTTAAGAATTATTTCTATTTTAATGTGTAGGTGAATAAGTCTATGATAAATATACAAAATGTTTTAAAGAATGATGCGGATTATGATTTTTCTGAGTTTGATTATGATGAAGATCCAAAAAAGAAAAAACAAGATTTACTAGATTCTCAAGACGACGAAGTTTCAATTGATGATGAATGGGATGAAGAATCAGACGATAACGACTCTGATTATTAGTTCTTTTTTTTCTTTTTTTTAATAACAATAATCTATTTAAATACTTTGTAATATATAATATATATTAATACTTAGATATAATTAAAGGGGTTTATAATATATGAGTGATATAGAAAATGAACAAAATATTTCTGAAAAAGACTTAGTTGAAAATGAAGTTTTAAAAACAGATAATGAAGAAGAGGTTCCGGAAGATGATGAAAAATTACCTTTTCCAAATGCAAGAGTAGTTAGACTTATGAGAGAAAGTCTTGATGCAAATAAACAAATTAAATCTGTTGTTAAAAAAGAAATGAATCTTTTTTTAGGAAGAATTGTAATTACTATTTGTAAAAAAATGAACGAATTTGATTATAGTTATGCTGATTATGGTATGTTTAAACAAGCAATTGAAACTTTTGAAAATATTCAAACAATTGAACTTGAAAAAATAAGAATTATAAAAGCTTTAGAAAAAATAAAAGCTGATTGTGATGTTTTAGTAAATGATGTTGAAAGAAAGTTCCACGAGTAATTATTTGTGGTATTTTTTAATTTAATGTTTAAAAAATATTTAATAAATTTATTTTTTTAATTTTTTTAATTAACAAACCTATTAAACGAGGGTGATTTTTATGACAGATACACAAAGTCAAAATAATGCAATGTTTGGTGAAGGAACTAAGCGTGAAAGAGGAAAAGATGCTCAAAAAATAAACATCTTAGTGGCAAAAGCAGTGGCTAATTCAATTAAGTCAACTTTAGGGCCAAGAGGGATGGATAAAATGCTTGTTGATGAATTAGGAGAGGTTACAATAAGTAATGATGGTGCTACAATCCTTAAAGAAATGTCAATAGAACATCCAATAGGTAAGATGTTTGTAGAACTTGCAAAAACCCAGGATGAAGAAGTTGGTGATGGTACTACTTCTAGTGTTATTATAGCTGGAGAATTAGTTTCAAAGGCTGAAAATTTACTTGATGAAAATATACATTCTTCAATTATTATTAAAGGATATAAAATGGCATCTGAAAAAGCAATTTTATTTTATACTGAAATTGCAGAAAATATTTCTTTAGAAGATAAAGATTTACTTTTGAGTATTGCAAAAACTTCAATGACTGGAAAAGCATCTGATTATAGTACATTTTTATCTGAAGAAGTTGTTGATGCTATTTTAAAAGTTGCAACAAAAGACAACTTTAAAGAAATGGATAAAGATAGTATAAGAGTAGAAACAAAAATTGGTGCGTCGGTTTCTGAAACAAAAATAGTTAATGGAATTGTACTTGATAAGGAAATAGTACATCCAGAAATGCCTAAAAATTTAGAAAATTGTAGAGTTGCAATACTTAATACAGCTCTTGAAATTAGAGAACCTGAAAATGATACTAAAATACAAATTACTACTCCTGAACAACTTCAATCATTTATTGAACAAGAAGAAGAACAATTACAAAAAATGGTTGAAAAAATAAAACTTTCAAAAGCAAATATTGTTTTCTGTCAAAAAGGAATTGATGACCTTGCAGAGCATTATTTATCTAAAGCTGGTATTTCAGCTGTAAAAAGAATAAAGCAATCAGATATTGAACTTTTAGCTAAGGCTTCTGGTGCAAAAATAATTACTAGAATAAATGATTTATCTGAAAATGATTTAGGTTTATTTGGTAAGGTTTCTGAAAAGAAGATAGCTGGAGAGAACATGTTGTTTATTGAGAATCCTAAAAATTCAGGACATGTAACTATTCTTTTAAGAGCAAGTTCAGAACAAGTGTTATCTGAAACACGTAGAACAATAAACGATGCTATTGGTTCTGTGTTATCATCTTTAAGATCTGGAAAATATGTTTCTGGTGGAGGGTCTTCGGAAATTGAGGTTTCTTTAAAAATTAAAAATTATGCTAAAACTATTGGTGGTCGTGAACAACTTGCAATTGAAGCATTTGCTGATGTTTTAGAAGTAATTCCAAAAATTTTAGCTGAAAGTTCAGGTCTTGATGCAATTGATACATTAGTTTCATTAAGAAGTTTACATCAAAATCCTAAAAATAAAAGTATTGGTGTTGATGTAATTAACAGTAAGAGTGCAGATATGCGTTTAAAAAATGTAATTGAACCACTTAACTTAAAAACACAAATAATAAACTCATCATTTGAAGTTGTTGAAATGATATTAAGAATTGATGATATTATTGCAGCATCATCTAAAAATAAAGGAATGAGTATGCCACCTGGTCCTGGTAATTTTATGTGATTTAGTTTAAAAAGGAAAAATATATAAACACTTTTATTTAATAAATATTTAATAACTTAATTTAATTTATAAGTTATTGTTAAAAAATTGGAAAAATTTATGAAAGTAAAAGAAGTTAAACAATTTCAAAAAAAAATAGACCTTTTATGTAAAGTTGTAGACAAAACTCCTTTTCGAAAAGTTATTTCTAGATTAGATGATATTGAGCATAAGGTTTGTGAAGCTTTAATTGGAGATGATTCTGGCACCATTTATTTAACTTTATGGGATGCTGCTATTGATAATATTTTAGAAAATAAAGTTTATTCTTTTAAAAATCTTTATTCTTCTGAATTTAAAAAATCATTGAGATTAAATCTTGGCAGATTTGGAGAATTTAAAGAAGAATCTAATGATATTGAAGTTAATACTGAAAATAAAGTTTCAAAAGAAATTATTGAATAATTTTTTTTTAAAAAAAGAAGGGAGTGTAGCTTAGTCTGGTTAGAGCATTGGTCTTATACACCAAAGGTCGCAGGTTCAAATCCTGTTACTCCCACCTAATTTTTAAATTTTATTTTTAAATAAAATATAAAGCTTTATAAATTCTATATATATATATATATCTGATATACATGGCCTACACATATAAACTTGAAAGTAGAGTTTTTTTCTGGATTTTAAGTGTTCTTTTTTCATCATTGTTGTTTGCTGTATTGTATTTTTTTGATTTTTTTGGAATTAATAGTAGTTTTCCTTTTAATATATCATTTATAATTTTAGTTGGTCTATTCTTTTTAGGAGTTTTTTCTCCAAAAATAACTATGAAAATTTATTCTATAATAAGTAGAACAGAAAATGAATTAAAAAAAATAGTTAATTCTGAGTTAAGTGATACTGAAAAAAACACTGAACAAATGATTTCAAGATATAAAGAAATATTTTATAATCTTAATTTTGGAGAAAAACAAAAATCTATTGAAGTAATTCAAAGGACTATTGGTTTTTCAAAAGAATTTGCAATAAAAGTTTATTCTATTTTAAAAGAAATTACAAGAACTAAATTTTTAATTACAGTTGCAGGATTTTTAGTAGGTATTATAGTTTATGTTTTATTTACAAATTTAAGTTTTTTTGAAGTTATTAAAAATACTAAATTTTTTCCTATAGCAATTTCATTAATTTTAATTTTTATGTTTTATTTTGAAAGTATTATTGCTTCAAAACTACCTGCAAGTTTCTATTTGAATATTTTAAATATAAATCAAAAACAATTATTAGAAAATAAAAAAGATATTAACAAAAAAGAAGAAAATTTAACTAATTTATTTAATGTTAGAGACGATAAACGAAAAAAACTTAAATCAGTTGTTACTGAGCTTACTAAAAAAGGTGTGAAAAAAGAAGATATTATAGAAATATTAGCTTCAAAAGGTATTAATGATTATAAAACTAAAGAAATTATAATGGAAGCAAGAGAAGATTGGTCAACTACTAAATTAAAAACTAATTTTGATGATGTTGCAAAAGATATAAAAATAATAACTGATTTTCATAATGAAATTAAAAATATTGAACAAGAACTTTTAAATTTAAAAAAGAATATTGTTGAAATTAAAATTGTTCAAGAAACTATTGAAAAAATAAATTCTGATGACTGGGATTATTATAAACATATGCAATTTTCGGATGTATTAAAATCAAATGCATTTGAAAAAGTTCAAAATGAAGATATTATTAATAAAATTCACTTAAGACGTGAGGTTAAATCTGACTATGGACAAATAATAAATGAATTGTATAATACTTTTCTACCAAGTGTGAATACTTTATCTAAAGATAAGATATCTTCAATTCTTATTTCTAAAGGATATTCCTATGAAATTGTAACTGATTTGTTAGATAAGTTTAAGCAAAATAAGGTTGTTTTTAAAACAAACAATAATAGGTTTCAAGATAAACTTATTTCAAAAATTAACAATTTATATGAATCTTTTAAAGATTAACTTTAGTTTTATTTTTAGAAATATATATATTTGTTTGTATATTATATTATATTTAATATATTATTTAGGAAATTAATTATGGAAGCAAACACATTATTTTTTTTTTTTTCAATGATTTTCATCATTGCATTTTTCGGTAATTTATTTTTTAAAAAAACAAGATTTTCAGATACTTCAATTCTTTTAATTATTGGTTTTTTAATTAGTTCTGTATTTAACATAATTACAGCAAATCAAGTTGCAATTTTAAAAAGTATGTCTTCTTTTTTTGGAGCTCTTGCTTTAATCATTATTATTTTTGAAGGTGGACTTCATCTTAATTTTTTTAAAGTTATTAAAGATATTGGAAAAGCAACGTTTTTTACTATTGTAGTTTTTGTTTTTACTGTTATTTTTTCCTCAGTTCTTTTACATTATGTATTTCAAATTCCTATACTTTATAGTTTATTAATTGGGTCTGCTGTTGGAGGAATTAGTTCTGCTGTTGTTATTCCACTTGTAATGTCTTCTCATTCTAAGGAAGAAACTAAAACTCTTATAACTTTGGAATCTGCAATGACTGATGCACTTTGTATTATTGTGTTTATTACTATTTTTGAAATTATAGTTTCACAAAAATCAAGTATGCAATTTATAACTCAAAATTTATTTTCTGCATTTGCAATTGCAACTGTAATTGGTGCTGTTGCTGGAATTTTTTGGATTAAGGTTTTAAGGGATTTTAATGTAACTAAGCAATTTAATTATCTTTTAACTCTTTCATTTTTGTTTTTAATTTATATACTTATTGAATATGCAAAAGGAAATGGTGCTTTTGGTGTTTTAATTTTTGGTATTGTTTTAGGTAATAGTAATGAAATATTAAAAATGCTTAAAATGAAAAAATTAAGTATTGATAATGTAGTTAGTTTAAATGAAGTATATAAATTTCAAGGTGAAATTAGTCTTTTTATTAAGGCGTTTTTCTTTATTTATTTAGGAATTATTTTAGATTTATCTTCAGTTAATTTAAATATTATTTTGATAGTTGTTGGTTTAATAATCATTTCAATTATTGCGAGATATATGTCAATATATTTATTTTCAGGAGATAAGATTATTAAGAAAGATCGTAAATATATTTTATCACTTCATGCACGAGGACTTGCAGCTGCTGTTTTAGGTACCTATCCTTTAGCTATGGGTCTTAAAAATCAATATACTTTAATTATTCTTCCAATTGTTTTTTTAGTAATTCTTTTAACAAATATCACAACTACTCTTATGTTCTTTTTCACTGAAAGACAACAAATGAAAATTCTTAAAGGTAATAATGATGATGATTCTGGAAAAGATTCAAATGACTCAATTACAACTAAAAAGATTGCATCAATTGAAGATATTACAATTAAATAAATATTATAGTTTTATAAATATTTTGCATCTATAAGATATCTATGGTATTATACAATTATAAGCAAAGTTTAATAAAATTTTTAATTTCTATAATTATAACTATTATATATTGATAGGCAAAGATTGATTTAGTATCTTTTTTAATCTTGCTAAAAAGAAGAAAGTTTAAAGGTAGGTGTAGATAAAATGTTTTCAAATCAAAATGAAACAGAAATAAAAGAGTTTTGGGAAAAAAATAATATTCCTTCAAAAGTAAGAAATAGAGAGTCTGATAAACATTATTATTTTATTGATGGTCCTCCATATGCAACCGGTTCAATTCATCTTGGAACAGCAATGAATAGAATTTTAAAAGATGTTCTTTATAGATATAAAAGACAAGAAGGATTTAAAGTATTAGATATTCCTGGGTTTGATACTCATGGAGTTCCAATTGAAAGAAAAGTTCAAGCAAAATATGGATTAAAATCAAAAGAAGATATTGAAAATTTTGGAATTGAAAAATTTTCAAAAGAATGTCATGCATTTGCAATAAAACATATTTCTGAAATGTCAAAAGATATTTATAATTTAGGACAATGGATGGATTGGGAGCATCCTTATAGAACACTTGATCAAAGTTATATGCAATCAGCTTGGTGGACTTTTAAGAAAGCTTTTGATAAAAATTTACTTTTTCATGATAAATATCCAATTTATGTGTGTCCTGAATGTGAAACTTCAGTTTCATTTAATGAAATTGAATATCAAGATTTAACTGATGTATCTATTTTTGTGCCATTAAAATCAAAAAAAGATCCTTCTCTTTATTTTGTTATTTGGACAACTACACCTTGGACCTTACCTGCAAACATGGCTATTATGGTTCATCCAAAATATACATATGTTGAACTAATAAACAACGATAAAAAATATATTGTTGCAAAAGATTTAGTTGATAATTTAGTTAAAGAATTTAATTTTGAAAACTATTCTTTAGGAAAAGAATATTTAGGTGAAGAATTAGTTGGTCTAGAGTATGAACCAATCTTAGGTGAATGGTTAGATGTTCCAGAAGGGTATACTGATAACGCTTATAAAATAATTAAATCTTCCAGATATGTTAATTTAGAAGATGGTAGTGGGCTTGTTCATTGTGCACCTGGTCATGGTCGTGAAGATTATCAAGTAGGACGAGAAAATAATCTTCCAATCTATTCTCCTGTTACAATAGCTGGAACCTATGATTCGACAATTCCTATTTATAAAGGTAAAAAAGTTAAAGAACTTGATATTGAAATAATGAAATATCTTTTTGAAAAAGGACGTGTTCTTGCAAAAAGAAAAGTAAAGCATAGTTATCCAACTTGTTGGAGATGTCACTTTCCATTAATTATGGTTTCTTTACCTCAATGGTTTTTAAGAGTTGAGGATTTAAAACCAAGACTTTTAGAAATTAATGAAAAAGATGTAAATTGGTTTCCATCTTGGGGAAAAGATAGATTTTCAAATTGGTTAAAAAATTTATCTGATTGGCCAATTTCAAGAGCAAGATATTGGGGTATTCCAATTCCTATTTGGAAATGTGATAAATGTCAAAAAGTTCATGTATTTGAATCTTTAGAAGATTTAAAGAAAAAAGCTCCAGATATAGATTTAAACATGGATATTCATAAACCATATATTGATAATGTAGAAATTACATGTGATTGTGGTCAAAAAGTAAAAAGAATTCCAGAAGTATTTGATGTTTGGTTTGATTCAGCAGTAGCATCATGGGCGTCTATCGGCTATCCATTTAAAACAGAATTGTTTGATAAATATTGGCCAGCTGATGCAAACCTTGAAGGATCAGATCAAATTAGAGGCTGGTGGAATTCACAAATTATTGCTTCAGTAATTGCATTTGATAAAGCACCGTTTAAACAAATTTCAATGACAGGTATGGTGCTTGATGGTAGTAAAAGAAAACTTTCTAAATCAGAAGGAAATGATATTTCTTTACTTGAAAGATTTTCTCAAACTTCAATTGATTACTATAGATATTATTTTTCAAAGGAATTTAATGGAGAAGACATAGTTCTTGATAATAAAAAATTTAAAGAAGTTAAAAGAACATTGAATCTTTTAGAGAATCTATATAATTTTATTTCATTACATGATTCAAAACAAGTTTTTACTCCTGAGCTTAATTTAGAAAAAGAAAATTTAATTATTGAAGATAAATGGATTTTATCAAAATTTAATAATCTTTTAAAATCATGTTATCAAAATTACACAGCAACCAATTTTTCAAAAGTTGTAACTGACCTTGAAAAATTTTTACTTGAAGACTTCAGTCGTGTGTATGTTAAACTTTTAAGAAAAAGAAAAGACTTAAATCATGTTATTTCATATGTGTTTTCTTCGATTTTAGTTTTACTGTCACCAATTGTACCTCACTTTACTGAGTTTATGTACTTGAAGTTTTCAGAAAAACCAAAAGAATCAATTCATTTATTTTATAATCCTGTAGTTAATGAATCTTTAATTAATCTTGAAATTGAAAAAGATTTTGAAATTTCTCAAGAGATTGTAAAAGCAGCTCTTTCTTTAAGAGAGGAATTAAAGAAAAGATTAAGATGGATTTTACCTGAAATGGTTATTGTTTGTGAAGATAATGCAAAACTTAGTATTTTTAGTAAAATAATTGAAGACATGGCAAACATTGAAAAAGTAAATTTTAAAACAAGTTTTGAATCTTCTGAATTCACAAAAAAAGAAGTTAATAAGGATATTTCAATTTATCTTAAAAAAGAAGTTGATGTTAAATATAAAAACATTTGGGAAGTATCTGAATTAACAAGATTAATTCAATCTGAACGAAAGAAAAAAGCATTAAATCCAAAAGACAATGTAAGTCTTAAGATTTCATGTGATGATGTTTTTTTTATTGAACAAAATAAAACACTGATTGAAGAAACAACTAACACTACTTTAGTAGTTTCAAGTGAAATTGATCTTAACATAGCAATAACATTAATTGAAAGAAAAGTTATCTTTTCTTTCTAGTTTTTCTTTTTTTTCTTTTTTCAAAGTATTTATAAATATTTTGTTTCTTATAATTATTTATGTATTTCAAAATACTTTTATCAAAAACTAGATTTTCACAAATTTATCTATTTTCTGTAGTTAATTTTAATCTCCTTTAAGGGAGAAAAATTTATATTTATCGATTTAACAAATTTTATTTACATGTTTTTTAAAATGTAAATGTATTTGTAGTTTTAATTTAAATTAGAAAAAAATAATAATTAAAAGGAGTAAATAATTTATGGAAAAAAAATATTTATCAATTAAAAAAAGTTTAGATAAAAAAGAAGGAGATGTTTGTCTAAGAGGTTGGGTTCACAGAATTAGAGATCAAAAAAGCACAGTTTTTATAACCTTAAGAGATGTTACTGGAATAATTCAATTAGTTTGCGACGAATCAAAAGTAACTCCTGAGCTTTTTGAAAAAATAAAAAAAGTAACCATTGAATCATCAATTGATGTTTCTGGAATTATTAGAAAAGATGAAAGGTCACCTCAAGGTTATGAGGTTGATATAATAGATTTAAAAATTATAGGTCTTTCTGAAAAATATCCAATTTCAAAAGATTTTTCTGAAGAATTTCTTTTAGACGTAAGACATTTGTGGTTAAGATCTAGAAAAATGCAAGCAATTTTAAAAATAAGATCAACTGTGTTTAGAGCTGTTCATGATTATTTTAGAAGTAAAGATTATTATGAATATCAGTCACCTGTTTTACAATCAGTTCAATGTGAAGGTGGATCAAGCATATTTAAAGTAGATTACTTTGGAAAGAAAGGCGTTTTTTTAGCACAGACTTGGCAACTTTATGCAGAACCAGCAATTTTTTCTCTTGAAAGAATATATACATTAGCACCTTCTTTTAGAGCTGAAAAATCAAAAACAACAAGACACTTAGCAGAATATTGGCATGCTGAAATGGAAGGTGCTTGGGTTGATTTTGATGAGCTTCAAGTTCATGCTGAAGATTTAATTAAGCATGTTATTATCGATGTCTTGAAATACCATAAAGATGATTTAACTACATTAAAAAGAGATATTTCAGTTTTAGAAACAGCAGTTTCAAAACCATTTGTTAAAATGACATATGATGATGCTTTAAAAATTTTAAAAGATAAATGTGATATTGAGGTTGAATGGGGTAAGGACTTAAGAACAATCGAAGAAGATATGCTTTCAAAACTTTATGATACTTTTATAATTGTTACAAGATATCCTAAGGAAGTAAAAGCTTTCTATATGAAAGAAGATCCTAAAGATCCTAGAGTTGTTTTAGGTTTTGATTGTATTGGTCCAGAAGGATATGGTGAAATTATTGGTGCTAGTGAAAGAGAAGATGATATTAGTAAAATAATTGATAGACTTGAAAAAGATGGTGAAGATATTAGTCAATATGAATTTTACTTAGACACAAGAAAGTATGGTTCAGTTCCACATTCTGGTTTTGGAATGGGTGTTGAAAGATTAATTTCTTATATCATAAAAGCTGACACAATTAAAGACGCTATTCCTTTCCCTAGAACAATGATGAGGTATAAACCTTAGTTGGTTTAATTGGTTTGGTTTTTTTTTAAAATCAAACTATTTTATTTTTTGCCTCAGTAGCTTAGTGGTTAGAGCAATCGGCTGTTAACCGATAGGTCGTAGGT
>CAZQEL010000012.1:0-26491 GCA_964591795.1 uncultured archaeon | reverse complement strand
ATAACTTAGAATGTAAATTTTGCTCAGGATAAGCTTTAATTTCTAATTTTTTAGATTTTAACCAATCTAGAAATAAATTAACCCCTAATTCTAATTCTTTAATATCTTTTGAATTTTCAAATTCATTTTCAATATTTTTTTCAATATTTGTATTTATATCTTTAGAAGATGGGATAAAATGCTCTAATTTTGATTTATTAATTTGATTTAAAGTATTAGTATCAGTTCCAAGACCAATTAATATTCTTATTTTATTTGTATCTTTTAAAGCATCTGACATCAAATAAAATCCACTTGAGTAAAAATAACCTACTAAACAGTCAAAAATAGATACATTTTTAATTAAAACATTAAATCTATCATAAAGAGTTCTATCTTTTTCATTAATAATGAATCTTGTATCTGTTGAGTCCATATTTAATCACATATATTATATATTATTTAAATTAAAAAACCTTTTATTATCATTTTCGTTTAAACTTATAAAACATCATAATTTTCTATAAATTAATAAATAAACATTTATAATTTAATTTGTTCTTTATTTAATTCAAACACATCTTTATATAATTGCTTTAAAGAATTACAACCCATATCAAGTATTGGTTCATACATAAATGAATTCACATGTATATTTTCAGGTATTATTAAATTTACTTTATCTAAAATTGATTTTGTGTTATAATTATTAGGGAAATATTCACAAAATTTACTATATAAAAAATATGTTTGAGATTTATTTTTTTCTTTACAAATTTCATATAGTTTTGCTATATTTTCAAATAGTTTTATTTTATTAATTAAATATAATTCTGCTTGTAAACGAATTCCAATAGATAATGTGATCTTTTTATCTAAATCACTAACTGTGATATTTTCACTTAAAATATCATTGCAAACTTCAAAAACTAAATTTTTTATTAATTTATCTTCATTATCTAAAGAAAAAGTTAAATTTAAAACATTTTCAAAAATAGTTCTAATTTTACCTACATTTAATTTGTTTGTATTTTCTTTAATATGTAAACAAGATGTTAATACATCATAATAATTTATATTACCACAATATTCAACTAAATTTCTTACAAATGGAATCGATGCAATAAACTTAGAATCTTCTTTAAATTTATGAAGCTTCCAATCATTTATAAAAGGGTTTTTTATATATTTACTAGATATTAATTTAATTTTAGAATTATCTTTTGAAGCAATTAAACAATTTTTATAACTTACAAATCTACTTTGAATTGTTCTAAAAAAATCAAAATTATGTGTTAAAATTATTTGATAAAAGTGACTATTTTCAGCAATTTCTTTTAAATATTGAATAATTGCATATTTATTTTTATAATCAAAAGAATCAGCAATATCATCTATAATAAATATTGTTTTTTGACTTAATTTATCTCTTGCTTTTACTTCAAAAATAATATTTAATAAATATAAAGCTTTCTTTTCACCACTACTTAATACAGTCATAAGTTCAGATTTAGATGTATTAGTATTATTATCTTTATCTTTAAATTCATATTCAAAAAATGGTATAGTTTCACCTTTTAGTACAATATCTTCAATATTCTTTATTTTAATTTTAAAAGGCACAAAAAATCTTTTATTAAATTCAGAAATTACTTCTTTCCAATCTTTTTGTTCTTTTTTAACCTCAATTAAAATGTTTTTAATATCTTTCTCAGCTTTAATAAATAATTCTTCAAATAACTCTTTATTATTATTAATAATATAAGACACCCATATTTTTTGAGCAAAATTAACTAAATCATTCAATTCAATTATAATTTCTTTATTTTCTTTTAAAAATTCACGTAATTCTTCTAATTCTTGATTTTTTATTTTAGAATCAATACTTTTAAATTTTAATTTTAATTCATTACTACTTAAAATTAAATTTTTTTCTTTCTCAATGATATCATCAAAGTTTATTATACTTTTTACTTCAATATTTTTATTAGTTTTTGCATCAAATAAATTTAAAGAATGTTTTGCATTAAAAAAACTATCCTTACTCAATTCTTTACTTATTTTATTTGCTTTATAATGATTAAATCCATTTTTTAAGAATCTAGAATTTTTTAATAAAGAATCATAAATCTCAATATATTCTTTAAGCTTTAATTTAAACCCACTTGTTTTTAAAAAATCAAATGCTTTATCATTAAAAAATAAATCATAATTTAAATTTGAAAAATTATAATCTACATCACATATTAAACTTTTAATCTTTTTGAAAACACCAACAAATTCATTTTCATTAAAAACTTTATACAATTCATCTTCTATATTTTTTCTTGATTTTGATATATCTTTTAACTCTTTTAAAAACCTTTGTTTTAATTTTGTAATATCAAACACAATTAATTCATATTTTTTTCTTAATTTTGGATTTGCTAATAATGTTGATACTTTTTTTGAAGCATAATCTTCATCATATGATTTTATAACAAAAATAGAATTACAATCTAAATCTTTATCATTTTCATCTTTAATTATTCTTAAAGTATTTCTTTCAGGATTTATTAAATCTTCTGATTTTTTATAATTATCACTTAAATCTAAAAATGTTTTTGCAAATGATGTTTTCATACTACCATTCGGAGCATATATTGCAAAAGTATTATTGACATTAAAATTAAATTTCATATCTAATTTTTTTATACCATAACAATTTTCTAAATTAATATTAAGTTCCATTTTCATCAATTATTTTTATTTTATTTTTTTACAACTATAATTTTTAATTATATGTATAATATAAATTTATTTAGATACCACATACATTAATATTCATAATATATTAATTCATTTTATATTCAAGTTAATTTATGATAATTATTACCTAACAAAGGTATTGCACTACCAATAGATACGGCTGTAATAAATTGTTTAAATATATCTTCAGATACTCCATTATAAATATAAATTACACCATCGCTTTTAAATTTAACAAAAACTTTTTTTTCAACAACATCAAATGCTACTTCACTAACTCGTTTTGATGATACTTCTATCCAATCCATTTTATCACTCCTTATTTCTTTTTCCCTAACAACTTTTTCTGTTTAAGTACCCTCTTATGATCAATAACCTTAATATCCTCATCTAACTTATCAAGGTCTAATAACTTACCTTTCTTTGCCATTGGTGGATTTAAAGCATATGCTTTCTCATACTCTACTGCTGATTTCTTAATATTTGGATTTAAATCATTGCAACTGTCTGCAATCTTCAAAAACTCATGATTTACTATATTATCTATCTCTATCTTTCTTTTTGTAGTATTTGCATATCTTCCTATAATATCACATATTTGATTTCTATCTTCTGGACTTAGTTTATCTACAAAATGATACTTTTCTACTTCTTTTAAAGATAGTATTATAGATTCTAAAGAATCTATTGTTACTATAAATACCTTATAGTTATTAACTTCATATACAAATTGTTTTAATATAGATACTGTGTTTAATGGTATTACTAAATATATTATTTTTTTAACATTTTTTTCTTTTATGTATTTTTCTATTCTTTTAGTTTGATCAACTAAATATTTTGGAAAATTATCTAAATTATCATTTGCTGGTGATTTTGCATCAAATATTACATATTCATCTATAATTTTAATAGTATTATCTGGTTTTCCTTTAATTTCTATTTTTTCTTTTGAAAGATAAGATATTTGGTTTCTTTTACATATATCTTTTATTACTCTTTCTACCTCTTTTTCATGGTTTTGCCAAGTTTCTTTCATTTTTTCAAATATTTGTTTTTGTTCTTCTAATCTTTCATCTTCTAGTTGTTTTCTTCTACTATCAAAACCATCTATTGATTTTTGATGTGTTTGTCTGTGTGTTTCATATTCTTTTTCTGATTTTGCTATTATTTTGTCTTTTTCACTTATTTCTTTATTAAGATTGTATACAGTGTTATCTTTTATTTTTATATCTGATTTAGAATCATTTATTTTTTCTTTATAATTTTCTATATCTTTATTTAATAATTTGTTATCTTGTTCATATTTTTGTAATTTTTCTTTATTATCTTCAATAATATTATCTAATGATTTAAATTCATCATAAGCATCATAACTTAAAGATCTAATAGGTCTCCAATAAATTACCCTTTCTATCCAAGTAATATTTTTAATTTTTTCTAAAAGTATTTTTAAATTATTAAAATCTTTTGTTTTCATATTTTTCCTCTTTATCTATTAATATCATATATCCTATTACTATATTATCTAATATCTTTGGAATAGTTGTATTCCATATAATTTTACCTATATCTAAATATTGTTTTAAATTGTGTTGATTATATATTTCTAAAAAGTATTTGTTTATTTGTTTATATCTCTTAAATTGTGTGTTATAATTTATATTTGTACTATTGTAAAAAAATCTTAAAGTATATTTTCTATCAATAGGGATACATAATTTTGGTAATAAAAAATGCATAGTTTTAGAAAAAGTGACTATCTTTGATTTTTGTATGCATAATTCTAAATTATTATATAATATTTCTAATTGTATAAATATCTCTTTAGAGTGTTTATTTAAATCATTAAATGTATATATTTTTAAATTAGATATTATTTTTCTGTTTTTAAGGATAGATTTTTTAAAAGAATTTATATTTTTTAATTTTGCACCTCTTGAATTCATATTCCAAGAAATAAGTGTGGTATAAATTAACTCAAGATATTTATCAGAAAATATATTTTTATTATTATTTAATAGTAAATTATAAAGATAATTACCAGGATCATAAGGTCTATATTCTCTTTTCACAATAGTTAATGATCTTTCAACTAATTTTTTTGAATTTAAAATATTATTTAAATTATTTGTTTTTAGCATATCCTATTTTCCTATAATTAAATATTTAAATAATTTCACTTAGTTATGCATCTTTTTTGAGTTATATCCCTTGCTTCTTTTATTGTTTTGGAAGTAAATAACGTATCTAACATACACCATAAATGTTGACTAGCATATATTTTTCCATTTTTTACTTCGTGGTTTGGTTTAAATGCTTTACCTAATTTTAAAATATAATGTAAATTATTACTCCAACCTTTCCAGCCTTTTAATTCTGGTATATATTTATCTGGTTTTTCAACAACATCATAATCTTTAACATAATGAATAGATAATAATTTACCTTTAGATCTAAAAGCAATATATGTAGGAGGTTTATCTTTTGGCCAATTAGTTACTAATGGATAAAAATAATAACCTTTTTTTACAACATCTAAAAAAGTAAAATCTTTTACTAATTTTTTGTCTGAAATAACAACACAAAACACTTTATTTGAATTTATATCAATCATTTTTACCGCCTTTTTATAATATTTATATAATTCATCCAAAATATATCTTTGCTTATAATTACAATCACATCTTATTTTTTTTATCAGTTCATAAATTTTATTAAATGATATAAATTCAATAGGTATTTTAGAATTATATTTAGCTAAAATCTTTTTAGCATATTCTTTTTTACATTCGCTTAACACAATTATCTTATTATTTTTTTCTTTTTTAAAACGTGAAGTGTATCTTAATAACTGGAATTTAGAAGGTAAATTCCATCCTTTTTTTGCTTCAATTATATAATGATAATTATTAGAAATTAATTCAATATCTTTATAACCTTTATCTTCATCAAATTTTTGTAAATTAATATCCATTTCATCAATTATTTTCTTACTTTCAATTTCTGAAAGAAATATATCTAAAAATGGCTTAATATTAGAAAAACACCAGCCTGTTGCATATGTAATATTATTTTCCTTAGTACCTAATAATTCAAATATAGAATTAATTTCATTTCTATTTATAAATAATTTCATATATAATTTATCCTTTTTTAAAAATATTCTTATCTGTAGATAATATATTAAAATATAATAAAAAAATTAACTATTTTTTTCATTAAAAAACCTTTACCCAATTTTTAATTTTTAATTTAATTTAACTTGCTTTATATTTATGATAATTTTCGAATTTATCATCATCTTTTATAGACATATCTATAATTGCCCAAATAGTAATAGCTATAGGAATAAAAATAGTCCAAAAGAATAACAAATCAACAATTATACCAGCCCAAAATTTAGCTTTATCAAACTTCCAAGTATAAGTCCAAGCAATAGGACCAAAAAATATAGCTAATATTATAGCGGTTGATTTTCTTTTTTTTTCAATAATTAATCTTTTATCTGTAATTTTACTACCTGTGTCTACAGATGCTCCACATTTAACACAAACATCAGCAGTATCTGATATTTTTTTTCCACATTCTCTACAATAAATTAATCCCATATACACTCACATTAAAATTATTATTTTTTCCAAATATAAAACTCAGAATCCTTTTTTGATAAAAAATCAGTAATTATAATTAGCATTAAAAAAAGTGCAAAATAGATACTATAATTACCTAATTTTGAGAAGGTTATAGATAAAAGAAAATAAATTACAAGCATAATCCAAAATTTATAATAATCTTCTTTCCAAGAATAAATATATGCAAAAAAATTAAAAAGAATACCAAGAACAATACCAAACTCTACTAATTTAACCATTTTTATTAAACTTTGATTAATTTTAATATTAGTTTTCGTTTTTACTGAATCAAGATTTTGTTTTCCTCCACAGTTTAAACAAATAACTGCATTTTTAGATATTTTTTTTCCACATTCACTACAATATACTTTATTCATATAATATAACTATACTATAATTATAACTATAATTCATTTAAATATCTAACTATTTTAGTATGATTTTTAACCTTTTCAATAACATATTGAAGAGTAAATATGTAAAAAGTACCTATAAATAAACCCAAACCATTAATCCTAATATCATTCCAATAAAAGGAAATATGAAACTTAATACTAATCCAATTATTGCTGTGGCACCTTCATTTTTTGTAATCCCAATAATCCCTAATATTATTCCTGCCAACCCTAAAAATGGAGGTAACAAAAATAAAGATCCACATGCAAATATTATACTTAAAATACCTAAATTAGTCTTTTTTTGATTAATTATATATAAATCTTTTTTAGAATATCCTGCTTTTAATAATTCATATTTAGTAAAACCTTCTGAAATTATTTTTTTAATCGAATAACCTTCTTTTTTAAGCAATTTAATTTCTTTAATTCTTTCTTTTTTATTCATATTTTTTTAACCTTTGCAATATTAATTTCACCATGAATTTTTCCCATTTTAATTTATTTAATTGTATTCTATCTGTATTAAACCTTTTCTAAATTAAATCTTTAATTATCTACTCCTTTTTTCATAGCATCTCCAGTATTAAGAATTAAAGAAATTAATCCTAAACAAACAAAAAATTCAAAAATAATAAACCCAATCTTCCAACCAATACCAATATTAAATTCATTAAGAATAGGATTAACTAAATATATATATGCAAAAATACAAATAATTATAGATGAAATAAAAGCAATGTTACTATTTTTTTCTGATTTTGACATTTTTTCTTTTTTTTTAGTCATATTATTTTTCCTTTATTTTCTATTTACATAAAAAATATATTTATTTACCAATCTACACACCAAAAAAATATTTTTTGTATAAATATAATTTATATATACTAAATTTCAAACTATTTTTTCTGAATTTGATATTTCATTATTATTTAAAATAAAAACACCTTAATCCCAATCATCTCCACCAACCACATCACTATGATCTCCTGATATATATAATGTATCTTTCCAAAATAATCTTTCAATACAACTATCTTCATCTAAATTTACTATATCATAATCACCCATAATAGTTATACTTTCTATGTTATTACAATTTTTAATACGTATATCATTATTATTACCTTTTATAACAAAAGAAGTAATTTGTTTTATATTAAAATAATATTTTGCATCAATATTATTTATATTCACAATTAATTCATCATTATATCCATCAAAAGAATAGTTTATTATTACATGATTATTATCTAAATATAATTTATCAGATATTTTTTTAGGTATCTTTACTTCAATATATCCATTATCAAGCTTTTCTAAATATTTATTATCTAAACTTTTATTATTAATTACATTAATATTTTCTTTAGATAATTGTTTTGTATATATTGTTTCTGATGAACTAGTACTAGGTGATTGTAATGCGATTATACCTATTATAACTAAAAAACCAATAATTGTTAAAGTAACTATCAAAGCAATCTTATCATTTTTTTTATTTTTTATCATCACAACACCACATATATTATTTATATTACCTTCAATTATTTAATTTTATAATTATTTTATCTAAATCATAATCTACATCTAATTTATTCAAAAGTAAACACAATCTATCTTTATGAATAAAGAAATGTCCAAAGTTATCTAATAGGTTATAAATACTCATAATTAATTGATTATTTTGCATCATATACATATATATGTTGACGTAGTCTTTATAAAGTTATTATTTTTTATAAATCCTATTTTCAACATTTTAAAAAACAATAAATATATAAATATTTATATTAATATTTATATTCATTCTCTCCATTTTGGACAATAAAATTTGTATCCGCAAAATTTACATTTGTCCTTTGAGTCCACTGGATTGAAATCGTGCTCGTAATCGTTTTCTATTTGTTTATATGTGTCCAAGATATGTTGCTTAAACACTGTTTATGATCAATAACTTTATTTATCAAATTTATTAATTTTAGATCTATCATCTAAAATGTTTTTATCAGATTTTTTAACGTTTGACTTACTTATTACTCTCTTTCCTGTACTTTTTTCAAGTTGTTCTCTTGCAACTTTTGCTGTTTTTGCACCTTCTTTAGCAACTTTCTTACTTTCTTGAAGACCTATTGGACTGCGAACCATAGAAATATCTGTTGTTGCAACTTCTGAGAGCATATTTAAAATAAGCTCTGTGTTTGTCATATTATCTCGCAGATTCTTTTTTTTCAAATTTTTATATTTTTTATATTCAAGTGTAGTCATTCCACTCCAAGTCTTACTCATTAAATCAGTTAATTCTGCATATTCTTTTCCTCTTTTAACCTCACTTTTATCCCATTCATCTGTTAAAGCTTTTCTTATTTCAATAGATTTTATTCTTTGATTTATCCAATTTTCACTATAACCTAATCTACAATAATTTTGAATTGCTCTATCAATTGAAATTTCTGGATCGATTGTTTCGTCAATTCTTTCATTACCTACTTTTGCAAGCCATATCTTGAATGGTTCTGCTTTTTTTGAAGGAATTGATTGAATAAGTCTTAAAAGTTGTTCAGTACAAGCCACATCAGTTAGACGCATTTTGCCATCTTCTGCTTTCATTTTCAACTGGTTAGTATTACTAACCGTTTCATTTCCTTCTGATTTTAATTTATTTTTTAACCATTTCCAATAATTACGCGCCTTTTGAAAATTAGGCTGGTCAGTTAATATTCCAACAATATCTAGTACAGAAAACCACCATTTTTGATTTTCTTCATCCCATACAGTTCTAACTTTAGTCTGTTCAAACAATCTAATTTTATTTTTTTTATCTACCATAATTGCTTATCCTTTGATTTATTCTTACAATTTCATCAATTTAGATTCTAAGTCTATTTTAATTTAATTTAACTTCTTTTTTTATTTCTTATTCAGTTCTCCACTTCGGGCAATAAAACTTGTAACCACAAAACTTACATGGACTGTTTGATTCGATAACCTTGAAATCGTGCTCGTAATCTTTTTCTATATTTTTACATGTGTCCAAGATATGTTGCTTAAACTCTGTGATAGTGAAGTTTGATAGTTTGTTACATCCTAAAGATGCGGTGACTTCGTCTTGATTGTCGTTGTCGATTATCATTTCCACAGGTGACTCAAGCTTTAACATGTCTAAAACAATCTTGTTTATCTTGTACCCTTGGTTCATTAACCCTAGAGCGTAAAGACCAAGCTGAACTTTTCTTTTTTCAAGAGGAATTGCACTCTTGTTTGTCTTGTAATCAATTATATCAACAAAACCTTCTAAATCGCCTTTTAAATAATCTACTCTATCAACTTTACCGTGTATCCTATAACCATCAAGCTCAAAGTTGATATCAATCTCTGTTTCTTGTTTTTTAGAGGAGGATATTTTTTCAAGGTTTCTTTCTAAAAAAACTTTACAAAGCTCTATTATTTCTAAATAGTCTTTTTGATAGATTTTTGCTAAAAATTCTGTTTTTAAAAGATCTTTTGCAATGGTTTGTATGTCTTCTATGTTGGTTTTTTTATTTATTATAAAAATTTCTAAAATTTTGTGAAGGTAACTACCTTTGTTAAGAGCAGAACCTGATGAGTCTAGATCTTCTTCTTCAATTTCATCAAAAGCACCAATTTGTGGCATATTATATATTACTGAAAGTTCAAATTTTTTAGGACATTCTAAATAGGTCATAATTGATGATGGGCTGAATTTAAATTCAGCTTTATTAAATTTAATTGAGTTTATATTTTCTTGATATTTTAAAATGTCTTTTTGTAGTTCTTCTTTATCAAGAACAACGTTGTTTATTATTTCTTGAAGAGAGGATTGTTTTTCTCTAACTGCAAAGTATTTACTAAGTCTTTGTATTAATGATTCTAAATCATCTGAATCTAATGAAGAAACAAGTTGATTTTTTAAAAGAGATTTAAATTGTTCAGCTTTTGAGTTTGGAGCCATTACTGTTGATATATCTTCAAGATTTTCAGTATATTCTACATCTTTGCTTTCTAAATATTTAATTTCATCTAAAAATACTGAATTTTTAGAAGCTTTATCTGAAGAACTATATGATTTTGCAAAAGTTAATGTTAATGATTTACTTGCTCTTGTAAATCCAACATAACAAAGACGTCTTTCGTCAAGTAGAAGTATTTCTTTTTCGTATTCTTTTAGTCTTGCTGCTGTTGCTTTTTCTAAATCTATTGAAGAAAGATCTTTATTTTCAAGTTTAAATCTTTCAATTTCTAGTCTACGATCTTCAATTAATTCTTTTGGAATTAATGGATCATTATGTGTTCTATCTAGTGGAAATCTTTTTTCAGCAAGGTTAGTTAGTATTACTTTTTCAAACTGAAGTCCTTTACAAGCATGAATTGTCATTAATTTTATAGCATTAAGGTTTGATACTTGATTTGCTTGTATATTTACATCAAGTTTATCTAACATTTCAAGATAATCAATAAATGAAATTAAAGATTTATCATGAAATTCATAATAATTTTTAGTAATTTCATAAAATTGTTTTAAATTAAGTAAATGTTCTGTGTTTTCAATTGTTCTTTTATATGTAAAATTTCTATTTAAACCAGTGATATCATATATGTCTAAAACAAGTTCTGGAAGTGGTTTATTTGATAGTTTGGTTAAAATAGTTAATTTTTCAACTACTCTATTAACTATTTTCTGACCCTTTGGTGTTAATTCAGTTAAAGATTCTAAAAGTAGTGTGTCAATGGATAGATTTTCTTTTCTATGTGCTTTTAAATAGTGACTTATATTAAGTGAGTCAACTGGGTCTAAGGTATTATTATAATGAAAAAGATTCCACCATGCTTGTTCACCAGTAGCTGTTCTGTTAATTAAGTTATTAAGTATTGATAAGTATGAAACAACAGTTTTAATTTCAGCATACTCTAGAATATTTGTTTTTCCTGAGTATACAAAAGGTATTTTTTTAAGAATAAGAGCTTGTTTTATAATTTCTGCTTGTTTATGTGTTCTTATTAGAATAGCAATTTGGTCTAATGGTATTTTATTTTCAATTTCTTTTTCAACTTCATCAGAAATATATCTTGCTTCTTCATATTGATCAATAAAGGAGACTACTTTTACTTTTTCTCCATCTCTGTTATCTGCATTTTGTATTAGTTTACATTCTTTGCTGTTTTCTTCATAGTTGTTCTTTATTAACTCATAGGCTATATTTAAAACTGTGTTTGGTGACCTGTATGACTTATTTAAATAAAAAACATCAGTTTCTTTTGAAACTTTAAAATTTTCTTCAAATTTTTCAAAGCTTTCTTTATAAGCTCCTCTAAATCCATAAATGGATTGATTCATATCTCCAACAACAGTTATGTTTCTATGTTCTGCAATATGTTTAATTAAATCAAATTGAAGTTTGTTTGTATCTTGAAATTCATCAACAAACACATATTTGTATTGTTCTGTGTATTTAGAAGCACCATTTTCATTAAAGTATTCTAAAACTAGTTTGTTTAAGTCACCATAGTCTAAATAGTTCTTTTCTTTTTTTAATTGTTCATATTCGTTCCATGTTTTAACAAATTTATTAAATTTAATATAATTTTTATAATCTTCAATATATTTTTTTAGTTCTTTTTTGTATTCTTTTGAGTTTTTTCTAATATCTTTGTCTTCATGCTTAATTTCTTTGTAAATAGTTCTAAGTTCTTTTTCTCTTTCAAGATAAAAGGCTTTAATATTATCAATTGTTGTTTTAACAAGAAGTTTTGGTTCTAAGATGTTTTTTATATAATTAGTAATATCTTCAATAGCTATTCCAAAATCTTTACAGTTTTGAATAGTATGAACATATCTATTTGCATTATATGGTTCAATATTAAAGTATTTATGTATTAGTACTTTAGAGTCATCTGGTTGTATTATTTTAAAATCAAAATTAATATTAAAAAAAGAATAGTTTTCTTTGATTACTTCAGAACAAAAAGAATGAAATGTCTTTATTGTTAAAGAATTAGAAGCGCTTTTAATATCTTCAAATATTTTTTCTTTTAAATTATTTGTAGCTTCGTTTGAAAAGGTTAAACAAAGTATTTCTTCAGGTTTATAGTGCTTATTATCTATTAAATATTTAATTTTTTGACGTATTGTGGTTGTTTTTCCAGTTCCAGCACCAGCTAAAATAATACAAGGTCCTGTAATTTTTTTAATTGCTTGATTTTGAACAATATTTTCACTCATTTTTAATTACACTCATTTTTTATTATAAACCAAATAACCTAAAAATTGACTTGGTGTTAGCACAATTCATATTTTGATTTCCACCTTTTGTCTCAACTTCAAGGGTATGTACAAATTGTACCCAGCCTTATTTTAGAAACTCATCTCTTGATTTTAATTTTTGAATATATTATTTTGGATCAATTAACTTTAATCACACATATTATATTATGCTTATTTAGATATATTTAACATCTATATCTTTTAATTACTTACTTTTTTTAAAAAATTAACACCTTTTTCTGTAATTAAGTATTTTTGATTTGGACTGTTTGGTTTTTCTGGAATTGTTTGAGAAATTAAGTCTTCTTTTATTAATGGGTTTAATATTTTAGATCTGAAATATTCTCTATCCTTGATATCTACCTTAGTTTGAATTTCGTCTCTATTTCTTTCAATTTTACAAAATTCTAAAATTATTTTAATTCTAGCTTGCGGGGTAACTTGCGGGGTAACTTGAACTAAGTTAAAATTTTGTTTAAATTTAGGATGAATCTTTATTCTTGTAATAAACTGAACCCTATCTTCATCTGTTATAAATATAGGTTTAGGTGAACCATTATTTTTAAGAGCATTTCGGATTTTTCTAAATCCAGTATTTTTTCCTTCAGTTAAATTATATTCTTTTAAAAATTCACCAATTCTTCTGTTTCTATATCTTCTAGAAATTACAACATCATTATTAATATTATCTTTATTTAATGGAGGAAGAGGCCCTGGACAAGAAACTATATCTATTCTATCAAGTTCAACTCTTATTTTAACAGGTACGTTCTCTTCATAACTTTTATGATAAACAGCATTAACTAAAGCTTCTTTTATAGCTTGATAAGGATATGAAAAATATCTTAAACTTTTAGCCATACCATCTATTTTTTCAACTCTTTCACTAATTACTTTATTTTTAATATAATCTAAAGAATTTTGTATTTGTGAAATTATATCTCCAGCAAATTTATTTTCTTCAAATTTATCTCCTATTTCATCAAAAAAAATAATAGTTTCAATAAAAGTGGTTTGAATAAATTTTTATGGAGTTTTACAAAACATTAATATACCTATATTTTTTGGTTTTAAATATTCTTTTGACCCATCAACTATGTTTAAACTTTTACAAATATCTATTTTTGATAATTCTTTTAAATTTAAGTTTGTTTCTTTTAAGTATTTATTTATTAAAGAATCATCTAAATCATCAATGCTTGCCTTATGATTAATTCTATCATCAAAAGGAATAACACTTAAAGTAATTAATTCTGTTTCTTCTTTATAATTAGCTATAACTGTGCAAGGACCATGCCTTATATATAATTTATAATCATAAGGTTTTACTAAAGATTTTGGTGCTTTATAGGGCCTTTCTGACCCACCAGGGCAATAAAGAATTAGTATATGTTTGTTATTATATTCAAAAGGTTCAATAACAGGAAAATAAGTGGGGTTTATTTTATTACAAAGTTCAATTATTTTTTTTAAAATTGAATCTATTTCATATTTATTAATACCTTCAACTTCTTTATTATCATTAACTCCAATTAAAATATATCCTCCACCCCAATTATTAAAATCATTTGCAAAAGCAGTGATTTTATGTATAATTGATTCAGGGTTAAAACCTTTTTTAAGTTCTAATCTTTCTTTTTCAATTAAGTCTGATTCTAGTAACTTTTTAGGGTTTATTGGAAGTTTCATTTTCAATTACCTTACTTATTATATTATGTACAACTCTTTTTATAACTATTTAGGTTGTATAACCCCTATTAAATAATCATTAAAATAACCTTCACAAACTCTTTTTAGATCTTCACTAGTCACTTTTTCAATTAATTCTATTCTTTTTTCATAAGAATTGTCACGTCCAAACAATTCATTTTCTATTGTTATTGATTCTAAAAAGATTGGATATTTTTTAATAGAATTATAACCTTTTTTAATTTTTCTTTTAATAAACTTTAATTCTTTAGAAGATATTGTTTTTATTTTATCTATTTCCTTAAATATAGATTCTTTTAAAAAATCAATTTTATTAGGTTCAACTGTTGTATTTATAGATAAATAACCTGCTTCTTGAAAAGAGACTTGAGCGGTATATATACTGTATGATAAACCTAAGTTTTGTCTTATACTTTCAAGTAAGTTTATTTCTTTACCATAATCTAATAAATAATCAATAACTTCAAAGACAGGTAAGTCTTTGTCAAAATAATTTACAGTTTTAAAAACTAAGCCAAAATGTGTTGCTAAAACCCCTTCATTAAGATTGAATTGATGCACACCCTTAAAGGCTGGTATTTTAAGTTTTCTTTTAGTAATTGATTTTTTTTCTAAAATAAAATGTTTTTCAATTAATTCTTCTGGTTTTTCTAAGTTTCCAGTAATACTTATTATCATATTATTTGAAAAATAATGTTTTTTGTAAAAACTAACTAAGTCTTCTTTTGTAAAAGATTGTATATTTTCATAGGTCCCTATTGGAAGATATGAAAGATTTGTATCTTTAAAAATAAAAGAGTGTATTTTTTTATCTAAAATAGTTTTTGGATCATCAAGCCCTCTTTTATATTCATCTAAGATTACAAGTCTTTCTCTTTCTAGTTCTTTTTCATCAAAAAGAGGTTTTGAAACAACATCTAAAATAATTTTAAGAAGTTTTTCATAGTGTCGTCTAGGACCACGTATAGTAAAACAAGTTCTTTTAAGAGAAGTATATGCATTATAACTTCCATCTAGATCTTTTATTTTTGTTCTTATTTGTAAACCAGTATTATTTTCAGTACCTTGCCATAACATATGTTCTATAAAGTGAGAAATTCCTCTAGTTTCTTCAGTTTCATCAAAAGAACCTACCTTAACATATAAATTAATAACAATCTCATTTTGTTTATTTTTAATATGTATAAATCTTAGATTGTTTTTTAAATTTTTTTTTATAACTTCTGATTTCATTTTAGATCTCACTCCTGGGTACAGTACACTTTATTCTGTATTAATATATAATAAATAGCACAGAAGTATTTTTAAAGTAATCTAAAAAAAGGTATATAAATACACTTAATTGTGAATGAAGTTAATAAAAAATACATTTAAAAAGATATTAGACAACATATATTACAGTGAAAAACATATGAAAAAAATACTTTTAACAAATACATATTCATTTACTCCAATGGTTGGAGCAATAACAAGAATAGGTCCTGATATTATTTATCTAGTTATGGATAAACAACCAGATGATACTCAAAAGCAAACTAAAGAAAAACTAAAAAATACTTTTAAACATATAGAATTTAAAGAAATTAAAACAAACCTATATGAAATATATGAAATTGCAAAAGAAGTTATTCAAAATATAGATAAAATATATAATGAAGAAAAAAATGAAATATATGTAGACATTACTGCTGGAAGAAAATCTAAGTCTATTGGTATAATGCTTGGAAGTTATGCTAGAAGTAATAAAATTAAAGAAATTCTTTATTTTACACAAGAAATAAACCAAATGGTAGTTATTCCTAAGCTTTCTTTTGAAATATCAAAAAGAGCTTATGACTTGCTAGAAGAAATTTCTAAAAAAGCAATTTCGTTACCAGATTTAGCTAATTCAGATAAATTTAATCTTGGAAGAACAGCAATTTATAATAATATAAGAGATTTTAAAGAAAAAGGATTAATTGAAGAAAAAAGTGTTCTCCTTTATTTAACAGATTATGGTAAACTTTTATTATTATAAATAAAACTAAATATCTACCTTAAGCTATTAAACGATTTTTAAATTTACTTTTCAATAACTTTCCAATATCCAGCCTTATCTGAACCAATTCTTTCTAATAAACCAAATTATTTTAATTTCAATATATTTTTTTTAATATTTCTTACATTTATATCAATATCATCACTTAATTTTTCAATAGTAATACCACCATTATCTTTAATTAAAGTTAATATTTTTATTTGATTTAAACTTAATCTTACAGTGTCTTTTACACCGACATTCACAGTAGATTTAATAGAAAAAGTTTTTCTCTTAAATATAACACTAAACCAATCAGTATCTATATTAAACCTAACACTTGGAGAAAGTTTTTTTATTCGTTTAATACCGGAACCTATTTTTTCAATAAGATCTGTTCTCTGTAAACACCCTGCTAAAATAAGGTTTCTTAAAACACTAAGTTTTCCAAAATCCTTAAAATTAAAAAGAAGCTTACTTGGATTTAATATTAATACTTCATCTTCATATATTTCTATTAATATTCTTCCTTGAATAAAATAATTTCTATGAATCATAGCATTTAGTATTTTTAGTATTTCTTTATAATTATATTTAAGAATTTTAAAAATTCTTTAGTATCTAAAAAATAATTAGGATACGCTTTTTTTAAACTTTTAACATTATCTGCACTAACTAAAACAACATCATAATCTTGTTTATTATAAATCTTTTTTTCAGCCTTAGAGTATGCCAACATAGCCTCTTTTTCTTGATTTTTAGTATATGCAGATATATTTAATTTTTCAGTAATAATATCTAATTCTAAAAGAAAAAAATGCATTTTCTGATTCTTTTTAAAATTATCAAAAAATTTTAAAGATTTAAACCATTGAGTCATTTGTTTTATAACATCTAATTCTATCTCTTTTTTTTTAATTTCTAAAAACAAACCTTTCTCATTTTGAGAAACACCAGGAATTAAAGTTGATTTTTCAATCATTGCAAATGCGGAACTTACAAGTTTAAAAAAATACATCCAATTTTTATTACCTTGATTAGATTTTATAGCTTGTTTTGTAAAAAAATCAACAGTTTCTACTGCAGTTGCCCAAATGTGCTGTATTTTAGATCTAATTTGTATTTCTACAAGTAAATCATTATATTCTTTTTTACCTTTATCACTTGTATATTTATAAATTAAATGAATACTTCTATATCCATCTAATTTTGGATTTTGAATATAATTTTTTTCATTTACTAAAGTGTGCTTTAAATTTCCTTTAAGATAATATTTTTCATATAACTCTCTTACTTGTGATAAATTAGATAAAACAACTCTACAACCTGCAATATCTTGCATTTGAGTTAATTTCATTGTAGGTAAATTATTATAATATTTTCTTTGTAATTTTGAAATTATAGATGAAACTCTCTTTAATCTTTGAGCAGATAATGCATTTCCATCTATTTTTTTAGATATTCTACTTAATCTATTTTTAAAAATATTTAAAGGATAATTATGTATTGATTTCCAATAACTTACAACTTCTAAAGCATTATTAATTTCTTCAGAGGAATAATTTTTGTCATTGCATAAAATATTACCTGCTCGATTTATTTCTGATTTTGAAAATTTATTATCAACTATACTCATAATAATATATATAGAATAGACGTATTTATAAATTAAACTAAAATGCGCAATAATCATTAATAAAAAAACACAAATTGCGCAGATAAAAATAATCCTTAAACCCTTATAATTAAAGGACTTTCTAGATAACCTAAAAAAGTATTAAAAAATAAAGCTAAATTGCGCAATCCCAGCGTATAAAAAATAATAAAATGCGCAATGTTAAATAACTTATAAATTAAGAAATTAAGAATAGTTACTTTAGTATTATAAATTAAATAAACTTCTTTTTAAAAAAGTCTTTGGTTTTAGGATGATTGCTAAGTAAATTATCTATTTCTAACTTGTATTTCAATTCTTTTTGTGCTCTAGGATATTTTGGATCTTCTCTATCATAAATAATATGTTCATTCCAACCACCAGTGGTATCAATAAATTCTTTTGCAAATTCTTTTGATATTTTAAAACAACCTTCTAAAATCACATCAATATATGATTGCATTATTGGATATTCTTTTGTGGCAGAGCCTGTAAGTTCAGGAACATATATCCATATATTCTCATCTACTTTTTCTCTAGTATAACCTATTTCTCTTTTATCAACTGCAGTAATATCATCTACTTCTACTAAAACACCATTACAAGTAGAATCTTTGTTTTTTACTATTCCTAATGCAGTTTGAAAATGAGATTTTATATTTATATTCCATTCTCGTCTATATCCAGTAATAGTTTTAATTATTCTTTCTTTTTCAATAGTTGTTTTATTTACACTATCTTTATTTATAATACTTCCATATCCAAAAATATATTGTTTCATATTTATCATATTTACCTAATTATATTAAAAGTATTTAATTAAATTGTGCCTCTTATCTTTAATTCTGATCTTAGAAGCATTCTTCCAGCAATTTCTAACATTTCTTTCATTTTTGTAATATTACTTAGAGTAGATTTGCTATTTATAGTGCCAATGTACCCTTTTGCTCCAGCACTTTCTTTATCAACTCTTTTATTTACTAAGTCTGTAGGGTCAATTGTTTCTTTATTGGAAAAATTAAATTTTTGTTCTTCATTTACTGATAAAAAATCAAGTTCTGGATGATTTTTATTTTCTTTATTATAATGTTTTTTAATATAATGATAAATATAATCTTTTTGAAATCCAGTATTTTTAAAATCAACAATACTTATTTGAGCTGTGTTTTTATGTTTTTTTAATATATTTGTAAGTTGTTCACTAATTATATCTGGCGCTCTTTCTGCAATATCATGATAACTAGTACCATAAGTATAAGCTTCCATATTATAAAATGAATTCCAATGTTTAAAAGTATCTGCAGTTATAGTTACTGCATTTAATTCATTTTTAGCTAAACCTAATCTTTTTAGTTCAGCAATAACACCTCTGGTTAAATAATAATTAAAAAGACTTCCTCTAAGTGGAAAAACCATAAGTGTATTTTTATTTAAGACTTTTTTAAGTACATAATTAGTAATATCTAAGGGTCTTGACCCAGTATATCCTTTAGTAAATTTATTATAAATGTCTGTTAAAGTGATACCGTATCTTTCTTTAAATAATTTATTTACTTTATTATCCCAAATAATAGGATTATGCCTATACATGGCATCATTAGCTCTGATTAATACATCTTGTTCTCTTCGAATATATTTTTCAAAAGGATTTTTCATATGTTCGTTTGTTTTTTCTAAATCATTACTTAGTTGTATTATTTTTTGTTCTACTTCTAGTTGTTTTTTTCCTTTTGGAATGTTTTTTAACTCTTTTAAGAATGGATATTTATTAAATATAACTTTTAACATTTTATTATTTATATCATAGCTTGATGCATAATCAGGATTAGAATATTTATTCCAACTACCAACACCACTTTTAAAATGAGCTTCTAAATTAGGAAATCTTTTAATTACTTCTTCATTTGGAACAAATCTTGAGTGCTTATAATCCCATTTAGGATAAATATAAGCTTCTAATCTACTTAATTTTTCTGAAGAAAATAATTTTTCTAATCTTTTTTTTAAGGCTTTATTATTTAGATGTGGAATAATATTTTTTTTAATATAACCAATTGCAAATGATTGAATAATACCATCTTTATATAAATTATTTAATTTTGCATTATAATGTTTATCTAATATCCTAGATCTTTTACTTAATTGTTCTAATCTTAATTTATATTTTTTAAATTAATTTAAATCTAAGTAATTATCTTTAGTTTTACCAATAAGTCCTATTTCTTTTAGAAATTGTTGTTTTTCTCTTTTAATTGTTTGTAATTCTAATAATTGTTGTTTATTTAATCTTTTAGGAGTTATCTTACTATCAATAGAACGATCTTTTCTTTTTATATTTCTTTTTTTTAAGAGTTCTGGTAATACTCTAAATTTATTAACCATAAGAATATTATTAATACAAGAGTATATATAAGTTTATTTTTATGAAAATAATAAATAAGTTATATTTTTTCAATATAATAATCTAACATAATCATATAAAATATAATTGATATAAAGAAAAAAATTTGAAAAATACCTGTCATTCCAAAAAGAGTTAAAAGTAAAAGAGATCCAAATATAGTAAATATCAGATATTTACTTGATTTTACTGAAATTTCTTTGTTTATTGTTTTTAAATACTTATAAAACATATAAAGTGTTGTTAAAAGAAAAAAAGCAAATAAAGCACCCCACATAATATGTAAATCTAAGTGCAATATTCTTAATGCTTTATCAATAGGTTCTTGATTAGTGGATGGAGTTAAAACTGTTAAAATAAGAAAAATTCCTGATAAATATGCATATTTTTTTGATTTTTTATTATTAAAATTAGTTTTTTTAAATAAATATATTAAAAACGAAGTAAACAAAATACCTGTAACAATACCCCAAATAATAAAATATATTCTATAATCAAACCAATTTCCTATCATACTTAATGTATAATCAAAAGGGGATTTATTAGTTGCATATAAAATAGTCCATATGGGTAGACTTAATATCCCAAAATATAATATTTTATTTGCTTTTAACATGTTTAATCTTTTTTAAATATATTTTTTTTAATATTTCTTCAAAAGAAGTTCCTTTCTTCCACTCTTTTAAGATTATTTGTCTTAAAGTCTTATGTTCTAAATAACCATAATCTTTATAATCTAATATATCTTTAAATTCTTTATTTATAATTACTGTGAAAGATTCTTTAATAAAATGAATTTCATCAGATTTTAATCCTTTACTTTTACAAATATCCCAAAAATAATAATGAAAAAATAAATGCATGAGTTCATGAACTGCAACTCCAATAAAACCTTTATTTATGTATCTTTTTGATAAAAAGATTCCAAACCACTTTTGATTTTTTCTATATTGATATGGACATGCTATAAAAGTATTATATTTAATAATCACTTTTTCTACTGGAAATTGTCTATTATGTATCTTTTCTAGTCTATTGATAATTTTTTGATTATATTTATCAAATATTTTACTAGAATTATAGAATTTATCTAAATATTTTTTAGTATAATATTTATCTATATAATTAACAATAATTTCTTTTTTTTGAGGATCTGTTTTATTAATAAATAAATCAATAAAATCTTTTGGATAGTCTTTTAACCAATTATTACCATAACTAACAGGTTCTTTAATAAATTTCAACCAATTTTCAATATCTTCTTTTTTTGAAACTATTAATTCAAATTTAATCATTATTTTCTCAATTTTATTTTTATTTAAATATTCTTAATTTTATTAAATATAAGCTCAGCTAATTTACTATGATTATTACTATCAATATGTACACCCTCTATTTTATCAACAACAACTTGATCTGTAGGATCAAGATAAAATACATTTTCTTCTTTTGATATTAATTCGTATAATTTAATTAAAGCTTTAGCTTTTTCTGTTCCCCCTTTAAATAATTGTGATGCAAAGTTTGCAGTTTCATCAACAATAGGAGGCACAACAACTAATATTTTAGGATTAATGGTATTATCTAAAATTTTAAATTATTTAACAGTTTTAATTAATTTTCTAAGCCCTTCAGCTATTTTTTCAGCATTTAAAACCATCATTTCCTTAGTATCTGTAGTACCTAGCATTAAAATCACATAATCTAAAGGTAAATGTGTTTCTAATATTATAGGTAATACTTTAAGCCCATTTCTTTCTGGAAATTCAGGTCTAGGATCATCAAACATTGTTGTCCTTCCACCTAATCCTTCTTCAATAACTTCATAGTTAGTTCCTAACTTACTTTGAAGAATACCTGGCCAATGTAGATTAATATCAAATCTTGATTTACCCATACTTGAAGGTACCCAACCCCAAGTATTTAAATTTCCATAACATAATATTCTTTTTACCTCTTTATTTATATTTATATTATTACCTTCTATATATTTTTAATTTAAAATAATTTATTAAACTAATACCAGTTTTATTTATTTTAAAGTTTATTTGCCAGTTTTTAACACCTTTAAATTCTGCTTTTTTACTCTTCCAACAACAGCAATCCAAATCTTGCCAATATTTTTAATTTCAATAATATCTATATTATTTTTTGTATATAGATTTTTAATTTCTTCAACAGAAACTCTTTCGAATTTTCCTTTATCAGTAATAGTTTTTAAACTATTATTTTTTATTATGTTTATATTAATATATGGGTAATATTTTTTAAGAAATTCAGTAGTATAGTTATCAGTTTTCCAAGTAATTGTAATTATATACCCATTATCCTTTGTAATTCTACATTTTTCTTTAATTAAGTCATTTCTTTTAGAATTATTTATAGACCCTATTAAATTATATGTAGAATAAGTTAAATTAAACATATCTTTGTCTAAATCTTTATTAAAAATATCTTTAAAGATTATATTTACATTATCTAATTTATGTAGTCTGTTTTTAGCCTCTTTAATCATCTTTTTATTATTGTCTATACCTATAAAGTTATAATTAGAATATATTTTACATATTTTATCTAATGGTCTTGCAATTCCACAACCAATATCAATAATCTGACTATTTATAGGTAATTTTGATACATATTTTTTAAATAAATTTAATTCATCATCAAATGCTTTTTTGCTATCTTCTAATGGGTTATCTATTGCTTTTAAATAATTATTAAAATAATCACTCATTTATCCACCTTTAAGTATCCAATAATTAATATTTATTTTTTACCATTCCACTCATCAAAGAATTCTTTTAAATACAATTCCATAAATTTATGTCTTTCTTCTGCTAAATTTTTTCCTGTTTTTGTATTCATATTATCTTTTAGTTTTAGTAATTTACTATAAAAGTGATGAATTTCAGATAGATCTGGCTCTGATTCACAATAATCTTCTCTATTAAATGGCATTTCTGGAATCCAAATTGGTATTTTATATGTTCCCCCAAAACTAAAAGCTCTTGCAATTCCTATGGCACCTATTGCATCTAAATTATCTGCATCTTGAATAATAAGTGTTTCAATATCAGTTACTTTATTTCCTTCTTTAGAAAAATTATATTCTTCATGGAATTCAATACAATGTAATATTTTTCTTTTTTGTTCATCTGTAAGCTCTACTTTATCTAATATATCTTTAACTTTTGGTAAAGAGTCTTTTGGTGTACAAAACTTACCTGTTTCTTTTTGAATAATTCTATGTACATCATGTAAAAATGCAGATATCCCTATAATTAATCTATCTCCACCTTCTTTTTCTTGAATAGTTAATGCTACATTTAATGTTCTTTTAAGATGATAAATATCATGCCCACTTGTATCCTTACTAAATAATTCTTTAACTTCTTTTTCTAATTGTTTAATTATATTTTCTAAATTCATATTTTTTCATATATATTATATAGCTTTTATTTAAAAATACTTTCGGAGGGATACCTAGCCAGTAAAGTTAAATATCCTCACAATAATTAATTAAAATTTTCCATTGTGGATATACATATGCAAAATAACCAATAATACCTATAGTTATTATAAATAATATAATGTAATAATCATAACTAATATTTACATAGGTAATAATTGGTCAAGCTATTATATCTAAAATAAATTTAACTAAGTAATTAATTAGAAAAGTATTAGCTATATTTATGTGTTGTTATTCAATTATTTTTAATATAATTCTATTTATTATATCTACATTTATTCTTAGTATATCTGAAACTTGTTTTAATTCTTTTTGATCTATAATATTTTTAAGTTTTAATATTCTTTTTTTAATTGCGTGTTTTTTAACAAAACTAATTAAATCATCTAAATTTTCACCAGAATATAAACATAAAGCAATAATATCACAATAATCTTTAATTCTTTTATGATCTAAAATTCTATTTGCAATTGAATTTACTTTAGTGGTTAATAGTAAAGATGGAGATGGTAACCACAATTTTGTATTAAATTCTACTAATTCAGTTCTGTAACTTTTATTTTTAAATATTAGCTTTACTAATAGTTCATCAATTGGAGTAAATCCAAGTTCTTTTTTTACTTTTAAATTAATTTCAGAAATTAACAAATCAATATACATTGGAAATATATTGTAAATTGGTGTTGTTTTTAATTCTTCTTTTGTAAGTTTTTTACCTGTTTCATAACTAATTTCTTTTAGATATCTAAAGCTAATAAATTCAAAGCCATTTTCTTCTAAAATATTACAAGTGTCTTTAAAAGATTTTATTGTATTAAAACCTAAATCCACATCTCTAGAACCAATATAATCTAAACCAAATTCTTTTTTATAATTTTTATTTACTGATAAATAAATTGCCCAACCACCAATTATTATAATTGGTTCTTTTAATTTAGATATAATTGACTTTAAGTATTTATAACTTATATCAGTTTCTTTTTTGTTGTACATATTTATCTAATAATATGTTATATGCTTCAATACATACTCCTCCCTCTTTTTTAAGATCAATTAATAATTGTGGGGTAGATACAACATTATATCCTTTTATTTTTACAGATTCTTTTAATATATCTTCATCTTTTGGAGTTATGAATGTTAAGTTACCTTTTCCTATTAATGCTTTATCTTTTAATAGTTGTCTCCATTTAGTAAAATCTTTTTTAGATATATATACATCAAATTTATTAAGGAATAAATGATGATTTATTATGTTTTCTGCTGCATATGTTGTAAAAGCATAATTTAACTTTATTTTTTTAAAAAAATCTAATGGATTAGCTATATGGTAATAATATTTTTCTGATTTTAAATTATCTATTTTTATATAATATTGAATTAATTTATTAAAATCTATTACTTTTGTAACCTTAACAAAATTCATCTTTTCTAGTTTTTGAATTACTTGTATAACTCTAGGTATAGAACAATTTACAATTTTTGCAATTTTATATTTTGTTAATATACCCGTAGGATTATCCAAAAGTACTCTAATTATTCTTAATTGTTTAATATTTCTTAAAATCATACTTATATATAAGTAACAAAAGGTATTTAAATACTTTACTTATATATAAGCAACTTCACCCATATATAAATGTTACTTATATATTAACCAGACATTATATACCTAGTGTATAAATAATATTTGTTAGTCAAATTATTCAAAATTACCCATTTTTAAGTAATTTCACTATATTTGATTAAAATTCCTCACTATAATCAATTTTAATTTTCCATTATGGATATTTATATGCAAGATAACTAATAATACCAATCAGTATTATAAATAAAAATATGTTGTTATTAAAACTAAGATTTACATAAGTAATAATTGTCCAAGCAATAATATCTACTATAAACCAAGCTATTTTATCTAAAAGAGTTATATGTATATTTTGATTTAAATATCCAATAACTTCTATTTTAATAAATAAAGATCCAAAGTTTATTGATTATAAAGTAGATTCTAAAGATAAACTAATTTTAAAAGAATTATCTAATAACTCTAAATTAAATTATGTTACTATAAGTAATAAAATAAATTTAACACCACCAGCTGTTAGAACAAGAATTAAATCTTTAGAAAAATCAGGTATTATTAGTAATTATTCTTTTTTAGTATTAACTGTAATTATTAATTTAAAAAACT
>CAZQEL010000011.1:0-28005 GCA_964591795.1 uncultured archaeon | reverse complement strand
TTAAGCCATAATAGAATATATGTAATGTAAGTTTATTATTTTCTTTTTTAATCTCTAGATTATAAATATAATCTGAAAGAGAAATTATATGACAACATATGAAGAAACATCTAAAGTATCTGAAAAAACTCTTGACTTAAAAAGAGCGATTGACTCATTAAGAGAAGAAATGGAAGCAGTTGATCTTTATCAACAAAGAGCAGATGCAACTAAAGATGAAAAACTTAAAAAAATATTAGAACATAACAGAGATGAAGAAAAAGAACACGCTGCAATGCTTATTGAATGGATAAGAAGAAACGATCCTACTTTTTCAAAAGAATTAAAAGATTATTTATTTACAGATAAAGAAATAGGTAAACACGATTAAAGAAGATTTTTTTAATTTTCTAACTTTTTATTTTTTTACTATATATTTAAAATAACTAATCTTTTAAATAAAAATTTTCCAATTCCTTTATTTGATCAACCTTAAACTCTTTAGTCATATCTTCAAGTAAATATATTTCTTGAGGAGTAATAATTGGTTTTTTAAAACTTTGAAAATCATCGTAACCTATCCTAGGACAAGCAGTATTAACATAACAATCAATCTTCATTCCTAGAACATATTCTTCCTTAATATAATCAGAAGCTAAAATATAAGTAGTTTTACCTAATTTTTCTAATCTTTCTTGAATATTTCTTGCAAATCTTAATCTAAATTGACCGTGCTTTGTACTTACTAGTATTCCAAAGGTTTTTGAAATTAAGGCTTTTGATACAAGACCATATCTCTGTCTTAAAAATTTATCATTAAGATCTAACTTTTGTGTTTTTCTTAAAATTGGGTTTATTATAAAAACATCTGTTTTTTTAAAAACAAAACCTAAATTATTAGGGTGAAATAAACCATCTCCAATATAGATTATTGGACAAGTTAAATCTGTAATTGTTGAAGAATCACAACCAAGAACCATATGTGCTCTTACATGCATAGTTTCTTTTGCATCAACAACTTCTACACCTAAATTTAGAAGTTCTTTTTTAATATCCAAAATTTCTTCTAAAAAATTAATTGTAGTAACAAGATTTATTTTTTTTAAATCAAGCTTTTTAATTTCAGAAATTATAAATCTTTTTTCATCAAGTGAAAAAATATAACTAATTGGAACAAAATAAATATTAATAATTGGTTTATTCATATAGGTATGACCAAAATGAACAAGTGATTTACAACCAAAATTAATTGCTTCCTGATCTTTAATATCGCATGCTCCAAAGCAAGGATCTACAAAAAGAATTGGTTTATAATCTTTAAATTCGTCTAAAAGTTTTGTAGTATACTGTTTAAGTCCTTCTGGAATTTGTATAGCTAATGGAGAATCTTTTTCAACAGTTAATTTTTGTTTAAGTTTTTTTATTTCCTTAAATATTCTATCTTCATACATATTATAATCACTATATAACTAATGATATAAATGTTTTTAAAGATATAATAATAAAATTATATATTTTCGAAAAATAAATATACTAAAGACGAGAATATATAAATAAATTAATAATTTTTATCATAATTATTTTAATGTTTTTAGCACTCTATTTTTTTAAAACTAATTTTGCAATAACCAAATTAATAAAATATTTAAATTTAAAATCTAATATTATTTCTTCTTCAAAAATATCAACTACAAATTCATGTTTATTTATTAAAATTCCTTTAAAAATATTAAACATAATAAAATATAATTTATAATGTCCAACAAATAAGGCTAATTAATAATTTATAAATTATTAAACAATAAATAAACTTTAACAAAATTAAAATTATAACCTATATGTATAAATATATACAATATATATGAAAATATAGCAAAAACTATAAAAAATTATAAAAAATAACTAAAAATACATTTATAACCTAAATAATACACATAAAAATCCATATAAAGTCTAAAATACACTCTATTTCAATTAAACCTTAAAAGTTAACTAAATTTATGTAGTTTAATTAGTTAAAAATACAATAATGACCTAAAATAAATAAGAATATAACAAAAAAATAGAAAAATATCAAATGTACAGGCACCTATTAGTCGAAAAACAGTTAAAAAAAACAAAGAGCTTTATAAAATCTCAAGTCCGCGCCCCAATAAGCAACAAACACTTAGAATACTGCTGCTTCCTTCCAGATCTCACAGGGTTAGCTAAGACATTCGCTCTTACTGGACGAACTATCAGCAATTTTACAAAGAAAGTTCTTTTGCTTATTTTCCTTCCAATAGTAATCACTCCGGCATATATAGATTTCCGGTAACAGAGGACTACAAACCCCCCAGTTAGCCTATACAAATAATAAAAGCAACGATATATTTAAAAACACTTTGGGTAATATATATAATATAAAAATAACGTATTATTTCACAAGATATTAATATAAAGTGTGTTAATGGGTTGTTTTATAAAAAAAAGCTTAAATTAAGCTTATATTATTGATAAATGAGGTGTATCTAATGAGATCAATTGTTGAAAATGCAGTAGATCATAAATCAGCAAATGCTGAAACTATGGATCTAAAAGAAAGTGAATTTGCAGCTCCAAAGATTATGGTTATGGGAATTGGTGGTGCAGGAAATAATTCAGTAAATAGAATAAGTGCTATGGGTGTTGCAGGTGCACAATTAGTTGCAATTAACACAGATAGACAACACTTAGGTATTATTTCAGATGATATAACAAAATTATTAATTGGAAAATCAGTAACAAATGGTTTAGGTGCAGGTGCTTACCCAGAAATAGGTGCAAAAGCAGCTGAAGTTTCAAAAGCAGCATTAGAAGAAATTCTAGATGGTGTTGATATGCTTTTTATTACTGCCGGTATGGGTGGTGGAACAGGAACAGGTGCAGCTCCAGTAGTAGCTCAAATAGCTAAACAACAAGGTGCAATTGTAATGTGTATTATAACTTACCCATTCGCACTTGAAAGAGCACGTTTAATCAAAGCTGAAGAAGGTATTGACCTTTTAAAGGATATTTGTGACACTGTTGTTGTAATTGATAACAATAGACTTGTTGAATTAGTTCCAAACCTTCCAATGCAAGATGCTTTCAGAGTTGCTGATGAAGTAATTGCAAGAACAGTAAGAGGAATTACAGAAACAATTACACAACCTTCATTAATTAATCTTGATTACGCCGATATTAGAACAGTAATGGGTGGAAAAGGATTATCAGTTATTGCTGTTGGTGAATCACAATCAGTAAATAAAGTTGAAGAAGTTGTTGAAGACACATTAAAGAATGCATTATTAGATGTTGACATAACAGGTGCAACAGGATGTTTAATACACATAACAGGTGGAACTGAATTAACACTTGGTGAAGCAAACGCTGTTGGTGAAATGTTAACAGATCAAACAGATTCTAATGCAGCAGTTATCTGGGGTGCAAGAATTGATCCAACCTTTGAAAACAAAATTGAAGTTATTGCTATCTTTACAGGTGTAAAATCACCATTCATAAAGGGTAGTAAAATGTTCAGAGGAAAAGACTCACCACAAAGCTACGGTGGTAGCAAAAGTGGAAGATCTTACGATGATAACTACGGTTTAGATATTTTATAAATAAAACATCTTTTCCCTTTTTTTCTTTTTTTTTATAATTTAAAATACAACACAAGTATACTATTTTTATTAGTTTCTTTACTATATTATATAACTAAACATCACAACATAAGGAGTTGGAAATAAAATGAACATAAAAGTAACATTTCCAGATGGTTCAATTAAAGAAGTTGAATATGGAAAAAGTGCAGAAAACGTAATACGCGAAGAAATTGGTGAAGGTTTATTAAATGTAGCTTTAGCTGTAAAAATAAATAATGATATTAAAGATATAACAACTCCTATAACGAATGATTGTGATTTTAAAGTATTAACTTCAAAAGATGCTGAAATTAAGGAAGTTCTTTGGCATAGTTCAGCACATATATTAGCTTACGCTATACAAAAATTATATCCAGATGTAAAGTTAACTATCGGTCCAGCTATCGAAAATGGTTTTTATTACGATTTAGATTTAAAAAATCCAATAACAGAAGAAGACTTTGAAAAAATTGAAATTGAAGCTAAAAAAATAATTTCAGAAAAACTTCCTTTTATAAAACATGATTTTACTTATGAAGAAGCTAAAGAAATGTTTAAAAATAATCCATATAAGTTAGAAATGATTGAAGAATTTAACAAAGAAAATGAAAAGTTAACATTCTACTCACTTGGTGACTTTAAAGATCTATGCAGAGGACCACACTTAAAACACTCTGGAAAAATAAAATCATTTAAAGTAACTAAGACATCAGGAGCTTATTGGAGAGCTGACGCTAAAAACAAACAATTAAAGAGAATATACGGTATCTCTTTTACAACTAATGAAGAAATGAAAAAATACTTAATAAGACTTGAAGAAATTGCAAAAAGAGATCATCGTAAAATTGGTCGTGAACTTGATCTTTATTCGTTTCAAGAAGAAGCACCAGGTATGCCTTTTTTCCATGATAAAGGAACATACATTTGGAATAAATTAGTTTCTTTTGTTTCAGAAATTATGGAAGAAAGAAACTATGAAGTAAATAAAACTCCAATAATTTTAAACAAAACTTTATGGCTTCAATCAGGTCACTGGGATCACTATAAAGAAAATATGTATTTTACAAAAATAGATAATCAAGACTACGCAGTTAAACCAATGAACTGTCCTGGTAATATATTAATCTACAAGGCACATCAATATTCATATAGAGATCTTCCAATAAGAGCAGGTGAATTTGGTTTAGTTCATAGACATGAACTTTCAGGTGTTCTTTCAGGTCTTTTCAGAGTACGTGCATTCACTCAAGATGATGCCCATGTTTTTTGTACTGAAGATCAATTAAAAGAAGAAATTAAAGATTTAATTGATTTTATGGATGTTGTATATAAAACATTTAACTTTAGTTACTCAATAGAACTTTCAACAAAACCAGAAAAAGCTATGGGTGATCCTAAGGTTTGGGAATATGCTGAAAAAAAATTACAAGAAGTTTTAGAAGATATGAAAAAGGATTTTAAAATTAATCCTGGTGACGGTGCTTTCTATGGTCCTAAAATAGATTTTCATTTAACTGATGCTATTGGTAGGAAATGGCAATGTGGAACTATCCAACTTGACTTTCAAATGCCAGAAAAGTTTAACTTAACTTACGAAGCTGATGATAACACTAAAAAAAGACCAATCATGCTTCATAGAACAATTCTTGGTTCAGTTGAAAGATTCATGGGTATTTTAGTTGAGCATTTCACAGGTAAATTTCCACTATGGATCTCACCAATGCAAATAATAATTTTACCAATTGCTGACAGACATAATGAATATTCTAAAAAACTAAAAACAGAATTTAAAAAAGCTGGCTTTAGAATAACTATTAACGACAAATCTGAAACTATGAATAAAAAAATAAGATCAGCACAAATTGATAAAATTAACTATATATTAGTTGTTGGAGACAAAGAACAAGAAAATAACACAATTAATGTAAGAACAAGAGATGAAACAATCTTAGGTGAAATGAAAACATCTAATCTTATTGAAACAATGAACAAAGAAATTAAAACAAAAGAAATTAAATAATATTTTTTTTTCTTTTTTTATTTTTATTAAAACTGAATATAATATTTTTTTGTAATTGGTGAAAATAATAAGTGTTTAAGTTCAATTTTAGCATTTGTGGAAAGTATTTTTTTCTTTATTAAATTATTATTAATTCTATTTAAACCATTTTGAATAGATTTAAGTTTATGATCACTAAAATTAGTTCTGTCTACATTTTTATATTTAAAAAAAACATCATAAACTTCAATTACTCTATTTGGATTTGATTTTTTACTATTTTCTACAAAAGCAATTCCTTTTCTATAAATTGGTTCAACAACATTAATATTATTTGCTTTTAAAGTTTCTTTTAAAGCATTATCTTGAGTTATACTTTTAATATAATTTCTAAGACCAGTAACCATATTACTTTCTAAATTAATTAAATATCTTCTACCATTAACTTCTAAACTATATTTAATTGAAGTTGATTTAGCGCCAAGAGCCATAATTTTATTTTTACTAATTAAAGTTAATTTAAGATTACCAATAATTAATTTAGAAGGAAGTTTACCGTTTAATTTTCCTAATTGAGAAGATATTTTACTAATAGCATTGGCTAATTTAGGATTTTCCGAATGCAACTTTTCAGCACTTTTTGTAGAGTATATGGAAGTAAAAGTTTTCCCTTTTTTAATTGGTTTTTTAATTATTTTACCCACTGATTTATTACTAACACCCTTTAGTTTTCTTGCTTCAATTATTGATTTAATTTTTCTAATCATAAATAAATACTCCTTAAATAGAATAGATATAAGTTAAATAAGTTTATAAATATATATATTTAAAACAAAAAATAAAATAAAGGTTATTTTTCCTTAAAACACATTAAATTTTTCTTAAAAACAAATCCTTCGTTTGCAATAAACTTAATATTAACACCAAGTTCTGTATAAATGTTTAAAATAATAGCATTTGAAATTGAATTTAGTTGTTCATGTTGCTTTTTATTTGTGTTATAAGTTTCAAGATATTTTTCAATTTTCCTTGTTTTTAAAGCTTGTTTAAATTCTAAAATAGATCTAGATTTCACATATTTTTTTAAAGCTTTAAAATCTAAAAAACTAGGATCACTTTTTTTATTAAACATCTTTGAATAAAGTTTTTTAAATAAACCATCACTTTCTCTTAAATTATTAATTTTCTTTTCAAGTAGTTTATAATTAGTTTTAAAAACAATGGCGCCCTGAACCTTTGTATCAGAAACAATAGCAATAACATCACTATTTTTTCTTTTTAAACCATATGGTTTAAAAATATCTATAACACTTGGTAAAATAGGAGTTTTATAATAATGAGTGTGTATATCAAAACCATTATTAGTTTTTTTAGGATTATGAATAACAGTTTTAAAAGATCTATAAATCATTTTTTTTACTATAACATCACTTTTTACTGATTTAAAAAAAGCTGATTCTTTTTTATCAAATTTATAAAGTTCTTCTATTTGTTTTAAAACAGGTTTTTTAAAAGGTATATTTTTTGGTTTCATTTATTATCATTTCTTAATTTAATTAACTTTTGTTTTAATTTAAATATAATAAACAAAAAAGAGTTTATAAAATCAACTATATTTCACAAATAGTTGTTTTGAATATAAATTCAATACATTTAAAAACATTTCGAAGTAATATTACTATATGAATATAAATTCATAAATAAAAAGGGGTGAAAAATATGCCAAGACAAGATAAAACTGGTCCTGAAGGTAAAGGACCTATGACTGGAAGAGGTCAAGGAAAATGTAATCCTAATAGAAATACAGAAAACAGCAATAAAGGATTAGGATTAAGAAGAAGAGCTACACAATAGCTCTTTTATTTCTTTCTTTTTAATATATTTATATAAATATATTAATTACATTAAAAGAAAACAAAAATTTAAAATCAAAATTAAGTAATCATTATACTTATTTTGCAAAATATGATTTAAAAACAAAATCATTAATTTTTTTTAAAATATAATAAATCATAACAAACAAGGGTTTTCAGTAAACCAAATAATTAAAATATTAAATTAAAAATCAACAAATACACAATACTTAAAGAAGTAATAGATAACCTAAACAATATAAAAAAAAATTATAAACATTAAAAAGATTAAATATGCCAAGACCAAGAAGATTTAGACAAATTGGAAACATTCCAGACATAACTTATTTTAAACCAGCAGGCATACCCATAAATAAACTTGAGGAATCATCTATAAGTATAATTGAATTAGAAGCTATTAGATTAAAAGATAACTTAGGTTTAGAACAAAAAATCTGTGCAGAAAAAATGAAAATATCTCAACCAACTTTTCATAGATTAATTCTTGAAGCTAGAAAAAAAATTGCAGATGCCCTTATAAACGGAAAAGCAATAAAAATTGAAAAAACTGGAAATTATAATTTTAATAAAGACAATTAAATAAATATTTCTTTTTCTTTAATTTAAACAATTATAAATTTTTTACTTATATAAAGTACATTAATATAATTCACTTTTTATTTAATAAAAATAAATTATTATATTTAAATTATTTAAAAAATTATATACATGCAGGGTACAGGATTCGAACCTGCGAAGCACTAAGCAATGGATTTTGAGTCCATCCCCTTTGACCACTCGGGAAACCCTGCTCTATAAATATATTAAGAAAAGATATGTTTTTAAAAAGAAGTAAAAAAAGAAGAAGTTAATTCTTCTTTATAAAAACATTACTTTTTTTCTTTCTAAACAACAAATAACCTAAGTAACCAACAATTGCAAATGGAAGTAATACAAAAATAATTTTAAGCAAAATATTAATACTATTTACAAGAGATCTTACAAGATCAGATAATTTTACAAACACTACGTTTGAATAATTATAGTTTTCAGAAATACTTAAATTAATAGTAGAATATTCAACTCTTTGATCAATATTATTAATTGAATCTTCTAAATATTTAATTGTTCTTTCTTGATTAAACATTCTATCTGTAAGAGTTAATTTATCATTCATATCTGCAGAATTATCATATATTTCTTGATATTTTAAAAGTCTATCTTTTTCAAGTTGTAAATTAATTTCTTTATTTTCATAGGTTCCAGTAATATCATTTTGTCCAAGATTTGCAGATGTAACAAGTCCAATTTCTTTTAATTGAGACATTACAGAATCAAGTTTATCAGATTCAACTTTAATTGAATAACTTCCAGAATAAATACTTTTATTACCTAATTTTTTTGAATTTGAATTTTCGTTTAAAAAATAAGAGTCTGTTGATGAAACTATATTGTGCAATTTATCTTCAGCATTTTTAAAAGTTTTATATTTTACTTCAACAGATAACCGTGCACTTTTAACAATCATTCTATCTTCAACATCTGGTGCAAAATTACTACCCCCACTAGAATACAAACTTTCTCCAGCATAAGAATCAAACATACCCATAGATTTATTGTAGGAAATATTTTGTAATGAATCCTTAGCATAACTTGTACCTGAACCATTAAATAAACCACTTACAATAAAAAGAACAACTATTACTAAAACAATTAATAACCAGTTATCCTTTAACTTTGTTAATTGATTTTTAAAACTCATTAATTTTCACCTCAAATTATAAATTTACTAATTATATATAATATGAAAAGATATTTAAATAGAATATTTTAATAAGGTAAAAACCTAAAAATAGAATAAAAAATCAATTTAAAAAAATTATTTAATTTTATTTAAATCAATTAAAACAAATAGCATTTTTTAATTTTTAAAAAAGCTTTAATTTGCTTAAAATATTTTTCATAAATAAAAAATTTCTTTTTAAAACTAACTTTAAAAAAAAGAAAAAATAAGCGCAGAGAACGGGATTCGAACCCGTGTAGTCGTAAGACTCTAGCTTAGCAGGCTAGCGCGTTTGACCACTCTGCCACCTCTGCACAGTATAACTAAATTTTAGCTATAAATAATTAATAGCTATAAAAGTATTTAAAGGTATTTCTTTTATTTTTTAGAAAATACTTTACCTAAAAATACCTTATTTGTAACACCATATTTTTTAATTTCAATATATCCTTTTTGTTCTAATTTTTTCATATTTCTAGAAATAGTTCCTTTTGGTAAAAATAATTTTAAAGTAATTTTTTTCTGAGAAAGTCTATTTTCAGAAAGAAGTAAATTAATTATCTTTTGCTCATTTTCATTTAAACCTAAAAGAAGATTTTTATTTTTTTTAATAACAACAAAAGATTTATTTTTCTTAAGTAAATAACATACCATAAAACTAATAATTAAAATAATTATCAATATATAAATAAAATTAAATAAACTTTTCTTAGTATTAGAATTATTTAATAGTTTATAATTAATAGAATAATTAGTGTCAAAGTTAGATACATCAGTTAAAGATACTACAAATTGATTATCAATAATACTTACATTCTTAAAATTTACCGATAAATCAATTAATTTTGTATTTTTTGGAAAAACTAAATTAAAATTATTAGTAACATCTCCAAATATAGGTAAATAAGATATACTCCAAACAGCTTCTTTTTTAAAAGAATAAACATCAGTTAAATAAATTACATCTAAATATACTGAATTATCCAAAATACAACAGTCAGGTATATTAATTGTAAGAGAATTAAATGAATTACTATAATTAAAATCTTTAAAATTACTATCTATTATTAAATCATAAACAGAAACCATAAGTAAAGTTATTTTTTCTAAAGGTTCCACATTTGTAAGTAAAATTGTATCTGATATTTGTAAAGTTCCATTTTCTCTAATAATTATTTTTGTATTAATATTTTCAACATTAAAAGCAGATATATTATATGAAATAAATATAATAATAAAAAAAATTAGAAATTTATTAAAATTCATATATTATCCTATGATAGCAAAAATATTTAAATAGTTTTATTTATAAAAAAAAAAGAAAAAAAGTGAAAAAACTAATTTTCACTATCTATTTGAACTTGTTCAGTTGCATCTAATGAAATATATTTTTCTCTATATCCAAAAGGAATAATCCAAAGTATTTTTCTTCTTTCTTTAATTTTGAAAGCATATTCTGGATTATCATCAACTGAAACTAAATCCACGTTTCCAATTACACTTTCAGAATTTATATTGTTAGAAGATAAAATTTCTTTAACAGATATTACTTTTTTAACTTTATTTTCAGTAACAACATACATTTCATCAGTACTATCATCAATAACTATTTCAGAATCTGTAAATGATTTAACACTTACTGAATTCTTTCTAATATTATTAATTTCATTAGAAATTGATGCAGCAACAGAGTTATTTGAAATTCTTACCCTTTCTTGCATTGAATCATTAAATGAATTTGGAATTTCATTTAAAGATCCAAAGTTTAAAATAAATTTTCTAGAAGATAAAACTTCAGGTAAAACATCTGGTTTTAGAGGTGCAGTTTCATCATTAACAATTACTCTAGAAGACCCATTTTTAACTAAATTAATCTCTAAATTATATGATTTTTCATTATAATTTTTTCCAAAAACATATTTAATTTTATTTAAATTATTTTTAAGAGAAATAGTATAATTATATCTATATAATTTTCTTCTGTATTCATCAGCATCAACATCATCAGAAACAGTTACTGAACCTTGAGAAGTTGAATTTATAACAGCTCCATTTTCAGTAGTTGGTTTATTAGAATTAACTGCGTTTGAGTTAATAGAGGTATAAACTTCAACATTATCTTCACTAATATCTACTGAATTACTTACAAAGTTATTAGATTTATTTTGAATAGATTCACGTTCTTGATTTGTATAACCTGCTGAAACACCAACAACATTATCTAATTTTAAGTAAAGATTATGTAACTCACTTTCAGAATTACCTAAAGGCATTTCAATCATATTTAATGACAAATTATAACCGTCATTATTTAAAGGTATATTTGAAACAATACTTATATGTATTTTTGAAATATCATATATTGTTACAGTTGGAATTTCAAATTTCACAGCATCTAATTCATTATCAATTTCAACTGAATCATCAGAAACTTTCATTGATTCTTTAATCATTTCTGAAACTTGATTTTCTACTGGAGTAAACTTTACTAATAATCTTATTTTTTGATTTTGTAGTATAGGATGATTATTAATTGGTTTTTCTTTAATGTATATAATACACTCTTCTTCTGTTTCAAAAGAATTTTTATTATTAACACCACAACCACTACCACATTCTATAAATTTACAATCATTTCCTTGTATAATCCACATAGGAACACATACAGCAGGACAATTAATTAAATCATCATTACCATATGGGTGATCATTAGATACAGTATTACCATTTGATCCGTTTCCATCAAATAGGAGAACATCTTGAGCATTTACTTTTGGCATCATGTAAAAAGCACCGATTGCAAAAGTAAAGGCTAAAAGAACAATTCCTAAAAGTTCAATTTTTTCATTCATTTTATTTTCACCTTTTAATTTTTTTAAACAAAAAATAACTTGCTTAAGTTTGGTTAAAACCTCAAGTTATACAAAACCTATGAATTTTTGTATTTAAATAGGTTCAGGGAAACAAAGCGAAACAATACGAAAAATAAGCAAAAAATGATCAATTATTATAATAAAATAAAAAAAAGAAATAAAAAGCGCCCCAGACGGGAGTCGGACCCGTCCCGCAACCTTGACAGGGTCGCATCCTAACCGATAGACTACTGGGGCATTTTATATTGTTATATAAAATTAGATTTTATATAAATAAATTAATGAACAAAAACATTTATATTTATATCTAAGACTTACTTTTTTTAAAAATTATGATTAATTATAACTATTATTTAATTTTCTTTAAAAAGTAAATAAAAGCAACAACTAATACAAATATACATATAGATATTATAACTACAATATTAAAATAATTTAAAATTATTTTAGATATTTCTTGACCTAACTTATAACCAATTATTGCTAAAAATGTAACCCATAAAAAAGAACCTAAAAAAGTATACACTATAAAATCAAAATAATTCATACTAGAAAAACCAGCTGGTAAAGAAATATATTGTTTAATAACAGGAATCAATCTTCCAGTAAAAGTTGCAAGTTTACCATACTTTTTAAAAAAATATTCTGTTTTTTTTAAATGTTTAATATTTAAGAAAAATAACTTTTTATTTTTTAAAATATATTTACGTCCAAAATAATATCCAATTGAATAATTAATAGATGCACCTATTAATGAACCCAAAGTACCTAATAAAATAATTAAAAAAATATTTAAAGAACCCATGTATGCAGCTATACCTGCAGGAATAATTACAAATTCTGATGGAAATGGAACAAATGAACTTTCAATTATCATTAGAATAAGAATTACAAAATATCCAAAATTACTTGAAAAGTGTGCAACATAATTAAATATCAATTCTTCAAACATAAATTTAACTCAAAAATATATATATATACTATAAAATAGATTTCAAATTATATATATAGATACAAAAAAGATTAAAAGACTTGTGGGAAGTAAAAAACAGAGATATAATAAAAACTTTTTTGAATTATCATCTAAATGGGCTAAATATACTGCTGAAATTACAACATATTCAATAATATATATAATGGAACAATAATAACTTACTAAAAATAAAGACGCACTAGAAGTCAAACCAACAACTGATATATCAACAATACCAGTTAAACTTCTCACCAAAGAAATTACAACCCCTAAAATACCAGGAACAATTACCCCACCTGCAAAAATAATGGTATATTTTTGCATTAAAAGAATTGAATTTCTTTCATCAATAATTTCGCGTGATCTCAAAAAATCATTAACTATATTTTTATAGTCTTTAGAAGTTACAGTCCCAGTTGAAACTGAATAATCTAAAAGATCTAAAAATTTAGACAATAATTCAGAATTATATTTGTCTTTTAAACTTTTAAAAATATATTTAGGATTATGTCCTTTATTAATTTTAGTTAAAACTAGAGTAAACTCTCTTGAAATTAATTTATTATTTGATGCTGCAAGTTTACTTAAAATTACTTTTAAATCATTAGATCTAACAACACTTGAAATTCTTAAAATATCATCAACTAAACCATTATCTAAATTTTTTATTTTAAGTGAAAACAAATAATCTTTAAATAAAAAATATTTTATTTTATTTATCATAATTAAAAATCTCGTTTAATTTAAGGTAAATTAGCCTTCATAACTAAAAATATAAACATATCAATGATTGGAAATAAAACTACAATTACAAAAATCACAGTTATTGGTGAAAAAGAAATTTCTAGAAAATTACTACCAACTAAAAGAAACATTAAAAATAAAGCAGGCACAATAGCAGATACAACAATATATATTAAAGATAACAAACTTAATTTTGTGGAATAATCTTTTAATAAATAATTTTGTTTTTCAGTTATACTTAATGATAATGTTCTTAAAGCATCAGCTTTATTTTTAGAACCTGTTGAAATAATATCTTCAATTTGATAAAATACTCTTTTTAAATTTGTATTCTCAATACCTACTGAAATTAAGGATTCAGAAAGTGAATAACCTAAAGTATTTACCTTATGCATAACTAGTTTAATTTTAAAACCAATTAATGAATCATCAATTCTATTTTCTAAAGCAATTTTCAATGAAATATTTTTATCAATATCATTAGCCAAATTATTTAAAAAGAAAGGAATTTCTTTATTAATTTTACGTTGATAATTTTGAGTTTTTATTTTATACAGAAAAAAAACTACAAAAAAATAAACTATAAAAACCATAATAAAAATATTAAATAAATAAGCATAGGACAAAGGCACAATCACAGAGTCAATCAAAAAAAAAATCAACATTATTGTAAAATAAACTATTAAAAAAAGAGTACAGGTTTTTTTATTAAATATATAGGTTTTAATTAAATATAAATCAATCATATTTATCAAATCTATTTTATTGAATTTAAAATTCCATCAATAACTTTTTCTTGTTTTTTATAAAAATTAATTAAATCTTTTTTTGAATTTATATTGAAAGCAATTTTAAATTTATCTAACACTTTAACCGGATCATTTTTTTTAATTAATTTGTTTTTAAAAACATCAAATTCAAACAATTTATTTAATTTTAAAGAAGAATCATCGAAAATAACTTCACAAATTTCAGTAATATTTCTTAAATCAATAGATTTTTTATTTGTGTATTTATTATATCTTCTTTGTGTGATAATTATATCAACAACCCCTAAATCTGTTTCTAAAACACCATATGATTTAAATCTTAGTAAAGCTTCATTAGCAGTTTGAGAATGAAAAGTTGTATATGTTCCTTTTGCTTGACCACAAAGCATGGATTCAATTAAATATTTTGATTCATCACGAGTTCTAATTTCTCCAATTACAACCCTGTCAGGCCTCATTCTTAAAGTATTAATAACAAGATGTTCTAAAGTAACTCCTATTTCAGGATTTACTAACGTAAATACTTTATGTTTATGAGGTATATTAATTTCCCGTACTTCTTCAACAACAACAATTCTTTCACTTAATGGCACAAAAGAAAGTAATGTGTTTAATGTAGTTGTTTTACCAGAACCAGTATTACCAACAACAATAATATTTAAATCTGTTAAAAAACATAAACTTAAAAAAACTAAAGCTTCTTTTGAAATAGTATTAAATTTTATTAAATCCTTTATAGTAAATGGCTTTTCTGAAAATTTTCTAATAGTTATTGATGCACTTTCAGTAATTGGATTAATCAAAGCATTCAATCTAGAATGATCTTTTAAATAAGTATCCAAAATTGGATTTTTTAAAGTTATATATTTGTTAGAATGCCAGGAAAGCTTATTAATTAAATTTTTTATAATTTGTAAAGAAGTATATAACAAATTAGTTTCAAGCCAACCATGATATTTATGATAAACAAACAAGGGTTTGTTTTCTCCAAGAAGCACTATTTCTTCTAAATTATTATCACTCAAGATATCACTTAATGGTCCATACCCATGAAGATTTTTAAATGAAACATCTAATATATAATTAAATTGATCTTCTTCTAACTCAATATTGTTTATATAACAATAATCAATAAGTTCATTTTCAATATCCGCTTTAATTTTTTCTTTAGATAGTTTTCCAATAAATTCTGATTTATCCTTATATGAATCAAGAATAAAATTTATTAATTCAATTTCTTGAAGTGATAAATCAGGATGATACACAACATAATTTTTAATATTGTCTTTTGTTTCAATAATATTTAGAGAAATTTGTCTTAGAAAATTTTCTTTAAATGAAAGTATTTTATAACCAAGGTATCTATTTAAAATAACATCAATTTCATCTTGAGAATAATCATCTATTAACTCTAAAAGATTCTTATTGTTTTTATAACAAAACATAGAAAAAGAACTTAAAGCACATAAATCACATTTATAAGCTTTTTTTTTATTTAAAACAATAGCATTGTAAGGACACGCTAAAACACAATCCCCACAACCATCGCATTTATTCTTATCAATAGATACGATTCCATCTGAAATATAAAAAATTGCATTTTTTTTACAAGCTGAAATACAAGGAGCATTTTTACAATTAACACAGTTAAATATTACTTTAATATCTTTGTATTTAAAATTGTAAGGACAATTTAGAAATAAATGAACATCTTTTGAAATCTTTGATTTTGGTTTAAGATACATCTACAATAAATATAAAGAAGGAAAACATTAATAAAGGTATAAGATTTAAGGTGAAATTTATAAATGAAATACTTTTAAAAAACCTATTATACCCTAATATAAAATATGGATGATGAATATATTCTCTTGTCTTCAAATAAAGAAAAAGCACAAATAACTACTATTGCAAATAAACTAAATCTTACAATAGGAGATATTAACATAAGACACGTCCAAGGTTCAGAAACTAGTATTGATGTAAAAAGTTATGTTGTAAATAAAAAGGTATTTTTAGTTTATAATATTGCTCAACCAGTTAATGAATCAATAATGCAACTCTTGTTCATTGCAGATGCAATTAGAAAAGAAGGTGCTGAAAAAATATATTTAATCACAACATATCTACCTTATACAAAAATAAAATACAAAACAGAACATAAACTTAATTTTAGTTTGTTTGCAAGGCTTTTAGAAGAAACTAATATTGATAAAATATATACTTTTGGATTATATTCTCCAAAAATTAGTTTTTATTTAAAATTACCTCTTTATAATGTACCTTTAATAAATATTTTTTCAAAAATATTAGATGAAATTTTTTTAAATAATGAAAATTTAATTATAACAACCATTGATTATGAAATGCAAGAAACATCAAAAGAAATTGCAAAAAGAATTAAATCAACAACAATTTTTCCAACTAAAGATATTATAAACAATAAAACTGTATTTAATATTACAGGTAACGTTAATAGTAAAGATATATTAATAGTATCTGACTCAATAGCAACAGGAGAAAACATTACAAAATATTCAAACTATCTTACTTTAAAAGGTGCAAAAAATATATCAGTAATAGCAACACATGGTATTTTAGATAAAAAAGCTATCCCTTTAATTGAAAAATCTATAATTAAACAAATATATGTGATAACACATAATCACCCAAAATCAAATAAAATAAAGATTGTATCAACTACAAGAATTATTGAAGAATTAATAAAAAGAACTATTGAAAAAAAGAACATTAAAAATGTATTAAAATGATTTAAATATCTTTCTATATATTATATATATATTAATTCTATTTATATATTTATGAAGGTTGTGATGAAAAATGATAAAAAGTGGAATTGAAAACGAAATTAAAAATGATAATTATTTAACTATAGTCCTTGATGACGGGGATGAAATGATTGCATGTATTGAAACCGCTTTCAAAGAACAAAACATCAAAAAAGCAATACTTGTATCAGCAGATGGTAAAATAAGAGATTCAAGAATGGCAGTTTCAAGAGCAGGAAACTTAAGACAAAAAACTTATAGTGAAGCTTTAAAAATAAAACAAGTTTCAGGTGAATTTAATAAAATAAAAACAGATTATTTTGGAGATGTTAATATCTCTATTATAAGAGACCCAATTCATATTGTTAGTGGAGCTTTACTTAGAGGAATTGCTGATGGTGAAGTAATTGTAAGATTTAAAATTATTAAAGATATTAGGTACACTGTTAGTAATAAAAGCATGCTTAAAGAAAAAATTATTGAAGAAACTGTTAAAAAAGAACCAAAACCAATGATTATTGCTTAATTTCTTTTTTTCCCCTTTATTTTTTTAAAATTAATAACTATTTTTTAATTCCAGATATAAAAAATAAAGTTTTCTTTGTAAAAACCTTAAATTCTTCAATTCCTTTAAACTCTTTAGAAAAAGACCCTATAATTACATTATTATTTTTAAACCATTTTTTTACTTCTCTAATAGTATGATAGGACTCATGAGGTACTAAATATCTATCATAAATTGAATTTGCAGGTGCATTTTTTAAAAAATAAAGAAATTTTAATTTATTAAAAGCCATTTCAAGCTTCTTAGGATCCCTAGAAATAAACAAATGAAGGAAAAGCCTTATTAGTCTGTACCTTATTCGTGCATATTTATGGTAAAGTGCTATTATTATTACTCCACCAGGCCTTAAAAGCTTTAAAAGATTCAAAAAACCTTTATAAGGTGCCTCTGTATGATGTAAAACCCCAGTGCATACAACTACATCAAAAGTGCCTAGATCTAACAAATCATCATTTACAATATCTTTTTTTTTAACAACAATATCTAATTTTTCAATTTTAATCTTTTCTTTTAAAACCTTTAATTGCCCTGAAGATAAATCTATAGCTGTAACTTTAGCTCCATGTTTTGCAAAAAAAATAGATTTTTCACCAGTTCCACATCCAGCATCTAAAATAGTTTTAGATTTAAGATCTTCAACAGATAAATTTCCATAGGCTAATATTTTTGTAATTAACTTATGATGTTTCTTAACTTGTTGTTTAGTATAAAAATTAATCTTAGGATAATTATAAACATTATAATATTCTTTAACTTTTCTCATACTTAATCATTTACATAACAAAGCTATTTTTTTATAATTTAAATCATTCATTGACTTAATAATTAAATCAGTATTTATTTTTTTAAAATCACTTAAAGTAGTAAACTCAGACAACACACCAACTGATTTCATATTTGCAGAATTAATAGAAATAACTCCCTGTAAAGCATCCTCTATACCTACACAATTAAATGGATTTATTTTTAATAATTTTGAAGGTTTAAGATATGCTTCAGGATTAGGTTTATACTTTTTTATATTTTCAAGACCTAAAATTAAATCAAAATAACCAGTTAATTTGTATTTATTTAATAAAAATAAAACAATTTTTTTATTATTTGAAGAAGATAGAGCAATTTTAATTTTATTTTTCTTAAGTTCTTTTAAAAGTCTTATAATTCCTAAGTTTGGTTTTATTTTTGGTAAAAAACTATTAAATATTTCTTTTTTACCTTTTACGTATTGTTTATATGAAACGTTTAAATTGTATTTTTTATTAACATACATTACAAAATCTTTTGTAGTTGTTGCAAGATTATCCTTTTTATCCTTTTTTGTAAACTTAACACCATATTTTTTAAAATAAAATGCTCTTGTTTTAAGATAATATTTTACAGAATTAAAAATAACTCCATCAAAATCAAAAATTACTAATTTTAACATATTTAAAAAACTCACTTAATTTTAGTTTTAAAAGCAATAAACCCTAATATTATTAAATAAGCAATAAATGCAAATATATTAAGAACAGGAATAATAAATAAAATTACAACTAAACTTAAAAATCCAGGATAATTTTGCTTTTCAAAAATATACCAACTCCAAGATACAATAAAATAAATACAAACAATTCTAAGTAAAAATAATATTAAACCATATCCCTTAAAGTTTGGTAAAATTAAAAAAATAAAAGGTAAAATAAATACAAAACCATAATACCATTTTTTCTTAGCTAAGATTGGTAATAAAAAAAACTGAACTAAAGGTATCCATGCGATCCAATATTTTCGATATTTATGTTTTTTTGCAATAGTATGCCAAGCGTAAGCAACATAAACATATACTAAAATAAATGTTAAAAAAACACTCAAATAAAAATAAACATTTTCAAAAAGATTAAAAACCATAAATTAAATCACCCATTATATATATAATAAGACAAAAGTAATAAAAAGAAACTTATTAAAAAAAGAAAAATAAAAAAAAGAGAAAAACAGAAAATTATCTATCTTTCCAAGCTACCATACCAAAAATTATAAGGTATGCAATTATTGCTAAAAATCCTAAAAGTGGAATAATACTTAGTAAAAGTATTAAAATTAACCATCCAGGATAATTTCTTTTTTCAAAAATTCTCCAAAGCGCAATGAATTGTAACACAGCAACTGCTGCCCAACCTAAAAATGGTATTAAAAGCAAAAATACTAATGCCCAATGAAAACCACCAAGTTCTAATATCATTGCATAGTTTGCAATAGGTATCCATGCAAGCCAGTTATTTTTATAATTTAATTTTTTTCCAATTGTTTGTAACGCTAAAGCCATATATATGTATAAAGCAATACCAACAATTATTGCAACTACAACCATTCCAGCAATTAAACCCATTAAACCACCAATAGCAGCTGGATCTGTTGCAAAATTTGTTGCTGCAAATAACATATTTGAAAACATAAATTTTGCCCCCTTTTATTTAATTTAATTTAAGTATTAAATACTATAATATTGTATATATAATATATTTATAAAAGTATTCTTTATAAATAAAAATTACATTTCATCAACAGAATACAAAAAATCTAAATCAATCTTTTCATAGGAAAATAATTCTTCGTCTTTGAAAAACCTTACAATTTCGATATCAGAACTTACTTGTGAATCTGAAGCATGTACAACATTACATTGACCACTTAAAGAATAATCTCCTCTAATGGTTCCTGCTTGAGCTTCATAACCTTTTGTAACTCCAACAAGATTTCTAACAACAGTAATTGCATTCATTCCTTCAATTACAACTAAAACCGAAGGAGCACTTTGCATAAATCTTTTCAAATGAGGAAAGAATGGTTTATCTTTTAATTGAGAATAATGTTGACCTATTAAATCATCATTTAAGTGAATCATTTTAAGACCTACAAGTTTAAGTCCTTTTCTTTCAAATCTATGTAAAAGTTCACCTACAAGACCTCTGTTTAATGAGTCTGGTTTAAAAATAACTAATGTTCTTTCCATTTATTAATCACCTTATAAATTATTTACGTTCTAAAATGTATATATACCTGTTAATTTTGGAATCGTTTGGAGTTTGATAAAAAACAGGATTTTTAATATCAATTGTAGCATTGATTTTTTTAAAATCATAAAAACCAAAACCATTTCTTAAAAATACATCTTCTGTAACTCCAAATACTTTTCCATCATATGTTTTAAATTCAGGTAGAATAAATACAACTTTTGTTTTTGGTTTTAAATTATTATATAGGTTTTTAAATAAATTACTGTATAATGGTTTTAAAGTACCTATAATATTATTTACTCTTTCTGCATTTGGAAGCTTATTTATAAAAGGACCCATATAGGGTTCAAAAACAACAGCATCTACTGTAAAATTTAATTTTGAAGAATCCCCATTTAAAACAGTAAAATTATCTTTTAATTTAAAATTACCAATAGCCCAAATAAGATTTTTTTTTGATTTAACAACCATATCTCTATCTTTATCAATACCAATTACTTGATAACCCTGATATAATCCTTCAATTAAAAAAGTACCAAGACCACAAAAAGGATCTAAAATTTTTTTACCTTTCTTTAAACCTAAAAGATTAATCATTATTTTTGTAAGTCTAAAAGAAGTTGAATGTAATTTCTCTTGCATTGGTCTTAATGTGTCCTTTGCAATTAATTCTTTTGGATCATAGCATTCAATTGCTATACCATAATAATAAATACCATAATGCTTTCCAACAAAAAGCTCAAAACCTTTATCTAAACCATAAGAATAATAATTATGAGGATTAACAATTGTATTCTCTTTTTTATCCTGTTGTTTTTTTGGTTTTTTATAAACTGCTTTTGTTTTTTCAAATTTAAATTGTTCTTTAAAAGTTTCTGTTATAAATTGAATTTGGTTAACTGTAATATTTACAGAAGATATTGAATAATTAAATTTTTTAGGATAATTAACATCAAATTTATTTAAAAAATCAGCACTGAATTTTTCAGATTTATAAAATATTCTGTATATTCTTGTAATTCCACCTAACTCGTTTAAAATTTTTTTAAAATTAAACTTAATTCCTTTAAAATCAAAAATTGCATAAGAAGTAGTTGTTGAAATTAAAGAATAAGAAATATTATTTGATTTAAAATAGGACAAAACCTCTAAAGTTGATAGTTTATAATCCCTTCCAAATAAAAATAAGTACATAATATTTCAAATAATTTTTTAAAGAATGTAAAAAAATCAGAAAAGAAGAAAAACTATTTCTTCTTTTTATCATCTTTTTTTGCAGGTGCTGTTTTTGCATCTTTTCCTGCAGGTGATGCTTTTGCATCTTTACCAGCTGGAGCTTTTGCTCCTTCAGCGTCTTTTTCTAAAATTGCTTTTGCTTCTTCAGCTTTCTTTTCTTCTTCAGCTATTTCAGCAAGTTTTCTTCTTTTCTTTGTTGTTCCAACAGAAATTAATTTATCTTTGTTTACTTCAACTACAACTTTCATTTTACATGGAAGTTTTGAATTTAATCTTTCAAAAATATCTTTAACAATTTTAACGTTTGGTTCATCTACTAAAACACTATATATTTTTTGATTTGAAATTACTCTTGCACAAATACCAACAACCTTTCCAAAAGGACATTGACTCATTCCTTGTTGAATTCTGTCGGCTTTAGCACCTTGAGCTTGTTTATTTTCTCTTAAGAAAAATTGAGGATAAACTCTAAGTTTCATATAAAAATTTTGTTGTGTTAATTTTTTAGTTAAGTTTCTTACAACTGTAGTTCTTACAGCTTCTAAAGCATTATCTCTAATTTGTATTCTTTCACGAGTTACATAATGCACAACGTGTGTATAATCTCTATCACCAAAACCCATGTGATATTGTCTTACTTTTGAAGCTGGTACACCACCAACATAATTTTTACTGTGTACTCTTTTTGCAACTCTTGTATATGCTCTTTTCTCGTATTTTGGATTGTAACAACGTCCTGGTCTTAAAGCCATAAAATTCACCTATAATTTAAATTTTTCATTTTTAGAAAACTTCTTAGTTTTTAATAAATTTGATAACAAAGAAATTGTAATAATGTAATATAATATATAGATAGAAAAGTATATAAATATAATTTTAGTAAAAATCGATTAAAAGATTACGTTTAATATAAAGAAAAGTAAGAACAGGGATCTGTCACATTAGAATAACAGTGTGCCCTTACCTTCTTCTTTCTGCCTTTTTTGTGAAATTCGGTAATAGATTACCGTATATATTATTGACGAAACTATTTTTATATGCTTGGAGGTTGTAAAAATGAACTAAAAACAATAAAAAGTTTATAAACCAAAACTTTTTTATGTCTAATTAATATTTTTAAGTAATATTTAAGTATAATCTGTAACTTTTATTGAATGAACTTTACCATCACCATCATCCTTAATCCAAAATCCCCATTGTCCAACATTCCTTGTTGAATGAGTTATACTTATTCCCCAAGTATCAGGCTCAGAATCACCAACTTTCCAATATTTACATTTTTTAGAATCACCAAAAGCTTCTATTTTAATATTATATTGACTAGAATCAACACCACCCCAACCAACTACTTCTGATGCTAATTGTGTAGTATTATAATATAAATAAAGTCCATCATCATAATAATCATTATCTATATAACATATATATGTTGCTGAAGAACTACCATAATTAAAAAGGTAACCCATTTGTTGTCCTTCACCACTACCACCATCATTTACTATACCTTCAATAACTACATTACCTTGAGTTGTTGAACCTTGAAACACAAATGAATTTGGATCATACCATGGATCTTTATAAACATACCCACCAGTAACTGAAACAGCTCCACCTACTACTGTCCAACCTGTTAAATTACTAAAACTAGTTATATCAATTAAAGGTGGAGCTAAAATACTTACTGTAATTGAAGAACTAGTTGCAGTTCTTGTAGCACCATCCTCAACAGTTACTCTAATATATCTTGTACCTGAAGTTGCAAAAGAAGTGGATGGATTAGATATACTTGTTCCAAAAACAACCCAATTATTTTCATCAGTACTATATTCCCAACTATATGATAATACTCCTGAAACTTCATTACTAACGGATGATGTGAAACTTATATTAGCGTCAGTATCATATGCAGTTCCTGTTGTAGGTGCAGTAATACTAACAGATAATGGATCACTAATAATAACCCCAGTAATAGTATTTGAATAAACTTGGTTAATTGGTGAAACTCTATCAGCATCAGTTAAAGAAACTCTAAATTGATAAGTTCCTGCAGTTGCAAAACCAATACTTATTGATACTGAATTTGTACCAAAATCAGTCCAACCTAAACTATCTCTATTATATTGCCATTGATAGGTTACAACACCTAAATTATAATTTGGAGAAACTGTAAAAGTTATAGATTCACTTAAATTATATATTGAACTTGATGCTGGTGAAGATGTGGTTCCAGTCAATGGATTATAAACATTAAAATCAACACTTGAAATTGCAATATCACTAGTACCTGAATCTGTTACTTTATAAAAAACTGTATAAACTCCAGTAGATGAAAAAGTATAATTTAAAGATGAACAATCAGTTCCTCTTGTAGTATTAACATCACTTAAATTTGAAACCCATTCACAAGTAACAGTTGAAATATTATTATCATATGTACCAGTAAAAGAGATTGATTCATCATTATTCCATATACTTCTTGAAAGAGGAGTTATTGTTGAATTTAAATCATCTAAAATATTTAAATCAATTGTTTCAGATAACAAAGAAGAGTCACCTATATCATTTGAATCTAATTTAATTGTAAAACTATTAACATCTGTAAATGAATAAGTTGTATTACAATCAGTACTAAAAGAAGTATATGTTGAAAGTCCTGATTCTTTGTGACTCCAATCACATGAAACAATAGACATATTATTATCAAATAATGACTTTAAAATAATAGTTTTATTAATATTATATTTTGTACCATCAACAGGTTCTGTAATTTCACCTGAAAAAGCATCCCATAAATCAAGAGTTATTTGATCATTAGAAGTATTAAAATCGTCTGTTGCAACAAGTAAAACATCATAAGTTCCTACAGTTGTAAAAGAATAACTAGTATTACAATCTGTATCAGAAGGATTCATTCTTACTTGAGAACCACTATCTATTGTTTGATACCATTCACAACTAACAGTTCCATCATTAAATACATAACTAGAATTAAAATCAATTGAAGTATTTACTCTCTTATTTTCTGCATTAGATGGAGATAAAATTTAAGTTTCAAAATCAGGAAGATTAACAGCACATCTTTTAAGATCTATAACTTTTTTAGGACAAGTTGATGTTGTTAAAGTAAATGATTTTAGGTTAAATGGATCAATTACTTTTGATTCAGATACATTCACATCATTTGTAGTAAATGTAAAATTATTATCTGTTGATAAATATTTAATTTCACCAGCATCAACACTAGAATCAAACTTTCCAAAAATTTTTAAAATTTCATTACTTCCTTGAGATTTTCCTTTTAAGGTTAAAGTAAGATTCTTAAAATCAACAGGAGTTGGATTTCTTAAAAGTAAAGTTACCTTTCCAGTATCATAATCAAGACTACAAGATTCAATCACAAGATTGTATTTCATACATTCACTGTTTGAAATAGATTGTAATTGATCCTTTGAAATATCTAATTTATCTCTTGTAGATGCTTTAGACCAAGATAAAAAACCAGCAACTAAAACAGAAGTTACAAGAATTAATAAAACTACAGAAATTATAGCTGAAATTGCTTTTTTATTTAAAACCATATATATCTTACTTTATATTATATAAAAATAGATATAGATAACAACAAAACTAATTTAAACATATGGTTTAAATAAAAATTTTAATATAAATTAAAAGCTTTAAAAAAAAATACATATAAACAACTACCAAGAAATATTGTCTTTTAATTTAATGTTAGATAAATCTGTTTCTACAGGAAATTCGATAATGTATTTTGCCCTTTTCTTAGGAACATATAATCTAAATGGTTTTAAATTTAATTTAATATCTACAATTTCTTTTTTTGAATTTAAAAAAAGTACATTAATTGGGAAAAATACAAATATCATATGTATAGAAGAACCGACTATTGACTCAGTTGGTCTTTCAAAAATTAAACCAAAATTAAATTTTTTACGTGGATAAAACATAAGCCCTAATCCTTGATTTAAAGAACTTAATACTTTTGTATTTTTAATTAATATTTTATTATTTACTTTAATCATAAAAATCAATTTGCTGAATTATATAAATTTATATGCAATTACAAAATTAGTTTCATTTTTCATAATTTCAAAATTTAAGAAAACTGCATCAGGAATGAAAATAACATATTCAGCACAGACAAGCCCGCAATCTTTCTCGTCCATTGGCACAAAATACAAAGTATCACTGTAAGTTTTATCTAAAATATACTTAGAACTAATTGACTTTAATGCAATAATACTATCTATACTAATATCATTCAAATTATTAGCATTCATATACGTTAAGGTATCAATTAAAACGTTTTCAGCATCTGGTTTTGGCACAACTACTTGAAATAGTAAAAGAGTTATTATGAAAAATATAAACACATATTTTATGAAATTAAAATTATTTTCTTCCTTAATTGAATACATTATAAACGCTGTAAACATACTAAGCAAGATTGAAATATATAATAGGAAATTATCAAAAAAAATTCTAGTTACAAGTTGCTCATTTCCATACCATAAAAAGTTAGTACCTAACAAAATATTAACAAAAAGTATTACAAATAAAAACACAAAAAACAATACTATGGATAAATAATAAAGATTAAGAAAATATTTTTTCTTTTGTGTTTCTTCTTTAAAAACAGTTAAGTCTTTAGAAATATTAAAAATTACTTTATCAAGAGGTATTGAGCTATCCTTAAAAGTATGTAATAGCACTAAAGTGTGATCAATAATTGGACTTTTAATAGTTTCATTAACACTTAATAGTGCATTTTCAAAATCATCTCCCCAAGAGACTCTATTTGCTATTCTTTTTATTTCACTATCAATTGAACCATATGCGTTAGCTTTATTTATATTTATTAAAGCTAAAGATATATTATTTGTTATTTTATATTCTCTAGATAAATCTTGCAAAAAATAATTAAAAGAAGTTTCAATTGCTTTCTTTTTAAAATGCTTAATTATATTTTCTAAAACAAATCCAAGACAACTTACAATTATTCCAAAAATTAATAAATAATAGTAATAAGATGTATAAATAAAATAATTATTTGCAATATAAACAATTAAAAGACCAGAAAAAATACTCGCAAGAATTAATATTTGATACTCATAGCTATACAAAAATAATTGTAATTTAACATTAAGTTTATTTACAAAATTTTTTTCTGGATCCATAATATAACTCATTGGTTTTTATTTATATAAAATAATTACAAGCACAAATTCTATAACTGAAAATATAATTGAAAAAAACAATAATGCTTGTTTTAAATAAATACTTGTTGAAAGAATAACAAACAAAATAATTAAAATGGTTAAAAATATAAAAAATAAAAATATTGACACTAAAAATAATAAATTAACTCTACTTTTCTTTTGTTCACTAATTTCTCTTCTAGACTGTTCAAGATTATTTAAAAATTCTAAAACAACATGATCTAAATTTTCTTTCTTATCTATTACATCTATTAATTTTCTAAAAAAGTTCTTTTCTATTTCAGAAAAACTTTCATTTATTACAGACTTAAAAGTATCTCTTAAATTATGATTATAATCTGTTAAAGAAATTATTTTTTTTGCTTCTTTACTTAAAAAAAAATTAGTTTCTAAGTTTTTAAAAACATTCAAAACATCAGTTATGGTTAAATTATCATCTCTTAAAACAGCTAAATGTCTTATTGTTTTTTTAAATTCATCATCAATCTTTCTTTTTTTAGAATTTAAAAGATAAAAAGGATATTTATATAATATTAAAAATACCATAAATCCAAAAGT
>CAZQEL010000010.1:0-28390 GCA_964591795.1 uncultured archaeon | reverse complement strand
TCCAAAAAATAATGTTTCTTATTTTATATTTAAAATATAACCATTAGTTAAAATAAACTTTAAAGGACTTGTTATAAAACTATTTTCAAACTGGCCACAACAATCTATCCAATTATCCCATTGTAAATACCCAATAACTTCTATTTCATTACCTATATTGTATTTTGTCAAATTATTATTTTTCACAAATTCATCACTTAAATAAATTTTAACTCTTGGATCTAATATTTTTAATGTATTTAGATCATCATTTAAGTTTGCAAATTCAGATTTGTAAAATGTAGTAATAGTAACATAATAATTATTTTTAGAATCTATATCTAATCCATTAATGACACCATATAATTTAATATATTTATTTTCAATGTGTTTTTTATAAATAGCTTGTCTTTGAATAGCAGTCAAATTTCCATCAAATAAGTTTTGTTCTATATCTTTGAGTGTGAAGTTAGATATGTTTTTTATTTCTTTTAATGTATTAGGTTGAGTTGTATCTAGTTCAATATTTTTAATTTTATTTATATTATTTTCAGATGAATCTGAAGCTACACTTATAATTCCAATAATCATTGCAACTACAATTATACTTAATATAACATACCCATATACTTTTACAATCGTAGTGGTTTTTTTATTAAATACCATATCTAATTCTCCCCTAAATTAATTTAGAAATATTAAAAATATTTTCTAATCAAATATTTTAATTCATCTCTATCTATTAATTCAATTTTATTTGAATCTGCAAGATTAATCGAAGATTTTGTAAATATTGAATTTGTAATTAATATTCCTTTATCTGCATTATAGTATTTTATTGAAGCAACAACTTGCTGAACTGCAGAATTACTAATAGAAGTATTATATCTTTTTGCTTGAACAACATATCTAACACCTAATTTTTCAACAACTAAATCTCCGCCTTGATCATTAGATAAAGGTGTTTGTTGAACAGAATAACCCATTTTTTTATATAATTTAACTAAAAAAGATTCAAAATCATATCCTGACATTTTATCTATATCTGAAATATTTATGAAATTAGATTCATTTATTTTATTTTCAAAATTTTTTAATTCTTGTTTCTCTCTTATATTTTCAATTTTTTCTATTAATTCTTCCTTTTTTATTGTAATTTTATTTTTCTTTAAAAATAAAATTAATTTTTCTATATCTACATTATCATATTCATAATTATAACTTATAAAATTTAAAATGTATCCGTCTAAAGTATTTGCATTTTTAGAGAGATATTTATTAAAATTAGTATTAGCAAATACACCTTTTTCTAAGATTATTAAATAAACTAATTCTCCTTCTGTAAATTTAAATCCTTTAAATTTTAATAAATCTTTTAATTTATCAAAATATTTTGGATTATAATCAAAAATATTTGATTTTTCTATTTCATCTATATATAATTTTTCTATTTCTAATTTATTTAGTTCTGAATAATTTTCTTTTATGGTTTCTTTTAATGATATGAATTCATATGCTATTTCATAATATTTATTATATGCCTCTTCAAATCCAAAAAAAGTTATTTTTTTATTAGAATTTATTAATTCTCTAAATTTCAAAAATTCATAATCATCATTATAAATTGCATTTTTGTAAGCTAACCAAGTTAGTTCTTGAGACATTTCATAATCTAAGTTTTTTACAAATTTTTTTAATAAGTTATTATGTTTAGATTTTTTAAATTTAGTTATTTTAGTCTTAATTTGTTTAAGTTCACGTTTAATAGTATTTATAGTTTTATCTTCTTTTATTTTTAACAAACTTTGATTATAATTTTTCACCACTTTTTCAATAATATAAAATAAAATTACAGGTCCTAAAAATATAAAAAAAAACCAACCCCAACTACTTTTAACTATACCAACACCTAAACCTATTGAAAAACCAAAATACAATAATAATCCTTTTAAATCATCTATATTCATAATAAATACATCTAAATTTTTATTTAAATAAATATTATTTAAGTATAAAACAATTAAAATAACTAACTATTTTAACATAATTCTTATCCGCCAACATTTGTCTACTTAAATAATGATTATTACCTACTGAATTACCTATTCTTCCTTGATAATAATCAGCAATAGATTCTGGAATTCCTAACTCAATGCACTTAGTATAGAACCACTTCCTACAATATTTTATAGGTATGAGTTTCTTTTTTTTTATATCGTTCTCTAATGAACTTACTGATAATTGTTTGTAGTTTGCTAACAACTTACTGTAAACATCTAACGGTAAGTAAGCAAAGTAAGATTTTTTATTCTTTCTTAAATAGTTCATTGATATTTTAACAAACCCATCAAACTTTTGACATTTTAAATTAGGAATATTCTCTAAAAGATAATTTCCTTCTACCTTCCTTATACCCGACACTAAGTACACTAAGTACATTAATTGGTTTGTAGCTGATAATTTGGAAAGTGTAGATTGTACTTCAGAATCAGTAGGAACATATATGTCTTGCTTTGAAGGACTAGAAAAAGTAAGTAGTTTCCTTATAGGTAAGATAGCTGTTTCAGATACATTATGTTTTTCTTGCAAGTATTTCAATAGTAAGGATACAAGAATAACAGTGTATCTTCTTTCTTTTATCTTGTTTATGTTCTTTAGTATGTACTCTGACAACTCAATAAAAGTATACGTATGTTTTTGGAAAATAACAGGTATTTTATTAATTAAATCTTTCTTATACTGTTTACAGAAATCGTGCTCTAAAACCCATACTTTAAAGGATTCAATAGAAAGAATAAAAGTGCCTCGAGCCAGATTTGGACTGGCGGTCTCCAGATTATGAGTCTGGCGCTTTAACCACTAAGCCACCGAGGCAAATATATGTTGTTTTTATTTATATAGAAAAAAAGATTTTACTATATTAATAATTATGAAACATTTTATTTATATATATATTGATTTTAAAAAAAAAGAACAAATTAATCCTTAATCTTCTCTTTTTCTAACAGAAAGTGAATCTTTTTCAGAATCATAAATATATATAGAATCAGCAAGACCTAAAAAAACCCCTGACTCTAAAACACCAGGAATATTTCTAATGGAATACTCAAAATCATCTAAAGTTATGTTTTTATCAAGTTTAATTTTAACTAGATAATGCCCTATTTCACTTTTTATAAATTCAGACTTTGTATCATAAATTGCCTGAGCAAAACCAAAACTTTGAAGATGAATAATAGTTCTCTGCCATGCAAAGGTGGATATTTCAACACAAACATCAGAATTTATTTCAGGAACATAATTTTTAGAATCAACTATAACAAACAACTTTAAAGCTGATTGAGATATCATTTTATCTCTTATAAAAGAATTTGTTTTAAGTTTTACAAAATTATTATAATAATCCACTTGATTAGCAATTTCAATGGCAGCATCGATTTCTTTATCATTTAAAGAAACTATTTTCTGCTTTAACGAATGAATTAATTTTGATTGTTTAACATTTATTGGTACAAAAAAAGGTTCTTTATTTTCTTTTTTTGAAAAATCTATAATTTTAGTAATTAGTTCAAGATCATTATCAAAAGAAGCTATAGCTACAATATTTTTTGAATTAATATCTTTCACAAACTGTTCTGCAATCAAAGATAGGTTCATAATTGTATTATATAAAGATAGTATTAAAAGGGTATCTTTTAAAACAGATCCAACCATTAATATATTAGGCAATGATGATATTGAACACCTGCTGACTTAAATATGATGATAGATGGGCGGGCTGAGCCAAAATTATAAAAAAATAGATAATTATTTTCTTTTTTCTTCTTCAAGCATTGAAATTCTTTTATTTAACACATCAATTTTTGAATTTAAAATATCAAGTTTAGCATCATTTGATGAATAATTAAAAGAACTCTTTTTTTTAACAAGTACATAGGATAACAATAAATTACCTAAAAAAAAAATAATTACAAAAACAACCAAAATAATTGTAAAAACATCCATAATTTAACAACCCTTTTATTTTTTTAAATAAACTCGTAACTTTCTTTTCTTTTTTCAATAATTTTCACTTCATCTTTAAGAATTTCAATAACAAATTTTAACAGTTCTTTTGAATAACTTAATCTTGATTCTAAAAAATCAATTGAAAAAGCACTATTTAAATTTAATAAATATAATTTTTGTTTAATTTCATCAAAAATAGTTTTATAAATAACATAATAATTTCCATCAAAAGATTTAATACCAATAACCTCTCCTGATTTTATTATTTCTTTAAATTCCTTAGAAAAACGTCTAGCATCATCAGTTTTTTTTAAAATAATATATTTATTACTTTTAAACAAACTATAATCTTCAGTTGAAAGATTAGATTTATGTAAAGATAATTGATAAACACCTTTTTTATATTTAGAAGAAAGCTTAAATAACTCAATTTCTTTATCCTCAATCATTTCTTTAAAAATAACTAAATCGTTTTTATTTAATAATTTTTCAAAATTACCTTCAACCTTATCTTGAAAAGTTAAGTTTTTATCATTTAAGAGTTTTGCAATTTTATTTTTAACAAGATCTTTATTTGGAGATTTTTCAATAACTTTCTTATCAATTGATTTAATATCTTTTAAAGAAAGAACAAAGGATGAGTTTGATTTGTTTTTTATATCCAAAAATTTATTTACAAATAAATCAAGCTCTTTTTTTTCTGAATTATTTTCAAAATTTAAAAAATATGTTTCGTTTTTTTTAACAATCTTCATAAACTATCAATTAATTCATTAATTTCCTCAAAAGAAACACTACAACCTTTAAACTTCATAGCATAAAGTGCACCTTTTAAACTTTCTTTATCATTAAACACATTTGATAATAAATTTTTTTTAAATGCAAAAAACAAAAGATCCACTGATCTTATAGCATTTACATTTCCTATCAGTTCAACAAATTTAATGTATTTTTGTTCATCAAAATTAACTTTATTAGTTTTATATTTCCTTTTAAAAATTTCAATTAATGAATGAGGTTGCTCTACTAACATTCTTGTGGTTCTTTCATCAACTGCTAAATAAGACGCATCAGTTAATCCTAAAAGAGCTAAAGATTCAGCTTCACCAATTTGAATTATTTTAAGAGGTTTTCCTCTTACGAAAAACATATTATTTGTAAGATACATTATTTTGTTTGTGGCTTCATCAAGCTGTTTATCACTTTTATAAACATCAAAAACATGTGAATTTATTTCTTTTTCTATTTTAACAGAACTTAATTTAAATCTCATAACATGCTTTACTTTACCTACACACTCAAAATGTACATTTTTAGTTATAATAAATTCACCAATAACTTCCTTTATATCCTTAAACAAAGATAAAAAACAAGTTTCTGAAAAACTAATAATTACACCAGAATCAAATACAATTTTCATTTATTATCACCTGCATTAACCCCTGACATAACATCTAATAAATGAACTCTTTCACCTATACTTTTAAATTGTTTATCTTCATCAGGCATTTTAGTAATACCAACATATGCCATTAACTGTTTTTTTGAAATAGATAATAGATCTGATGCTTGAGCAGCAGAAAGTCCATAAGCATAAGCAGTAGATGCAAGTTTTATTCTTCCATCTTCAATAACAACACTAACATAACGCCCTAACTTTCGATCAGCATCTTTTATAATTGCCATAGTATCTTTAATAAAATTATTAAATTTACTTAAATCTTCATCTCTATAATTAGTTAAAGATAAATTTAGATTTTCAATTATTCTTTTTTGATAAGCTGTCCATTCTTCTGTTTCAAAAATATGTTTTTTAGATATTAATTTTCTTAAACCATAAATCATTACACAAACTTCTGAAAAATCCTTATTATAATCAGTAATTGCTTGTTCTAAAGCTCTATTTTCAATCATATGAAGTGATTCATAGTCTTTTTTGTCTAAATAAACAATTGTATATTTAATAACATCAGGTAAACTTAAAAATTTAATTTCATCTTCCATAAAAATACCTTCTTTTTCTATATATATAAATAATATAATACAATAAATATATAAAACAAAACATATTTATAATATATGATATATAAAATATTATAAAGTGATATTATGAGTCTTTATAAAGAAAATAGATATTTAGATTTTTTTAAAAATAAAACTATATGGATAGTTGTTGGTATAATTATAGTTATTGCAGTTTTAGGTTATTTAACAACTTTGATTAACTGGTCTGAATTTTTACAAAAAGATAATATTAATTTAAAATTTAAAGATAGTCCACTTATTCTTTCAGAAAAAGAAAACACATTACTTGAAATTACACTTAAAAACAACACTGAAAACGATCTTGATAACTTAGAAGTTAAAATAAAAAGTGTTGAAAACTCATTTATTATTTATTGTCCAGATTCAAAGGATATTCATCCTTCTAAAGTAATTATACCAAAAGTTGCTAAAGGAAACAAAAGAATAGTTACTTGTGATGTGAGATATGATTCTTCAAAGGATTTTTTTGAAGGTACATATAGTTTTGATGTTGATTATTATATTCAAGATTTAGTTTATTCAAAAAGAATAACATTAGCTGTTAAAAGATAGATTTGGTGATTAAAATATGATTAAAAGTATATTTAATGGATTTAACATTTTCAAAAAAAAAATAGAGTTATTATACACATTTATAGTTTATGCAATATTTACAGCATACACATTCTTTGTACTTAATTATACAAGTACAATATCAGAAAAAATTGATATGACAGATATATCTTTAATTAACTACCCTGAGTACATCATACACACACTAGGATGGAATTTTTTAGGTCTATTACTTGCAATGTTTGGAACTTTATTATTATTATCATACTTAACAACAGTTATTTCAAATACTGAAAATAAAAGAAAATTATCTTTTATAAAAGGATTTTGTAAAAGTTTTAAATTTTCTATATTAGCATTTATTATAACAATTGTTTTTATGTTAATATTTATGGTTTTAAGTTCTTACATAAATGTAATCACAGTTATTTTAATGATATTATTGGCAATACTTATAATATATTTAATACTAATATTTACAATTGCAAATATTAATCTTGGGCTTTTTAATATGAATGTTAAAGAAGCAATTAAAAAATCAAGATTATTTTTAAGAAAAAAGTTTTGGCATACAATTGGATTTTTAATATTAATATTTGTAATATATTTTATATTTTATTTACTAATTGATAACATTTATTTTTTAATTTTCACATATAATACAATAGCAGCAATAATTGTAAATGAAATATTCATGCTTGTTATTACATTATATATTTTAAATGCACTAACATTATTTGTTAAATCACAAAGATTTTCTTAAATGAAAATCTTTTTTTTAATTTTTAAATAAATAACCATACAGAATATTATGATTATAAAAAAAATACAAAAAAAACAGCAACTTTCTTTAAAAAAAAATTAATCAATCTAAAATTAAAACATTCAGAAGTATTACTTGCCGATATTGTAGATTATAAACAAATTAAAAATAACTATTATATTATGGAAAGAATAATTCCATCAATTAGTGTTAGTGATCTTAAGGTATATTTAGATCGTAGTAGCACCACAAATAGATTTCAAGAGTCTTTTGTTAAAAAATTAAAAGGTATTGATACTAATTCTTTTCGTAACAAAATAAATATAGCTTACGCTGAACTTAAAGAAGAACTTAACAACATAAGTAAGTTAAGTAGAGTAAACATTGACAAAGCACCTAATAATGTAATAATTATTGATTATAATAAAGATACTAATAGGTTTAAATTTGGTCTGATTGATTTTATGGGAAAAGGATCAGAAAGCTTTTAATTTATAATATATATATTTAAAAAAAGTTTACTTAAAAAAATTAAATCTAGTTATCGCTAAGGCCACATAAAAAAATATTCTATTACTAATTAAACATATTGATGTCTAACCTTAAAAATTAAATATCAAAAAAAAAATAGTAATAAAAAAAGTAGGAAATAGCTCTTTTAAATGTTATAAGCAAACTAAAATTTGTTTTAAAGAAATCTTAAATTTACTCGAACCATTAGTATTAGAAAGCTTAAAAACTCGCCCGAAGGCTCGCGTCTTATACTTCTAACCTATCAAACCGGTCTTCTTCCGGAGTTCTCGTCTCGCATTTCTGCAAGAATGGCTGTCTCGTTTTAGGGTTCGCTTCGTACTTAGATGCTTTCAGTACTTATCGAATACAGCGTAGCTACTGGGCTATGCCTTGTCAGACAACCCACACACCAGAGACTGCGACCCATCGTTCCTCTCGTACTAAACGGATCTTACCTTCAAACAACCTACACAACCAATAGATAGGAACCAAACTGTCTCGCAACGTTCTTAACCCAGCTAATGTACGGCTTTAATGAGTGAACACCTCCACCCTTGGCTGCTTGTGCACAGCCAGGATGCCGTAAGCCGACAGCGAGGTAGCAAACCGCGGGGTCGATGTGGACTCTTACCCGCGACAACCCAGTTACCCCCAGGGTAAGTTCACTGTCAGACTAGGCCCCCATAAATAGGGACACTAGCGTTCGCTAGACCCAAGTTTCCTTCCAACGTTCCGTGCTTTTAGGAACATTGTCAAGCCTGCTTTTGGTCTTGTCCTCTACGGCTGATTTCTGACCAGCCTGAGCAGACCTTTGGACGCCCCTGATATCTTTTCAGGGGCGTACCGCCCCAGTCCAACCACCCGATCAAGTGATGTCCGTCAAATAGACGTAAGTCGTATTTTTTCTACTAGATGGTGTTACATTGGTGTCTATCTGTTCCCTAGCGAAAACAGCATAAGCGACTCCCATCTACGCTCTATAGTAGAAATAATACAACAACACCAGACTGTGGTAAACCTCCGTGGGGTCTTATCCTCCCATTGGTTGTCCGTGGCTTATTCACCACGCTAAGCAAGTTCACTAAGTTAAAGTTAGGGACAGTGACGATCTCGTTACTTCCTTGGTGCAAGCCGACATTTAATCGGCAAGGTATTACGCTACCATGAGAGCCTCAGAGTTAGGCCCGCTCTTTACCAGCGCTTAGATCAGTTGAACCTGACGTTCACGTACTAGCAGTGAGCAGAAGTCAGTGACTATACACACCTTTTCAGGCTAGCAGTCACCTGTGTTTTTGATAAACAGTCGGACAGTCCTTGTGACTAAGACTTACAGTTTACACAACCGTAAGCACCCCTTATACCTAAGATACAGGGCTAAATTGCCGAATTCCCTTAACTTAATTCTCCTATTACGTCTTAGCCTACTCAGCTAGGGACACCTTTCTCGGTTCTTGGTACGATTAAAAAAACACTGAATTATTCTCTTTTCACGGAACCTTGGCCTTAATGGAAGATTTCTCCCATTCATATCTTTAACCTTCTTCTCACTATTATAGTTCTCCAAAGGTTTATAATATTTAGATGTGCAGATAAGCACACTCCACCTTGCCAAAGCTGTCAAAAATAATACTTGCGTTACCACACGTGTTTTTTTAGTACAGGAATATGAACCTGTTTCCCTTTCGTTATTTTCGAATTACGAAATAACTTAGGATCGACTTACCCTTAGCTAATAATTAGTGCTAAGGAACCCTTGCCCCTTCGACGGAAAAGATTCTCACTTTTCTTTGATGTTACTATCGCGAGGATCCATATATTTGGCAGATCCACAAGACTTCACAGCCTAGCTTCTACTCTACCAAATCACCTACCTACCAGATCACATGTGTATGTGCTCTACGATATCGGTGGTCAATTTAGCCCAGTTAATTTTCAGGGCATCTATCCTAGATTGGTGAGCTATTACGCACTCTTTAAAGGATGGCTGCTTCTAAGCCAACCTCCCAATTGTATTAGGGAAATTACTCTTTTCGAATTTACACTTAGTTTGTACTTAAGGGCCTTAATCATAGTTTGGGTTTTTTCCCTTTTGGAACAGAGGCTTACCCCCCGTCCCCTACTCTAGACTTCTGCGAAAATAACAGATTCGGAGTTTAACAAGAAAGGTGGAAATTTCTCTCCAGTACTTTCTAATCAGTAGCTCTACCCCGTTATTATTCTCCATCTATGCTAACCTTAGAGTTATTTCGGTAGGAGCCCGCTATCACCAGGTTCGATAACCTTATCAGTCCCACTCCCAAGTCACACGAACAGTTAGACTAGTAGCGCTTATGACCTCCACCAATCAGTTGATTGGCTTCATCAAGCTCAGGAGTTGATCACCTGGTTTCGGGTCTAGTTTATGTGACTAAAGGCACAGTTAATACCTTAGCCCTCAAAATTTTGCGGCAAATTGGTTTCCCTACGACACCACGACTTAATCGCTTTGTCTTGCCACACAAACTAACTCCCTCGCCCGTGCTTCGTGACGGACAGTATGACCCTGTTCAAGTAATTCGCGTTTTAAAAGTTACCTTTTATCACTTATAAATTACTCTCATTCCTTTTAAGCCATACCCGCGCTGTCACCAATTAGTTTCAAGTGCTTTTAACTCCCCGTCAAGGGATCTTTTCAACATTCCTTCGCAGTACTCGTTCACTATCGGTCTTGTGTTATATTTAGAATTAGCTGTAAATGCCAGCTGTATTTCTACGCGATATCCAACGCGCAGTACTCTAGGACATCAGCAATCTTCTCAGATATTTTATATCTACGGGACTATCACCCTCTATGGTAGTTCTTTCCAGAACGCCTCGATTTAAATATATAAGAAGTAACTGAGCCATCACCCCACATGTCTCCCACATTACTATAGGAAATTCGGTTTATTCTCTTCTGCTTTCGATCAACTCTATTCACAGAATCACTATTGTTTTCTTTTCCTCCAGGTACTAAGATGCTTCAATTCCCTGGGTTTTCCCTTCACCTAACTTTCGTTAAGTGAATAATTCAGAGATCTTGGGATCAAAGGTTGCATGCACCTACCCCAAGCTTATCGCAGCTTGCCACGTCTTTCATCAGTACACAAGCCAAGTTATCCACTAATTGGTTTAGCTAAAATTTAAGAATCATTTTCTTTTAAACAAATAATAAACTTGCTTACTTATTATAAAAAAGCTTTCCTACTTTTTTCATTCCGTTAATACTAAATGTAAACGGTCAATCTCACTAAGAAAAAACTCCTAGTGGGTAATATAATTTAGTAGACAGGCAAGTATTTAAAGAGATTGTTTTTTTCCTAAGGGATTTTTAAAAATTGGGAAAAAGAAGGTTATTTTATATAGCAAAGTTAAATTAAAACCCTATAATCTATTTATTAAGTATAAAACACTTAAAATAAACTTTATTTAATAGAGTTGTCTTTAAAAAATACTTAGAAAAATTTACTTAAAAAATCACATTTTAAAAAAATTAATAATCTAAAATTATTTAGCTAAAACAAGCTCACAACTTTGAGTTACTTCAACAAAATGACGAACCTTTTTTTTAACATAACTCTCACATTGATTATTAGGATTATTATCAATTATACTTATTTTTGGAACATTTACAACATCACAAGCCCAACCCTTTACAATTTCTTGAGAAAGACAAGGTCCTTCAACTAAACTAATACCTTTTGCAATTGAAAGATTACAAATATTTGTACACGCAGTTATTGCTAAATCTTGATTATCTGAAAATTTTGAAGGCCTATTAAAAGCAAAATTTAAAATTCCAGCTACAAGTATTAATACAAATACAATTACATAAACAATTATTGAAACCTTTGCTTTTAAAAAATTTAATTTAACCATAAATATTTTATTAAATATGTTTATTAATTTAATACATTTAATTATAAATATATCTATTTATATATAAATATAAATGTAATTTAAAACTATCTTTTTTATAAAAACAACATTAAATTAAAAGAAAAAATATGAATATTATAAAACATAAAATACTTGGAATTTTTGGACTTATATTACTTCTTTTTAGCATATACTTATCAGCTATTCTTAAATATCCCAGGTTTTACGTGTGGTATTGTCTTGGTTATTTAATAATTATTGATTTTATTAATTATAAAATTAGAAAAGAATCAGTTATTGATATGTTATTTAACTTTAAAAAAATAAAAAGTACCTATTTTTTTATAATTGGAGCTTTGTTTTCAGCTATTGTTGTAGATTACTTTTATGGAGTATTATTATTTAACATATGGTCATGGAATGGATATTCTATAATTAACTGGATAACACTATATACAATAATTAATTTTTGTTTTATACTTTTAGTTTATGGAACATACAAAATATTTGAAAATTATATTGATAAAACAGTTTATAAAAATTACAAACCAAATAAAAAATTAAAAAAATATCTACAAACAATAGGATTTATATTTTTAATAATTCCACTCATAAATTATATATTCTTTGGAGTACTTGGAACAAATTACACAATGTTATTTCCATTCTTAGCAATTTGGTTATTTGCAGATTCTCTTTTGCTTGAATATAAGATACCAATAATTTTAAGATTAATTAAATCAAAACTAATTATATACACAATACTTCTAACCTCCTTTTTTTTAATTATAACTCACGAAGTAATTAATATTTTTTCATTTGAATGGATGTATACAAATATTCCTTTCATGCACTACATGATATATAATATACCAGTACTCGTTTTTATAGGATGGGTGCCATTAATTTTATTTTGTATATCTTTTGTAGAACTTTACATTGAAAAAAATAAAAGGTTATAATAAAAATATTTAGTACACTAATATATATGTGAAAAATTATGTTAATAGGAATTGTAGGTAAACCAAACGTTGGTAAAACAACTTTTTTTAGAGCTTTAACTTTAATGGACGCTGAATCAGCGAATTATCCATTTACAACCATAGACCCTAACAAAGGAGTTGGATTTGTAAGAAACAATTGTGTGGATACTTTCTTTAATACACAATGTAATCCAAGATCAGGATATTGCAAGGAACATATAAGATATTTACCAGTGGACGTTATCGATGTAGCAGGGCTTGTTCCTGGAGCTTCAGAAGGAAGAGGTCTTGGAAATAAGTTCCTTACCGATCTAAATCAAGCTGATGCTTTAATTCAAGTAATAGATGCCTCAGGAAGTACAGATGAAGAAGGTAAATCCGTAAAAGCCGGAAGTTATAACCCATCATTAGAGATTAAATTCCTACTTGATGAAGTTGAAAAATGGTTATATGGAATATTTAAAAGAAACTTTGTAAAAATAGGAACAGTTCAAAGAGTTCAAAAACAAAAAACATTAAGAGTATTAGAAGAATATCTTTATGCAACATTAGGTTCTAAAGAAGAAGAAATATTTTTAGCACTTAAAGAAAACAATTTAATTGAAAAAAATATAGTTGAATGGACTGATGATGAATTATGGGCATTTACTAGAAAAATAAGAAATCTATCAAAACCAATAATTATTGCAGCAAACAAAATAGATCTTCCTTTTGCAAAAGAAAATATTGAAAGAATAAAACAAGAATTTCCTAAAATGACAATAATAGCATGTTCAGCAGAATCAGAGTTTGCCCTAAAAGCAGCTGATAAAATAAAAGTAATTGATTACTTACCAGGAGACAATAAATTCAAAATATTAAAAGAAGATTTATCAGATAAACAAAAGCATGCACTTAATTTCATTAAAACTAATATTTTAGATAAATACAATGAAACTGGAGTTCAAGCTGTATTAGACAATGTAGTTTTTAAAGTTTTAAAATATATAGCAATTTACCCAGGTGGAACAAAAGGACTTGCTGACAAAGAAGGAAATGTTCTTCCAGATTGTTTTTTAATGCCTCCTGGCACAAAAGCAATTGACTTTGCATTCAAACTTCATACTGACTTTGGAAAAAATTTTATCAAAGCCATTGATGTTAAAACAAAAATGCTTCTTGGTAAAGATCATCCATTAAAAAACAATGATTGTATTGAAATAATTTCTGGAAAGTAAAATTACTAAAATCAACACCTAAGGATAAAAACAAATCCTTAGATTAACTTTATTTAAAAAAACAAATTCTTTTTTTTACAATTTAATTCATAAAAAAATTTACTTAATAAATTAAATATTTTTTAAAAGAAGTGCAAATTTTTTCTTATTTTTTTTAACAAAAATAAAATTTAAAAATTCTTTTTTCAAAGTAATTTCTTTAGATCTTATAATCTTTATTTTATCTCCATTTTTTAAAAGATAGTTCTTATCTACAACAATTTCTCTATTTATAATTGCATAATCATAAAACTTTGCAAAATCAGAATGAAGATAAAATGCAAAATCAAAAATAGTTGATTTTTTAGGCACTAATATGCTTTCACCTGTTTGAGTATAAACCATTACATGATCCTTATAAGTTTTATCTTTGGGTTTTTCAAGCAAAGTTTTTTTCTTTAAAAAAGTAACTAAACGTTTATCTTTTTCAGAAAACTCAATATTTTTATAATGAAAATGAGCAGAAACTCCAAACTCAGCATTATTATGCATATCAATTGTTCTTATTTGTATTTCTACAGGAAAATCATTTAAAATTATATTTAAATGAATAGAACTATATCCATTTTCTTTTGGATGTTTTATAAAATCCCTTATTTTAGTTGAACTATTTTCAATAACATCAAAATTATCTTTAATTAAATTTAAGACTTCATAACATTCTTTCTTTGTTACATAAATTAACCTTAATGCATATATATCTAAGACATCTTCAAAATTTTGCTTTTCTTGTTTAACATAAATTTTTTGATAAAAACTACCTAGACTTTTATATCTATAATAATAGTTATTCGGTTTTTGATTATTTGATTTTAAATAATCAATAATAATATCTTTAATAATTTTTAAATTTTTAGAAGGATAATTCTTTTTAAAATAATCACAAATATACTTATATTTTTTTTTATATTTTAAATAAGTTAATTTTTCAAGTATTTCTTCTTTAAAATTTGTCATGCCTAATTGATAGGTCAAAGGTAAAATTGTAAATTCTAAAATATCTAGAAATCTTTTTTTATAGGCATCATTCTTAATTTTTGGAAAATAATCATAAATAACAAGCGCCTCTCCAAATAACAAAATAACTGATTCTATTTTAAAAAAAGATTGAACAACCATATTTTTAATGGTTTTAGAATCAATATTTTTATTATGAGATATTTCATAAAAATTAAGAAAATAATAATCTTTTGTTATTTTACGTACATTTTTTAAAAATCCATTTAATTTAAGATCAAGACCATATTTATAGGGATTATAAAGAATTGCAGAAACAATAATATGCTCATCATAATTAACAAGTTTAGTTGCTATTTTTAATGAATATTCAACTAAAGGAATATTATCAAACACATATATATCTTTATAATATTTTTTAGATAAATTATAAGCTATATTTATATTTGAAGTATACTCTTTAATTAATTGAGAATATTCTTTAGAAAAACTACTATTAATAATAATCACTACTCAACTAAAAATCCGATTTTATTTGGAGATGCCTTTTTTGCTTTTTCTACAACACTATTGTCTGCATTGATTATTTCAACTGAAACATCTAAACTTTCTTCTAAAAATTTCAAAATAGAATTTAAGAAAATTAAATCTTTTTCTTGAGACTTAATTGTTTCTTTTAAAAGTGGTTGTTTTACAAGTTTTATAATTGTTTTTGAAACTTCTTCTTTATTCTTAGAATACTTAACTAGATATTTAGATATTAATTGTCCAACATTACGAGTAGTATCTAAATCAGAAATAACTTCTTGATAAAACAAATATTTCCAAGAAGGAGAAATAAATAAAGTAACTTTACTTGGTTTTTCAAGTCCTGAAAGTTTAATTACATTTCTTAGATCTGAAATTAACTTTTCAACATCTTTTTCTTTATTATCTAAAGATAAATTTATTTTTTCAATATCAACTTTAGGAAAATCTTGCTTAATTACTAAAGAAATAACTCCAACTAAACTATTTAATTCTTCAGCCATGTGTGGAGTAAAAAGACCCATTGTTAAAATCCATTTTTTTAAAATAGTATTAACAAGAGCTTTATTTATACCCCCTCTTCTAAGATACCAAGAAAAATCATTATGTAAATTAAAATAAATCTCATCAGTTGCTGCTTTAAACTCAATTTTATCCATATTTTTAATAATATTTTCAATTCTTAAATTAAATTTAGATTCAAACCAACGATCAAGTTCATTATTATCTTGTTCAACTAAATCATTAGAGTTAATCGTATTTTCAATAAATGCAAAAATTCTTTCAAGTCTTTGTTTATAAGTCTTAAGATCATCTTTTTCAAAGGTAATATCTATAAATGGACTTGCAATGTTTGCATAAAATAATCTAATTGCATCAATAGAATATTTATCAGCCTCAGAACCAATACTTGAAGCTCCACCTTTTGATTTAGATATTTTACCACCACTTGCAGTTACCCACCAATTTACAAAAATTCCTTTTGGATAAAAGCTAGGTTCTAATATTCCTATATGGTTCATTAAAAATGTTGGGAAATGAACAGTTTGATGTTCTTTACCACCTAAATTTATATCTAAAGGATACCAGTATAAAACATCTTTTCTAATTTTTTCAATTAAATTAATATCCATAGAATTGTTTTTTGAAATATCTAAAGGATTTCCTTTTCCTAAGAAAACATAATCAAAAAATTCTTCTGTTAATTGCTCTAATTTTATTTTTCCTTCATTAACATAAATACTAACAAGATAGTATATAGGATATAAAGTACTATCTGAAATAGGCTCAATTGTATAACTCTTATCAAAAGGAAGTTTAGTTCCAAGCCATGTACCTTGACGAGCACAAGCCCGATCATCAAACCAATTTAAAACATTAGGTAAATTTTTCTTAAATGACTCAGGTAAGATCAACATGTTTTTTACATAATTAATTGTTTTTTCAGTTAAATCTTTATCTGAATATTTAACAAACCACTGATCATCTATTCTTTTTATTACAACAGGAGAGCCACATCTACAAATAACTTCTTCTGATAGATCATAGAATACAAATGCAATTGACTCATCAATCATTCTTTGTTTTATTTTATCCTTTGCAACCTCTACTTTAAGACCAGAATATTCTTCACAGGTATCAATCATAACTCCTGTATGATATCCTTTTTTGTAAACTTCCTTTTTAGCTTCTTTAAGCTTTTCTGAATTGTTTTGAGAAGTAATATTCATTTTTTTACAAATTTCAACTGCAGGAAATTCACCAAAATCTTTTGATTTAATAATTGGTATTAATTTAATATCTTTAATAAAATTATAATCTAAAGAATAGTTTTCACAGACCTCTTTTGAATTTTGAAGATCATAAAGCCCTATATAATCTGAAGGTGCATCTGATGGAACTGAAGTTACAATTCCTGTGCCTATCTTTGGATCACAAAAAGAGGATGGTAAAATAATTATTTTTCTATTTATTATTGGAGGAGTTACAAATTTCCCTAAAATAGCTTCTCCTTTTATTTTTTCAGGTAATAAAGATAATCCATCTATTTGATATTTTATTTTTTCATAAAAATCAATTGATGCAATCCAAACTTCATTATCTTTCTTAATCTTAACATATTCTTCATCTGTTGACAACCAAATATTTGTTTGACCATAAACTGTTTCAGGTCTTAAAGTTGCAACTAAAATAAATTGATTTTCTTTTTCAAATTTTAATTTAATAATTGTAAACTCTTGTTTTTCAGCATTACCACCCTTTGATAAATCCATTTCAGAAGGATCTACTGCAACTGGACCACAATTAACACAGGCAGTTGCAAAATAAGGCTTTTGAATTAACAAATCTTTTTCTTTAAGTTTTTTAAATTGCCATTCAATAAATTTTTGATAATCTTTGTTTGTTGTAACTGTAAATCTTCTAAAATCACCTAAATAACCATAAGAATTATAATCCCTTACATACATTTTAGAAAAGAAATTAACAAACCCTTCTGGAGTTTCTATTTGTTCTAAATCTCTATCAGTTAATCCTTTTTCTTTATAATAATTAATTGTTTCAATATCCTTTTGTTTAACTTTTAAGGATTTTGAAACTGCTCCGTTTCCAGAAGCATGTCCTCCTGCTGAAAGAAGTACATTAAATCCATTCATTCTTTTAAATCTACAAATAGCATCAGCATAAGAATAACCTCTCATATGACCTACATGATGAAAACCAGAAACAGTTAAATATGCCCATATTAAAAAAAATTTTGGTTTAGATGAATCTAAATTAGCCTCACCAACTTTTTCTTCTTGCCACTTAGTTTGCCATTTTTTTTCAAAATCTTTATAATCGTACATATGTGTTTTCTCATTAATATAGTTTATAATATATAATATAAGTATAGAAATATTTATAAAAACTTGATAAATAACTTAATTTAAGTAAAAATCATTTAATTCGTTCAATTGTTAAATAAAATGGAGGTAAATACATATTTTCTAAATATATATCTTTAATTATAATGAATTTAGACTTAAATTCAAGCTTTTTAAATTAATTAAATATAATTAATAATTACTATTCACCGAAGATATTAGCCATAGCATCATAACTATCTTTGAATCTGTTATAAAACTCATCAAAATTATTTTCCATTGTGCTATTTAATCTTCTATTCACATTATTGATTGAATTATTTAAAGAATCATTAACATCAACAACATTAGTATTAAGATTATTAATTTCACCCATAACATTTTCATCAAGATATGTTTGTAAATCATAAAATTTGTTATCAATTAAATAAAATTGAGATTTAACATTTGCATCCAATGAATTTAATCTTGCAACTAAATCATCATAATGTTCTTTTTGAAGAGTAGTTAACTGAACAATTAAATTTAATCCTGGAGATACGTGAAAAGAGTTTGAAATATTTAAAATTTTAGTTGTATTCTCAAAATCAGGAATTGTACATTTAATATATTCTTCATAAATTCCGTTTACCATTGGAGTTATAAATTGATGATAATAGTTACCAGGCATACTTGTTGAAACCATTGGAATATCAATTAGAAATAAAGATTTATCTGGAAATAAAAGAGTTAACCAACAATTCGCATCAGTTATTGACTTACTAGTAGCATCTTCAAGTCTTACAATAACCTGACCTTGCTCACCGGAAATATATTCAGTACCAGAAACCATCATAATTTCAGGTGTATATAATTTAGGTTGAAGGAAAAAAACAAATCCAAAAACACCTACAACTAAAATAAACAAAAACGAATATAAAATAAATTTTTTATTCTTACTGGATAATGATTTAAAATTATAATGTCTAAATTTATCGTTCATTTTAAAACCTTAAATATATTAAAAATATTATATTATAACAATTACTATTATATATTGTATATTACGTTTAAAAACATTTCTCTTAAAAATTAGTTTTCTAAAATTATGAAAAATTTTCTTTTTTTCAAAGAATCAGAATTATATATGTAAGCACTTGCTTTAAGTTCACAACGATTAAAAGAAGATATAATGGTTTTAAAAATATCGGGTTTTTCAGGATAAAATTGAATAATTGCAAAACCTGGTTTTTTTAAAAGTCTTTTAAATTCCTTACCTACTTTCTTTATAATATTTTTAATTTCAATATCTTGTTTGTTTGAAAGTATCCATTGAAGTGCAGAAATTGATATTATTAAATCATATTTTTCAGTAATTTTGGATAAATCTTTAAAACCACCAAGCTTTACTTTTAATTTTTTATTTTTTGCAATCTTCACCATTTCTTTTGAAGGATCAATTCCCTTAAGATTCAAATATCCTAAAAAAATTAAATATTCAAGTGAAAAACCAGTTCCACACCCAACATCTAAAATATCAATAGTTTTAATGCTTGAAATAGAAGTAGATAAATCAAGAGCAATTTTAGTTAACTGCTCCTGTGTATTTCTCATTCCTGAGCTATTGTTATATCTTTCAGATTCTTCTTCAGTATAAAAGTAATTAGGATCTGAAAATTCCTGTTCAGGTGTAATATTACTAACCATATTTTAAAAACCAAAACTATTTACTAATTTCAACTGTTTGTGTTGGGAATGCCATCTCAATTTTTGCTTTTTCAAATTCTTTTTTAATAGTCATATTCACATGATCTCTTACTTTAAGATATTTAAAATAATCCATTTCTGAAATCCAATACATAACCCTAATATTTAAAGAATAATCTCCAAATGATTCAAATGAAACTATAAAAGAATCTTGTTCAATATCTTTATTACTTTTAAAAATATTAATAATTATTTTTTTTGCATCTTCCATTTTTTTAACTGAAGTTAAATAAACTAAACCTATTGAAAAATTTTGTTTTCTTGCTCTTCTTGCAGAAATATTTTCAACTGAATTTGAAGATACATTTCTATTTGGAATTACAACTAAGGTATTATCAAAAGTTCTTATTTTTGTAGATCTAATTCCAATTTCTTCAACAATTCCAACACCATCAGAAGTTTTTAAAATATCAGTTATTTTAAAAGGTTTTTCAACAAAAATAACAATACCAGCTAAAAAATTTTCAACAATATCTTTAGATGCCATAGCTACAGCAAGACCACCAATACCTAATCCTGCAAGTAAAGCACTTATATTATATCCAAAATTTGAAATAATTAATAGTATTGCTATTATAAAAAATATAATTTTAATTAATGATTTTAATAAAGGAATTAATTGATCATCATACTTAGAATCTGTTTTTTGAGCATAAACTTCTAAATATTCTTCAATTAAACCAATACAAAATTTAATAATAAACAAAGTAATTGCAAAAACATAAACTAAAAAAGAAACTTCTTTAATAAATTTAGTCCACCAAACAGATACTATTAAATAGTTAAAACCAATATTGAAAAATATTGTTATAATTACAATTTTTAATGGTAAAGGTTTTGATAAAATATTTGAAATTATATCATCAACTTTAGTTTTAGTATATTTTGTTAATTTATGTAACACATGTTTACTAAAATAAACAACAATACTTCCAACAACAAAACCAATAACAACAAATAAAATAAACCATAAATAATTTACTAAAGTATTTCCAAATAACATAAATTCAACCATAATCATATCACATTTTTAATTTTAAATTTGTATTTACTAATATATATTATACCAAAATATTTATATGGATATATACTCAATAATATATATATATATATATACTATTTTTATAATTAAAAGAAAGACTAAACATGATTGAAAAACCTATTGTAGAATTAAAAAACGTATCTAAAATATACAAAATGGGTGAAGTTGAAGTTAAAGCAGTTAATAATGTATCCCTTCAAATATTCTCAAAAGAATTTGTTGCAATCATGGGTGCATCTGGTTCTGGTAAATCAACAATGATGCATTTAATAGGTGCACTTGATCTTCCAACTAAAGGTGAAATTTCAATAAACAAAAGTAAACTTAATAATTACACTGAAGATCAATTAGCAGAATTAAGAGGTAAAACAATTGGTTTTGTTTTTCAAGACTTTAATCTTATAAACACATTATCAGCTTTTGAAAATGTACGTCTTCCTGTTCTTTTTCAAGATGAAGAAAATGAAAATATATACAATAAACGTTGTACTAATCTTTTAGATATTGTTGGGCTTAAAGATAGACTTAACCATAAACCAACAGAATTATCAGGTGGTCAACAACAAAGAGTTGCAATCGCAAGATCACTTGCAAATGACCCAGAAATAATACTAGGTGACGAACCAACTGGAGCACTTGATTCTAAATCTTCAAAAGAAATAATTGATTTATTTAAAAAACTAAACAAATCAGGAAAAACAATAATTATTATTACTCATGATAAAAATATAGCAATAAACGCTAAAAGAATAATTACACTAAAAGACGGAAAAATAATTGAAGATAAAATAAATAAAGAAAAAAAATGAAACAATTATTCAGATTTGTAGTAATGAATCTTAGAAGAAGAAAACTAAGAAGTTATTTAACAATAATAGGTATAATTGTAGGTGTTATTGCAATTGTTTCATTAATGTCACTTTCTGAAGGATTAAAAACTGGAATAGCTAATGAATTTTCAAAAACAGGAGCTCAAAAAATTACAATATCTTCTAAATATACACAATTTGGACAAAGTTCTTCAATCGGTTTAAGTTCAGATGATATAAAAGATGTTGAAAAAGTATCTGAAGTAAATTTTGCAACAGGATATTTAAGTTCAAGTTCGTTATCAGAATTTTCAAGAAAAGAAAAATTTACAACATTAAAATCATATGGAACTAAACATTATGCAGATATCTTAAAACAAGAAGGACAAGAACTTTTAAAAGGAAAATTCATTGATTCAGATAGTGCAAGTGAAATTGTAATAGGATATGATTTATTTAATAGTGATCAATTTTATGGAAAAAAAGTAAAACTACAAGATACTATAAAAATAAATAATAAAAATTACAAAGTTGTTGGAATATTAAAAGACACAGGTAACAAAAACGCTGATAGAATAATTTATATATCAATTAAAAATTTAAGAGAAATTACAGATTCAAGTGACACAACAGTAGATACAATATTAGTTGTAATAAAAGATAATGCTAATATGGATGATACTGGTAAAAAAATAGCAATAAAACTTGAAAGTGCAAGAAAAGATGATGATTTTGTAGTAACAACTCCAACTAAAGCTGCAGAAGACAGAGATAGCACATTAAATGTAATATCTATGGTAGTAATAGGAATTGCAGCAATTTCTTTATTAGTTGGTGGAATTGGAGTACTTAATTCAATGTATACTTCAGTTTTAGAAAGAAAAAAAGAAATTGGTATTATGAAAGCAATTGGAGCAAAGCAAAAAGATATTTTAAAAATATTTTTACTTGAAGCTGGTATTATTGGACTAATTGGAGGAATAATTGGTACAATAGGTGGCTTTTTAATTTCTTTTATAGTTAATATTATTGGAAATCTATTAGGAACAAATATTATTGTATCATATAGTGCAACAATAATAATAATTGCATTAGGATTTTCATTTACACTTGGTTTGTTAGCTGGTTTACTTCCAGCATATCAAGCATCAAAACAACAAGCAATAGACTCATTAAGAGAAGAATAAATTATACCTACAAAATATGAACATATAAAAAACAAAAAGCATTTATTAAAGTATACAATAAACAAACTATACTTTTAAAAAAAATTTAAATTATAATAAAAATTTAAAAATAACAAGAATAAATTAAAGGTGAAAACAAAATGAATTTAAAAACAGTTTTATTAGGAATAATTGCATTATTATTGATTATAACTCCAATATATGCAGCAACAACAAACTATGATATAATTAACTTAAATGCAGATACTTATAATTATAATCCAACACCAGTTATATCTGGTGAAGAATTTGAAATATGGATTCAATTAACAAACGAAAGTAATACTGCTGCAAAAAATATAGATTACTTTTTAGAAACAGAATATCCTTTTATTTTAATTTCAGAAAATGAAGGAAAAATACCTGTTCTTGAACCGTACCAAACAAAAATAATTAAATATAAATTAAAAACTAACAGTGATGTTGTTACAGGCACATATGATCTTGAATTTAGATACAAAAGAGATGGTGTGTCAATATACAATATTAAAAAATACATAATTGATATTAAAGGACAATCTGCAATTGTTGATGTGATATCTTCAGAAATACAAGAAGCAAGTATTGGTAATGATTCTCAATTTGTATTAACTCTTAAAAACTTAGGTAAGAAAGACGCTAAAGATATTTTCATAACAGTAGATGATTCAGTTGATGAAATTATTAAAGTAATAGATCTTAAAACTCAATATTTAGAAAAAATAAATGTTGGCGAAGAAAAACAAATTATATTCAAAATAAATGTATCAAAAGTTGTAACAACATCAAGTTATACATTACCAATTACAATTAATTATTCAGATGTTGATAGAAACTATAATTTGACTAGAAATATTGGAATAAAAATAATTGACCAACCAAAAATGATACTAAACATTACAAATGTAGGAACAAATTTTAAAATAAAACCAAATAATGAAGAAAAAATATCATTAGAGATATACAACATTGGAAATGTTGATACTGAGGTTTCATATGTTACAATAGAAGGAACTAATATTAAAAGCACACAAGAATTTATTGGATCTATTGAAAAAAACAACTATGATACTATAGACATCACATTAAATACAACTAATATCGATGCAAAAGAAAGTACAATCACAGTTAATTTATTCTACAAAGACAATACTTTAAAAGAACAAAAAATAACTCAAACAATTACAGTAGAAACTGATTTTTCAACAAATGGAAAAGGAGTTAACAATGCCATAATGTCTATTTTTGGAATAATTGGATTTATTTTAGGCCTTGCTGTTTTCATTTTACTTTTAAGATGGTTAATTAAAATTCTAATTAAACCAGCATATAGAGTAATAATTGGTATATTTAAAAGAAAATAATTTTTTTCTTTTTTTTTTTTAAATTAAAATAAACTTTTTTGGAAAATATGAACACTCAAAAATATAAACATTTAATTGATTTAACAATTAAAAGTATATTTAGAAGAAAACTAAGATCAATTTTAACAATTATAGCTGTTGTAATTGGAATTGCAACAATTGTTTCTATTTTTTTAATAAGTGATGGACTTGTAAACTATGTTGAAGACACTTTCACAAGCATGGGAATAAATACTATTTTTATATTTCCAATTAGTTTTAAAAGTGGCCCAACTCAAAGCATTGGTAGGACTTCAGAAAATATCCAAGTAACGCAACATGACCTGGATATAATTAGAAAAATAAACGAAGTAGACTACGTTATCGGCTTTTCATTTAGAACTGCAAAACTAGAATACAAAACTGAAGAAAAATATCAGTTTGTAATAATGCTGGATCCAAAACTTGCAGACAAAACCTTCGGTATTATGAATATTGGACTAAGGGAAGGTAAAAGCTTACAAGGAACTGAAGGAAATAATATAATACTAGGACCCTATCTTGCAGATAATTTATTTAAAAAACCAATTAGAGTTGGACAAAAAATTAAAATTCAAGCTATAGAATTTAAAGTTATTGGAATATTAGAACCAATTGGAAACTTACAAGATGATTCTCAAGCATATATTACAAACAAAAGTGGACAGGCTATATTTGATATAGAAGACACTGTTGATCAAATATATGCAAGTGTAAAACCAGAATATGATCCATTACTTATTAAAAATAAAATTCAAAAAAGACTAGAAAAAGAATATGGTAAAGACAAATTTTTTATAATTACAGCAACACAAGTTCTAACTATGATAAAATCAGTATTAGGTCTTTTACAAACAATTTTAGTTTCAATTGGATTAATTTCAATTATTGTTGCAAGTATTGGAATTATGAACTCTATATACACCTCTGTTATTGAAAGAACAAAAGAAATTGGCATATTAAAATCTCTAGGTGCTAGAAGAGAGGATATTAATTTTATATTTATATCAGAATCAATGATTTTATCTTTATTTGGTGGCCTTGTCGGGCTAGGACTTGGTATTTTAATAGGTAAATCTATTGAATATTATGTTGAAAGTCAAGGAGCCATTACACTAATGGTAATTGTTTCTGGAAAAATTATTTTACTTGCCATTGGTGTTTCACTTATCGTTGGTTTCTTAGCTGGATTTTTACCTTCTAAAAAAGCAGCTAAAATGAATATTGTTGATGCATTAAGAAAAACAATCTAAATTACACAATATTAGATATATTTATATTTATTATTGTTTTAATATTTATAATTATTAAATATAAAAAGAGTAAACATGATAGATGACAAATTAATTGAAATAATAAACAACTTAAAGAATAAAAGACTATCAGACATTGAAATAACAGATATACTCTTACAAAATAACTATGTACTTGATGAAATTAAAGAGAATATTACTCACTATAACCAAACACACGGCATACTAGAACCAAATTATGTTGAGAAATACGAACAAATATATGGTCAAAAAATGACCTATAAAAAAAAACCTTCAAATAATGCAAAAGTTATTGATAAAAACATTAGAACAAAAAAAACTAAAAAAGAAACACCAATTATTAAAAAAGAAATATCATTAAAACCACATAGAAAAATAAAGATAAGTGATTTAATTTCTTTACTTGCAGTACTAATTTTACTTGCATTCATTGTGTTAATGGCTATAAGATATAATTTAATTGATTTAATAAAATTGCCTTTCTAAAAGGTTTAAACTATAATATTAGAAAAATAAAAAGCATTACGTTTTTAAAGTTTTAGTTATATAATATTTATATATAGTCTGCTTTTATTGTTTTTAAAAGAAATCAGAAAAATATAATTAGCCTCTATAGCTCAGTGGCAGAGCGGCAGTCTTGTAAACTGTAGGTCGAGGGTTCAAATCCCTCTAGAGGCTTCCTTTTTTTGGGTTATATGTATCTCTGTTTTTTATATACTTTCTTTTTAATTGACCAATATATCCATCAAATAACACTATTTTTAAAAAAGTTTTAAATATTTGTTATTATTCTTTTAACCTTTTTATTTATACTAACTAAATGATTTGATTTTATTAATAAATTCATTTGATAAATCGCAATAGTATTTAATTTTGATAATCTTTTTAACTGACTCATATTTTCATTAATTAATAAAGCATTTATATTTTCAAGATTTGATAAACAAACTAATTGAGATATATTTGCATAATCTCTAATATTTCCTATTTTACCTTTATTTTTATTTCTCCATTCTTTTGCAGTTACTCCAAATAAATTCATATTTAAAATATCTGCTTCATTAGAATATATTTTATTTTTTTGTTTTATTGTTAATTTCATAGGAATTAATTTATTTTTAATTGCATCTGTGTGAATTAAATAATTAATTTTGGTTAATTGTCTTTTAACATTCCATTCTAAGTTAAATTGTTTATTTTCATTTAATTTTAATCTTTGAAATTCTTTAATTAAATATAATTTAAATTCAGGATAAATCCAAGATGCAAATTCAAAAGCTATATCTTTATGAGCATATGTTCCACCATATCTTCCAGCTTTTGAAATAATACCTATAGCTTCTGTTCTATTAATCCAATTTTTACTAGAAAGAATAAATCCATTTGAACCTGCTTAATTTTTAATATTACTTAATTCCGTAACATTAAAATTAGAATAATGCATTTTTTCCCATAATCCCATAAATTCGATAGTATATTTAGTACTCATCCAATGTGATATAACTAAACCAGTTGTTTTTGTATTTTTATATTTTGAAATATCTGTAAGTGAAATATAATCGCCATCTTTTTGTTTATAAAAAGATATTTTTGCATCTAAAACTTTAATTTCATTCATCTTTAAACCACTTTCTAATTTAACTCATTATCTTTCGATATTATTTATTTTTTAATAAAATATCAACTATTATAGTATATATTAACTATTTTGATTAATATATTATTTTCGGAGGGGTAGCTATCCAAGAAAAAGATTAAGCCTAATTATTATAATTTTTCTATTACTCCAATAAATATTAATATACTAAAACTAAATGAATTTTTGGAAATTTAATAGTAATTGTTTATCAATTACTTAGGAAATATAGAGTATTTTGAAATAAAGTTCCTAATTTAAAAACCGTTTCAGTATATTAGGTGATGACTTTGAATGATATATTATCACCTGGAAAAATAAAAAATGAAGTTATATTAATTTTATCAAAGGAAGATTTAAATAAAAATATTAAAAATAAAGTTATAGTAGTTAAGAAAATAACTTTAGATATACTACCTAAATTATATGATGTTAAAAGTATTATTATAGAAAATGGCACTAAATTATCTCATATTTCTATTTTTACTAGAGAAATAGGTATTCCAATGATTAAAATAAAAGATGCTACTAATAAAAATAAAAATAAAAATAAAATTAATTTATAGTAATTTATATTTTAAAAATAATTTAAATAGAACTATCCAACATATCCTGTTATTTACTAAATAACATGCCTAATAATTTTTCAAAAGTCTTAAACTTATCAATTAAACAAAATATACCAAAACTAGAAACAAATATTAGTATTACTAAAAGATAATAAATAAATACATTTCTAAGTAAAATAAAAGGCCAAGCAATAATATTTACTATAAACCAAGCTATTTTATCTAAAAGAGTTATATATATTTATTCAATATACTTAACTTAATATTATATTTGTATATATATTCAAAATGAAAAACAACATATTTATATATATTATGTTTCTTATATTAATTAATATGAGCCCTAGTGATCCTACGAGGGTCACTAGATGTTTCTGATTT
>CAZQEL010000009.1:0-30326 GCA_964591795.1 uncultured archaeon | reverse complement strand
AAGTCGGTGTTAATGGTTTTATTTTTAAATAGTTTGTATCTTATATATATAACTTGGAGTTATGTGAGGTTATTTTATGTTATTAGAGGATTATGTTACTTTAAACTTAAAAGTGAATAAATATAGTAATAGAGTTTTAGGTGTTATAAAAGAGAGATATGGGTATAAAGATAAATCTCAAGCACTTAATAGAATATTAGATTTATATGGTGATGAATTTGTAGAAAAAGAAACTAAAGAAGAAATTATTTTAGAAGTTATTACTGAAGTAGATAAATTAAAAAAACAAAAAATAAAATCTATGTCTAAAGATGATTTAAATAAACTTTTTGCAAATTCTAAAAATTAAAGTGATAAAATGCCATTTACTACAATTTTGTCTGATGAATTAAAAGAAATAATTAAAAAGCTATATTCTAAAGATAAGCAATTTTTTTTAGAATTAAATAAAAAAATGTTGCAAATAATGGACTGTGATAAAGATACAATAAATCATTATAAAAATTTAAAGTATGATTATTCTGATTATAAAAGAGTGCATGTAGGTAAATCGTTTGTTTTACTTTTTTCTGTAGATTTATATAACAATATTATTTATTTTGTAAAATTTGCTCATCATGATAAAATATATAAAAAATAAAGTTTAAATGTATAATATAAATTTTAATTTTTCAATATAATTTATTATTTTATTCAAAAGCCCAAGTTGTTTTTTCTTTTCCATCAAAAAGAACAACATGTTTCTTTTTTAGATTTATTCTAATGATGTCTGCTTCTTCCCATTTTTTTTGTTTTCTTAGTTTTTCTCTTTTTGAAATTAATTTTTCAATTTCTTCTTTAGGTATTTTATTTTTTATTTTATTTTCATTTTTCGGTTCAAAATTAAAAACTTTGAAAACATGGTTTGCTTTTTTTAAGAAATTTAAAATTTTTAAAGATTCTTCTTTTGTTAATTTATCAGCATCCATTAATTTATTTGTTTCTTTGACTAAGAAGAATATTTGTGCCCAAGCTGATGGTGTATTTAAATCATTATCCATTACTTTTTTAAAATTAAAAATTGTAGTTTCAATAATTTCTTTAGCAAAATGGATATCTTTTTCATTTATTATATTTTGAAGACGTTTAATATAGGTGTTTAAATTTTGAAGTGTTTTTTTTGCGTCTTCAATTGATTGTTCAGTATAGTTTTGTGGTTTTCTATAGTGTCCTGTTGAAAAAACAAATCTTAGTTCTTCAGCTGTGTGTTTTTTTAAAAAATCTTCAATTGTTATAAAATTACCTAAAGATTTACCCATTTTTTTACCATTTATTGATAGCATTGCTGAATGGATCCAATAGTTAACCATTTTGTGTTTTAAATAACCATAGTTTTGTGCGATTTCATTTTCATGGTGTGGAAATACATGTTCAATTCCTCCTCCATGAATATCAAATAAATTACCTAGATATTTGTTACCCATTACTGAACATTCCATATGCCAACCAGGGTATCCTTCTCCCCATGGTGAATTCCATTTTAAAATGTGTTCTGGTTTTGATTTTATCCAAATAGCAAAGTCACCTGGATTTTTTTTACTTTCATCATTTTTAAATCTAGTGTCTGTTAATAGTTCTTCTATTTTTTTATTTGAAAAAGAACCATATTCTTTATATTTTGAAATATCATAATATATTCCATTTTCAGTTTCGTATGCAAAGCCATCTTCAAGTAGTTTTTTAACCCAATCTATAATTTCTAGAATATGAGCTGATGCTTGTGGTTCTAAATTAGGTCTTGATATTTTTAAATCGTCAAAGGCTTTCCACATTCTATGTGTATATTTATATACAAGTTCCATAGGATGAATTTTTCTTTCCTTTGCTCTTTTTGTAATTTTATCTTCTCCAGAGTCGCCAAGACCATCATCTGTTAAATGGCCAACATCTGTTATGTTTCTAACATAAAAAACATTATAATTATGGAAATATTTAAAATAATTAACTAATAGATCATAGTAAATATATGACATGGCGTGCCCTAAATGTACATCATCATAAACAGTAACACCACAAACGTATATCTTTAATACTTCTTTTTCAATAGGTTTAAAGACTTCTTTCTTTCTTGTAAGTGTGTTATATAGTTTTATTGTCATATCCTCACCTTTAGTATATATTACTATTAATATATGAAATAAAATGTTTATAAATAATAGGTTTTTTTAAAAAAACAATAATTAATTTGGTTTTTTGTTTAAACTGAGTTTTTCATAATATATATAAATATATTGTATCTTATATTTAAATATAAGATTAACTTATTAACTCTAAGATAATTATAAGAGGCTGAATTTAGATGAATAAAAAAATATTATTAATTAGTATAATTTCTTTAATGTTTATAGTTTTTATGAGTGGGAGTATTTTTGCTGCTACTTTTACTGGATTAACAATTTCTGATGATGGAGTTTCTGTAGATTCAGATACTGGAGTTTTAGAAGTGTTTTATACCCATTCAAATATTGGGTCTATTGATTTAGGTAATTGGTATCAAAGAAACGTATCTTTTTATAATTGGAATTATAAAATTAAAGATAATACGAGTGTGTTTTATTATGTGATTTATTTTGATACTCTACTTGATAGTAAGCATAAACAAGTGTTAGATCAGATTCTTTCTAAAAATTTTTTTGATTCAACTAATTTTGTAAAATATTGTGGTTCTGATAGAAGTACTTTAATTACTGCTTTAAATAATGTAGGTATTCATCCTGAATTTGAGAATATTTCTTGTGGTTATAATAAGGATACTAATCCTAATCTTCAAATAAAAAATGGAGAATTTATTAATAAAACTACAGGTGCATTTTACATTTATCTTTTAGAATACAATGTGCTTAGATCTAGAATTTTCTATTTTAATTATTATGCAAATTTAAAATCTATTTCTCCATATAATGGAGATTTATATACTTCTCAATTTATTGATGATGAATCACAAATTTTTGATTCTAGTATAAATAATTATTTTACTGACAAATATGTATTAAAATTATCAGATACACCTTCAGAATCAACTAGTGATTTAATTTTAACTTCATCAGTTTCAAATAATATTTTAACATTAACTGCAACTCCTGATGAAAATGTTAGGATTTATTATTCTGATAGTGATTTTAATTTAAATGAATATTTTCAAAATGTCTTTTTAGAATTAGAGTATAATTCAGATTCTTTAAAATTTAATTTAATTACGCTTTCTCTTAATGACGATGTAAATTTTTATAAATCCCCCATTATTTTGTCTTCTGATAAAAAAATAAATGCAATTGCTTTAGATTATGATAAGGTAGTATTAAGTAACTATTTAGAAGATGTTTCTTTAACTTCAAATCCAATTCAACCTTCAGATCCAATTCCTTCAAATATTACAACTACTTCAAATATTAAAATATCTCCTGTTGTAAAAACAGGTACTGGTTATTTTTGTACTGAAACAAATATTTGTTATTTTAATGAATCAGCATCTAGTTTAAATAATTTTAAAATAAATGTTTCTGGAACAGATGAAACTAATTTTAAATTCTATAGTGATGTTTTAAATCAAACTAAGTTAAATTTAATTAAAAATAAACTTAATATTACTAGTAGTCCCTCTAATAATTCTAGTATTAATTTTGGTGGTGGTTTAACTGGCAATGTTTCATTAAATGGTAGTCATTTTTCTATTAGAGGGGTTGTAAATAATAATTATTTCATTTCAGTTGGTTTAGATGGTGTTAATTTTGATAAGCTTTATTTAGTTAAACTATCTGGATCTGATTATAATAGTTTAATACAATTTAATATTTATAAAAAAATAATAAATGATGTGTATTGTTCTGATTGTAAAATACCTGATTGGATGCCTGATGGTATTATTTTAGAACTTTCTAACAATAATAATCTAGAGTGTAATTATCCTGATCTATATAAAGTATTATGTGATTTTAATATATTTGATTTAAATAATCAAATAGGAATTGAAACTATTCCTGATGGATCTAGTACTGGAACAAATTATTTTAGTGATTTAAAAGATACTTATTTTGAAGAATTAAAGGTTAGATATCCTAATGATATAAATTCAATATATAACTCTATAGTAAAATTATTTTTATCTGAATCAAAAAATACATCTTTGACAGAATCTGATTTAAAAAATTTATTTTCTATAATAAATGCAGAATCTGGTTTTGATAAAATGGCAATTGGAGATAAAACAAACTCACATGGTCCATCTTATGGTTTAGTTCAATTAAATAAAGAATTAAAAGATACTCAGGAAGAGTACAATAAATTAGACTCTTATTTACCACAAGAATTTAAGGGTTTTGATAAATATAAAAAATATTTTTTAGATATTAGTGGAAATATACCTGTTGATAATAATTATTCTGTATATCTTGCATTTGCGGTATATCAAGTAAATAAAGTATATTTGACTTCAGAAATAAATAATTATCAGAATTATTCTAATATGGATCAATTATTTATGATATTTTATAGTCATCAAATAGGCCTTTCTGCTACTAAAACTTTTTTTAACGGATATAATAAATCAAATCCAGTTATAATGGATTGTGTTAATAATGCTAATAAATATAATACTGCAGAAAATAGACTTAATTGTATTGCAGTAATTGGTTCGGTTAGAAAGATGGCATGGTATGTTTTTGCTGATAATAATTGGGATTCTTTAAATAATTTAGGTGTTGTACCTTTAAAAAAATGTGGTGGTTTACCGTATATTTTAATTAAAAATAAACCTTTGTGTATTTCTCCAATTAATAATGATGCAGAAAAGGTGGAATGGGGTAGTAATAAAATTAAAACAGCTGCAATTTCTAAATATGATGGTTTGTCTAATACTAATACAATTGTAGCTGCTTATGGAACTGGTACTAGTTCTGCTGCAAGGTTGTGTTCTGAACTTTCATATATGGGTTATACTGATTGGTACCTTCCTGCTAAGAATCAATTATTAGCTTTATATACTACTGGTAATTCTGGTGTTGTAAAAGGTGATTTTGCAGAAAGTTGGATTGATTTTAATAAGTATTATTATTGGTCTAGTACCGAGTATATCTCGTCCCATGCGTATGTTATCAGTATGAATAATGGGAATATCAACGCTAACAATAAGGGCTATTACCACTTTGTGCGTTGTGTTCGCGACCCATAACCATACGTTTTTAACGAGCAGTATGCTCGTTAAAAATGAACAAGATGTCCAGCGGACATCTTGAATGGGTGTAGGATAACCTTTTTAAGTTAGAAGTGCAGCGCACGACTGACTTTATAAAAATGAATTTTGATTGAAAAAAAACTTTTTTTAAAGATATATTTTTCTTATATATTTTAAAATAAATTTCAGTTATTTTTCTTAAATTAAAGAGAAACAATTCTCTTTTTATTTCTTTTTCTTATATATTATATATGATAAGTCTGGAAAAATTAAATTTGAATATGTAAAGGATTATTTAACTTATTTTGACTAAAAATCTGTTAAATTATAATTATTATGAAATTAAAAATTATTTTGTTAGGAATTGAATCAACTGTACATACTTTTGGTGTGGGTATAATTGATAATAGAGGCAAAATATATATTAATATTAAAAAACAATATATTCAATCAGATCAAGCAATAGGTATTAAACCATTTGATGTTGCTCAGTTTCATTATAAGAATGCAATTGAGGTTCTTAAAGACACATTAAAATATGAAAATCTAAAAATGAAAGATATATACTAAAATAGAATGACTTTTTGGAACTTTAATAGTAATTGTTTATCAATTACTTAGAAAATATAGAGTATTCTGAAATAAAGTTCCTAATTTTAAAACCGTTTTAGTATAGTTAAAATAAAAGTTGTGATTGATATAAAAAAAGGTTTATTAGAAAAATTCATTAAGCAAACACCTAAGTACTGTATATTTGTGTACGAATAGAGATGGTTTATGTTAAGCACTAAATTGCGGAGCGATTTCTTATTTTTACATAATACCGTAACATATATATTTTTATATGTTTAGGTATTAGTATATTTATGAGGATATGTTTATTTAATAAGCTAAAGAAAAGATTGCATAAAGATATTGCTGAACTTCAAGATCAAATAGTGGATATTGTATATACAATATTTCCAGATATTTTATTTCATGGAGGTACATCTATTTGGAGATGTTATTTTGGAAATAGATTTTCTGAAGATTTAGATTTTTATTTTCCAAGGCAAAGTGATATAAAAGAAAAGTTAAATAAAGAACTAATAATAAATAATTTAAAATTAATAAAATTTAAAGAAACTGAAAATGTTATATTTTCAAAAATATCTAATAATAATATAATTGTTCAATTAGAAATAAGATTATTAGATAAATTTGATAGTGTATTTAAAAAAGCAATACCTGTAGAATATGAAAAATTAGATGGTTCAACAATTACTGTTTTTTGTTTATCACAGGAAGATTTATTATTAGAAAAAGCAAGAACTTATTTAAATAGAAAATTAATAAGAGATATTTATGATGTATATTTTTTAAGTAATTTCGCGAAATTAAATAAAGAACAATTAAAAGAAATAAAAATTTTAATAAATAAATTTGTAAAACCAGTTGATGAAACTAATTTAAAAGCTATTGTTTATTTAGGTGCTGTTCCTTCATATACTCAAATGCTTACAACTATTAAAAGGAGATTTTAGTTTATGATATATTTAAAAGAATTAAAAGAAAGATATTCTAAATCTTTAGTTTTTTCTTTAAGAGATATAAATATTTTATTTAAAAATAAAAAATTATCTAAACAATATTCTTATCTTTTAATATCTAATCTTCTTAAAAAAGGGGAATTAAAAAGAATTACTAAAGGTAAATATACTTTTAAAGATGATATAATGGTTAGTGGTTTTGCATTCTCTCCTTTCTATTATGGATTACAGGATGCTCTATCTTTTCATAATCTTTGGGAACAAGAAACAAACCCAGTAATTATAACTTCTAAAAATATAAAACCAGGTTTAAGGAAAATATTTGATTCTAATGTTTATCTAAGAAGAATAAATAAGAAATATTTATTTGGATATGATTTTATTAAATATTATGATTTTCAAATACCAGTATCAAACATAGAAAAAACATTAATTGATTTTGTTTATTATAATGAATATATTTCATCAGAAGTAATAAAAGAAATGAAAAAGAAACTTAATAAAAAGAAATTAAAAGAATATTTAAAAATATATAATTATTCTATTAAAGAAAAGGTGCTTAAGTTAATATGAAAAAAATTATTTCGTTAGGGATTGAATCAACTGCACATACTTTTGGTGTGGGTATAATTGATAATTTTGGAAAAATATATGCAAATGTAAAAAAACAGTATGTTGTAGAGGATGGTAAAGTAGAGGGTATTAAGCCTTATGATGCATCTGTTTTTCACTATAATAATGCACTTAGTGTTTTAAAACAAGCCCTTAGTAATGCAAAATTAACTATGGCTGACATTACAGTTGTTTCTTTTGCTAAAAGCCCTGGTTTAGGCCCTTGTTTATCTGTTGGGGCTACTTTTGCAAGAAGTTTATCTTTAAAATACAATAAACCAATAGTAGGCGTTAATCATTGTGTTGCTCATCTTGAAATTGGAAAAACTTTAATGAAAGCTAAAGATCCATTATTTATTTATACTTCTGGAGCGAATACTCAAATAATTGCAAAAGATGATAATCGATATAAAATACTTGGTGAAACATTAGATATTGGTCTTGGAAATTTATTTGATACTTTTGCAAGAGATTTAGGGTATGGTTTTCCAGGTGGTCCAATTTTAGATAAAATTTATTTTGAATCTACTAATTATATTGAACTTCCATATTCTGTAAAAGGTATGGATATTGTTTTTTCAGGTCTTTTAACTGCTTCAAAAAAACTAATTGGAAAAGTTAAAAATGAAGATTTAGTCTATTCATTTATGCATACTGCTTATGCTATGCTTTTAGAAGTTTGTGAAAGAGCAATTTCATATACAAATAAAAAAGAAATAATGGTTATTGGTGGAGTTGCAGCATCCAAGGCATTAAAAGAAATGCTTGAAAAGTTTGCAAAACAAAGAAATATTAAACTTTATATACCTCCAGTTTCTGTGTGCCTTGATAATGGTGTAATGATTGCTGATTTAGGTATTAAACAGTATGTTTATAATAAACCTCAAAAATTAGAAGATACTTTCATAAATCCAACTGAAAGGACTGACGAAGTAGTAATTAATTGGTAAAAATATAATCTTTTAAAAAAATTAATTTTTTTGTAAAAGATGCTTTTAAAAATAGTTTTTAAGGCGTTAAATTTAGAAAAAATAAATGAAAAAAAAAGATTGAAACAAGAATTTTTAAAAAATAAAAAAACTAATCAATGAATTTTTTTTTATATGTTTCAATAGCTTTTAGTATTTCTTTTTCAGCAGCATTTTTTCCTTTAATACTTAATATTTTTACTTTTTTTCTTTGAAGTGTTTTGTATGTTTCAAAAAAATGTTTTATTTCTAAAATTACATGTTTACTAAAGTCTTTAATGTCTTTTCTTTTATCCATTCTTGGATCTTTTGAATAAACCGCAATTATTTTTTGATCTCTTTCATTATTATCAATAACTTCTAAAACTCCAATTGGTCTTGCTTTTACTAAGACTCCTGGTAAGATAGGAAAATTTGAAATAATTATAATATCAAGTGGATCTTTATCTTCAGATAATGTTTGAGGAATAAATCCATAGTCTCCAGGAAAGTGTACTGCAGAATAAAGTACTCTATCAAGTTTAAGATGTCCTGAATCTTTATCTAGTTCATATTTTAACATACTTTCTTTTGAAACTTCAATAAATGCTGTTACTTCTTTAGGTGCTTTTTTACCATAGCTTATTTCATGCCAAGGATGTTTTACTTTTGTTTTTTTCATATTTAATCTTTTTTAATATTTTTTAGTAATTAAATATATATAGGTTAGGTTATATATAATTTTTGTCTTAAAAAAGCCTTATTTTAAGTATAAAGAAAGAAACAATGTAACAGTTTTTAAACTTATTTGTCTTTACTTTATATAGAATTAATATTTAATATTTATAAAAGGAGAGATATAATATGGAATATGTCTTTAGAATCTTAAAAAAAGTAACACATATGGAATGCCCTTTAAGAAATTCAGAAGAAACAAAAAAATACTTTGTTGAAATAAATGATACTTTTGAAACTGATAAAAAACAAGGTAATATTTTTAAACTTATATCAGCTACTAAAAGTGAAGTAGTTTTAGAGTATGATAGACATTATCTTGTTAAAAATGAACATAAAGGTTATGAATGGACAACTAATTTAAAAATGAATAAGCCTAAGCAAATAACTTCTATGTGGGGTCCTACTCAAATAACTTTAACAATTACTTATTTAGGTGTTGAAGATGCTTCTAGTGAAGTTCCTTTAAATAATACTGATACAGAATAAATATGTACAAACAAATAATTATTGTAAGAAATGATTTAAAACTTGGGAAAGGCAAAATTGCTGCCCAAGCTTCACATGCATCTTTAGAGAGTTATCTTTTGGCTTCTAGAAAAACACCTTCTATTGTTGAATCTTGGCTTTTAGAAGGACAAAAAAAAGTTGTTTTAAAAGTTGAATCACGTGAAGAACTTTTAGCTGTTTTTCAAGAAGTAAAATCTTTTTTTCCAGCAGTTTTAATTAAAGATGCTGCTCATACTCAACTTAAAGAGCCTGATTTTACGTGTGTTGGAATAGGTCCAATAAAAGAAAGTGGGATTGATAAGTTTACAAAAAGATATAAATTATTATGATTATTAAATCAAAAAAAAAGAAAATTCCTTAGTATTCAATGATTTATCTAGTATCTTTTCTTTCTTTAAGTTCTACTAATGCTTTTATGGCATTTTCGTATAGTATTTGGTTTTTAAGGCCTTTTTCTTTCTTCATGTCTCTTTTAAGACTTTCAATAACATCTTCTAGTTCTAAAAACATATTTTTTCAGTTCTCCTTTAAATTTTTGTAAATTTATCAAAATTCATTCCTTTTTCTTTAATTTCTTCTCTTTTTATAGAATAAGCTTTTTTTGTTTTATTCATTTTTGTATAATGTAAAAAATACCATTCATTTTTTCCAAGTCTCCAAGCCACAAAAGCTTTATTTTTTGATAATTTTTCCCAAGTTTCAAGCTCTGTTATCTGTTCTGGTCGAATATTTAAGTATTCTCCGGCCTTAGTTTTACATTCAATTGCAAAACCAATATTATTTCTAATAGCAATAATATCTGGAGTTGGTAAGGTTGACGATCCTGATCCAGCTACTCGTGCTGTTGCAAAACCTTTATCATATAGCATAAATAAAAGCTCTCGTTCAGCATTTGACCCCTTTTTCTTATGTTGCATATTAAATTTTCCAATTTACTTATATATAACTATATATAAATATATTTTAGAACAATAATGTTTATATATAGTTTGATGCTTAAATAATATTAGTAGAGAATATATTTATTTTTATATATAAAGATGTTCTACTAATAAATTATTAGATTTATTAAAATTAATTTATGTAAGGTCTTTTATTAAAACAAAAGGATCATTTTAAAACTTTAAAAATATTATAAATATTATCTTTTAGAAAGCAAAAAACTAGATATGACTCAACAATTACAATTACGCACAGGTGAAGTTATTGAGATTATTGTTATAAGTAACTCGAAACTTCAAGAAATTAAAGAGATCTTCGGGACATACAAAGTCAAGCTTAAAGCACGAGCAATAAAAGGAAAAGCTAATAAAGAGCTAAAAGAATACTTTAAATTTTTAGGTTATGTTATAGAAATAGTAAAGGGTGAAAAATCAAATCATAAGTTTATTAAAATACTATAATGGCTAAGATAAGAGTATATTTATATTATTTTTTAAAATAAAAGTTTTTGAAAATAATCTTTTTTTTAAATAAAATGCCTATTTATAAGATATACAAAACAGGTGATTTTAAAATGGGTAAAACATATTTAGAAACAATTAAATATTTAATTATTGCAGATTTTCAAGTAGATGGTCTTGTTGAAAAACCAGATGTAATTGGTGCTATTTTTGGACAATCAGAAGGACTTTTAGGTTCTCAACTTGATATTAAAGAATTACAACAAAATGGAAAAATTGGACGAATAGAGATAACTACTGCTCATAATAACAACAAAACATTTGGTACTTTAAAACTACCTTGTAGTTTGTCAATGGTTGAGACTGTAATTATAGCGGCGTCAATAGAATCTATTGATAAAGTAGGTCCATGTGATACTAGATTTAGTATTAAAAAAATAGAAGACACAAGAGGTCTTAAAAGAAAACAAATTAAAGATCGTGCAATTGATCTTTTAGGTAAAATAATGCAAGAAGAGATTCCAGATACAAAAGAACTTATGGAAGAAATTGTAAATACATTTAAAATAAAAGAAATTGTATTTTATGGTCCAGATAAGCTTCCAGCAGGTCCAACTGTTGAATCTAATAAAGAATTAATAATTGTTGAAGGAAGAGCTGATGTAATAACTATGTTAAAATATGGTTTTACTAATGTGATTTCTACAGGTGGTGCCAGAATTCCTGTATCTTTACCACAAATATGTAAAAATAAAATTGTAACTTTATTTTTAGATGGAGATAGAGGTGCTGATATACAACAAGCTCAATTATTAAGATCAGTTAGAGTTGATTTTGTAGCTAGAGCTCCTGATGGTAAGGAAGTTGAAGAATTAACTCAAAAGGAAATTAATCAAGCCCTTAGAAGAAAAATTAAAGCTAATTTTGTAGTGGATGTTATAAAGGATAAATCTAATTACGATAAAAAAATAAATAATTCAAGTAGTTCACAACCAAATATTGTAAAACAAACAAAATATTCGACAACAAATGATCATAAGGTTATTAATAGAACAAATTTCAAATCATATCCTAAGAGTGAAAATAATTTTTCAGCAAATAAACCTACTAATGATTTTTCAAACATGCTTTCGAATATTCCTGATGTTGAAAGAATAGATGTTTCTGACAACAAATTTTCAAAACCAAGTTTTAATAATCGTAGTAATCATAGCAATAATAGATCAAATGGAAATAATCGATCAAACTATAGAGATCATCATAGATCAAATGATAAAAGTTATCAAAATAGGACTAACGATTCAAGAAACAATGATTTAAAAAATAATCAATTTAATAAACAGAATGATTTGCCAAAATCGCATGATATTCATAATTCTCCTGAATTTAAAACTCATGAATTTAAAAATAATATAGATAGATCTTCTGAAATTAATAAAGCAAAAGAGGCATCTAAAGTTCAAGAGGCAAATAAAATTCAAACTAATCAAACAAAAATAACCTTAAAGGATAGACTTGAGAGTGCATTAAAGGAATTTGATAGTAAATCAAATTATACTAAATCTTTTATTGATTCTAATTTAAAGAAAAGTATTGAACCAGTTTTATCTAAAACTGCTTTAAAAGAAAAAATTAAAGTTGAAGATAAAAAATCTGTTGTTGTTGAAAAGTCAAAGAAAAAACCAGTAGTTCTTCCTAAATTAACTGATAAAATAAAGAAAAGTATTTTAAAAATTTTAGAAGAAGTAGATGGTAAGGGACAATCAAGAATTTTAAATGAAAAACTTAGACGTATTGGTAGCTCTAAAAGCGATGAATTAATATCTAAGATAAAATCATTTAAAGCAGGTAAAATCTATGCAATTGTAACAGATATGGAAGTAACTTCTGAAATTTTATCTAGTGCTAAAGAAAAAAATATAATGTTTTTAATTGCGCCAAGATCTAAATTTAAAGATGATCCTAAAATAAATATTATTACATACAATGAATTGAAAAAATAATTAAAAAAAATAGAAAAGAGAAAGAAAAATTATTTCTTTCTTTTTGCTTTAGCTTTTTTTTTAGATTTTGCTTTTAATGCTAAAGGTTTGTTTTTAGTAGCTGTTTCTTTTTTTGTTTCTGGTTTTCTTTGTTTATTATTTCTACTTGAAACATAAATGTAGTCTCCAAGAATTATTAAGAACACTGCTAATAAAACATTAATAATTTGTCTTATATATATTTTAAGATATTGGCCTGTACTAAGTTCTACTTGATTAGATCTTATTGCTATTCCAAGTCCATCAGATACATTTTGTTTACATATATCTAAGACACCAGGTTCATATTTTGATACATTAATACAGTTGTCATATTGTGTAATAAAGTCAACATCGTTAAATATATTTGTTATAGATAATAGTAAAAAGAAAATACCAAATATGAACACAAAGGAACCTATTATCTTCAATATATTATTTTTAGTCATTATATATCACCCTTTTTTATAAATATAACTTATAATATTTTATATTATATATTATTGTTTATTTAAATCTTTTGTTTTTTTTTAATTCCTATTTTTAAAATTAATTGTTTTAATTTTTAATTAAAAAAAATACCTTTTTATATCTTTTCTATAGTAATTATATTAATAAAAATTAATTTAAAAAAAAGGTTCTGTGGTCTAGTGGTTATGATGTCGCCCTTACAAGGCGAAGATCGGCGGTTCAACTCCGCCCAGAACCACTTTTTATTTTTTCTAATTTTTAGGTTTCTTAATATAAATAAAATAAGAGTATACAAATACTATAATTAATATTATTTATATAAAAATTTATATTCTGTTGATTATTTTATAAACATTATGGTTTATTAATTTCCTATGAAATATTCAGTTATATTTTTAATTTTATTAATGTTATTTATAATTCCACATGTTTATGCAGATGATACTAATAGTCAATCTTTAAATTTTGATGTAATTAAAACAAAATATATGGATGTAAGTGTTGCAATAGAAATCCCAATTTATTTAGATAAATATAATGCCAGTAGTTCCTTTACTTTAAAAACTCCAGTTTTTATTGATACTAGAACTCAAATTGTTGATCTTAAAGCTTATTATTATAATGGATCTGAAAAAATATTTGCAAGTTTTGAAGATGATTCTTTAGGAAATAAATTTGCAGTTTTTGATGTTAATAAGGTTATTTTACCAGAATATATTTTTCATATTGATGCAAGAATAATTTCAAAAAATAAAATAGTTTTTTCTGAAGATAAATTTTCTTTAGATAATTTAATTTTAGATTATCCTGAATTTAAAGTTTCTACCAGGTATATTAATTCAGATAGAAGTGAAATAATTTCTACATCTCGTTTTTTAAAAAAAACAAATTATGCGTTAGGAGAAATTACAAACGTTGTTGATTGGACTTATAATTATGTTGATTATGATTTAACTTATGCAGATAAAATTGTTGAAGCAGTTAAAATACTTAAAGAAAAAAAGGGTGTGTGTTCTGAATTCTCAATATTAGCAGCATCTATTTTAAGAGAAAGAGGATTTCCAACAAGATATGTTACAGGTTACGCTAATAGTAGTGTTGAATGGCAACCTCATGCTTGGTTAGAAGTTTTTATTCCAAGTCAGGGTTGGGTATCTGTAGATCCTACTTTTGGAGAGGTAGGTCTTGTTGATGCAAGTCATCTTTTAATTTCAAGAATTGTTGATCCTTCTGATATTAAAGATAAAATTACTGCCTATGGAGATGTAGTTATTAGATTTGGTGAAAAAAAAGCAGATTTTAAAATAAATGATCATAAAAGTTTTTCTGATTTAGGTTATTCAAATTCGATTTTTGTTGATTTAGTTTATCCTGATAAAATAAAAGAAAAAAGTTCGTTTTTTATAACTGCAAAAATAACAAATACAACTTCAAGACCAATAACTACACTTTTTATGTTAAATCTTAATGCTGATTTTGATTTAATTTATCCCTATAAAAATAGAATAATTTATTTAGAACCATTTAAAGAAGAAGAAATTACTTATTATATTTCATCAGAAAATACTAATATTCCTGCAAATTATTTTAAAGATTATTCTTTTAGTTTAATATCACAAGTGTCAGACTATAAAGGAAAATTATCTATCTATAAAGATCAAGGTTTTTTTCAAGAAGCTTTTTTTATTACAAAGCCTTTCTTTTATCTTGATGTGAATAATTTAAATCTTAATATAGATATTATTAATTATACTTCTCTCATTAAAAAAATAAATTTTAATTTTAATAATAATGGTATTTTAGAAGATTTAAATATTGAAATTGAACCTCAATCAATTTATAATTTTATTAAATCATTTAATGTTGTTAAAAATAGTAAATTTGTGTTAGATTTAACTGGAGATTATACTTTATCTGAAAACTATTATATTTATAATGATGTTGTTCGTGTTGATAAAAATATATCTGATGTGAATATTGTTGATAATTTAATCGATAATAATGCTGATGTAAATAGTTCTCTAAAAAATGACATATGGAGTGAAATTAAATCAGATAGAAAAGTGTCATTTGTAAATGATAATAAAAATAGTATTATTGGAATTATAATAATTTCATTATTTATAATAATAATTTTGATAATTTTTTTATCAAGAAATAAAGATAAACATATATAAAAATCAAATCTATTTATAAATATTTATCTTCTTTAATTATATATAATATAAAGCACTCGTAGTATAGTGGTTAGTATGGGAGCTTGCCAAGCTTTCGGCTCGGGTTCGAATCCCGGCGAGTGCACTTATCTTGAATATTTATGGTTAAAGAAAAGAAAAAAATTATAAAAAAAATAAATTTTTTAGTTGATTTTGCTATTTCTGAAAAAAATAATAATAATCCTTATATCTATGATTATATTAAAATTGCCTTTGATTTAGCTAAAAAAATTAATTATCGTATTTCTAAAGATATACATAGAAAGGTTTGTAAAAAATGTTTCTCAATAAGAACTACTGATAATACCAAAATTAGAACTGAAAGATTGACTGTTAATGGGAAAATTAAAAAACAATTAAAATTACATTGTCTTTCTTGTAATTTCATTAAAAAAATCAGTTTATAGTTCTTTTTTAGCATTAAAGAAACCTATTTAAATAGAACTCTACTTATATTATATACAAATAATTCTTTTTTTAGTTATTTAATATATTATAATTGAAATATCAAAAAAAGATGCAAAACATGAGAATATATTTTTAAAAATATATTTGATATAACCATGAGGTGATAACTCTTGACAAGTGTTAAAGATGTAAATCCACATACCCTTATCGATATGGTCGCAAAGGATCTTAAAGAAAATAAGGGTGTCAAGATGCCAGAGTTTGCCGCATTTGTAAAAACCGGCTCTCATAGAGAAAGATCTCCAGATAATGTTGACTGGTGGTTTGTGAGAATGGCATCTATTTTAAGAAAAGTATATATATCTGGAAATGTAGATGTAAATGCTTTAAGAAACTACTATGGTGGACGTAAAAATAGAGGTGTAAGACCTGAAATTTTTAGAAAAGCTGGTGGTAAGATAATTAGAGTATGTCTACAGAATCTTGAAAAATTAGGTTTTGTTAAAATTTCTGATAATAAGAAAGGAAGAATAATAACTCCACAAGGTCAAAAATATTTAGATAAACATGCAAGTGTTTTAGCTAAGGTAAAAGTTCCAGTTGTAAAAAAAGAACCTCTTGAAAAAAAACCAAAACTTGAAATAAAAAAAGAAGAGGTAAAAAGTAAATAGTAATATTACTTTTAGAGGTTGAATATTTATGGCAAGAAATAAAGATCAAGAATTTAAAGAGTTTTTAATAGCTCAAAGAAAAAAAGTTGGTCCAGGTTATATGAATACCCCTGTTTGGATTATTCAAAAAGCAGGTAAGAGAATCTGGAATAGAAGACAAAAAAGAAATTGGAAAGAAACTGAGTTTGGTGCTCAATATAAGCAATTAAAAGAAGATCAAGAAAAATCAAAAGCAAAGACTTATTTTAAAAGTGGAAAAAGAGCTAAAGCTTCAAAATCTCCAACTAAAAAGGTTAGAAATAGAAATACAACTATTATACCTAAAAAATTTATAAAGAAGAAAAAGTGAATAAATTATGCCTGCAGAAAGTTATATGGTTCCATTAAAAAGAGCTTATGATAAGCCTAGAACTAGAAGATCAAATGTTGCTGTTAAAGAAATATTTGATTTTTTATGGAAACATACAAGAAAGAGAAAAGAAGATATTGTTTTATCTAAAGAAGTAAATGAATTTGTATGGAAAAGAGGAATTCAAAAACCTCCAAGAAAAATACCTATCTCAATTAAAATTGAAAAAGATAAGGTATATGTTTTCTTAAAAGACTCAGCTGAAATTGCTAAATTTTTAAATAAAGATAAAAAAGTTAAAGCAAAAAAATCAATTAAAGAAACAGTAATGGATCTTAAAGATAACATGCAAAATCCAACAGCTTCAAAGAAAGATAGTATTTCAAAGATAGAAACTAAAAAAACTAAAAAAGTAGAAACTAAAAAAGAAACACCAAAAGTTTCAACTAAACCAGTTTTAGAAGAATTTGTTAAAGAAGAGAAAACTTCTGACAAAAAAGAAGTTGTGAAAAAAATAAAATAAATGGTTTTTTTATGAATTTAGGAAAAGCAAAAATTAATAATATACCTTACTTAGGAGTGTACGCTGTTTGTACAGATAATTTTTGTTTAGTACCTAATAATATTCTTAAAAAAGAAGAAGTAATTATAGAAAAATATCTTAAAACTAAAATTATTAAAATGGCTGTTAGTGATTCTCCATTAATAGGTGTTTATCTTCTTGCACATAAGGATAAAATAATGGTTTGTAAAAATTCTATTAAACAAAATGAACTTGATATTTTTGAAAAAGAAGGAATTAAAGTTAAGATAATTAAAGAAGATTATAATGCTTTAGGTAACTTAGTTGCCTTTAATTCAAATTATGGTTTTGCAAGTGCTTTATTGTCTAACAAAACTGTAAGTGAAATATCTTCTTTTTTTGATATTGAAGTTGAACGTAAAACTTTATTTTCAATGGATATATTAGGTAGTAGCTTATATGTAAATGATAGTTTATTTATGGTAAATCCTAATGTTAGTGAAAAAGATTTTAACTATTTTAAACAAAAATTTAAAGTAGAAGGAATTGCTACAACATTAAATTATGGTGATTTATTTGTAGGTAATGATGTTATTGCAAATAAAAATTCTGTTCTTGTTGGAGATAGCACTAGTAATATTGAACTTATGAAAGTTGACGATATTGTCCTTATGCAAGAAAGCAAAGTTTAAAGGAGTGAAATATTTATGACAAATAATATTAAAGAAACAAAAACTGTTAAGCTTAATAAAGATCAAACAATTTCACTTTATAGAGCAAAAGAAAAAGAACTTAAAAGTATTTCGCAAAAATTACAAGAAATAAATAATCTTTTTATTGAAATTTCAAAAGCTGAAAATACACTTAAAGAAATACAAAAATTAAAAACTTCTGAAAAATTACTTATAAATATTGGTGCTGGTATTTTAGTTGAATGTCAAGTTACAAACACCAAAGAAGCTAAAATTTCTCTTCCTGGAACTATTATGGTTACAAAAGATATTTCACAAGTAGTTTTAGATATTGAAAACAGAAAAAAAGAACTTTCTGATGTTAAAGAAAAATTAGCTAAAGGATATAATAATAATGTTAAAATGTTACAAGAAATTTCAAAAGCACTTGAAATGATGCGTAAACAAAATATAAAAGAATCCGATAAAGTTAATGTTAACTAGGGTTCTTTTTTTACTTTTTGAGGTTTTTTAAAATGTTTGGTCTTTTAAAGAAAAAATTTAAAAATTTAACTGATAAAATACTTGGTAAATCTCAAGAGAAAATAAAAGAAGAAGCTCCTGAAGTTTCTTCTGATGAAAATTCTTTGTCTAAATCTGATTTAGACTCTAATTCTATTGAAAAAGAAGTTTTAGTTAAAGAAGTACCTTTAGAAAAAACTATTTCTCAACAACTAGATTCAACTAATGTTGGACAAACAATTCCTATTGAAAAAAAAGAAATTGTTATTGAAAAACCAACTGAAGTTATTAGAGAAGACGATATACCTAAAGAAAAGATAATTGATGTTAAAGAACCAGTTGTAATTTCTAAGTTACCTGTTGAAAAACCAAATATAAAAGAAGTTATAGAAGAACCTATATCTAAAGAAAAAGTAATTTTGCCTTTATCTAAGTCAAAGGATGTTATTTTAAAAAAAACTTTTATAGATAAAAAAACTTTGCCTTTAAATAAAGAAATAATTGATAATAATAAAACCTATTCTAAAGAATATGATAATTTACAATCAAAGAAAAAAGAAGAAGTTAAAAAAAGTGCTTTTACAACAATAAAAAGTATATTTTCATCCAAAATAAAACTTTCAGAAAAAGAAGTTATAAATTTTTTAGATGATTTTGAAATTTCTCTTCTTGAGGCTGATGTGTCAATTGATTCTGCTACTTCAATTATTGAGGATCTTAAAAAAAGACTTGTTAATTTTTCTTTTTCAAAATCAAATCTTTTAGAGGATATTAAACTTAAAATAAAAGAATCTTTAACTGTACAACTTGATGTTGATTGTAATTTAGATCATTATATTAAAAAAGAAAAAGATGAACCTTTAATTATTTTATTAATTGGGCCTAATGGTGCTGGTAAAACTACTACTATAGCAAAGTTTGCTCATTTATATAAATCTCAAAATAAATTAGTTGTTTTAGCATCTGCCGATACTTTTAGAGCAGGAAGTATTGATCAACTTGAAACTCATGCAAAAAGACTTGGTGTGAAAATTGTTAAACAAACATATGGTTCAGATCCAGCTGCTGTTTCATTTGATGCGGTTGCATCTGCGAAAGCAAATAAAATGGATGTTGTTTTAATTGATACTGCTGGTCGTCAAGACACAAATATTAATTTAATGCAGGAATTACAAAAAATTAAAAGAGTTGTAAAACCTCATGTTACAATTTATATTGGTGAATCACAAGCTGGTCAAGCAATTGTTGATCAAATTCAAACCTTTGAAAAAGAAATAGGAATTACAGGTGTTATTTTAACTAAGATAGATACTGATCCTAAAGGTGGGGTTGCCATATCTATTTTGAATGAATTAAAAAAGCCTATCTTTTATATTGGTACAGGTCAAGAATATAATGATTTAGAGAGATTTTCTCCAGAATATATTATTGAAAGAATTGTTTAAAATTAAGTCATTTTGGTCTTTTTTTATTAAAATATTTTTTTAATTTTGCTTTTCTTTCAGCAGCAAGTTTGTCTATTTTTTCCTTTGTAATTATGTCTTTTATTTTAATATCTTTTATTTTTTGTTTAATATCCATTATTTTATTATGACCTGTTTCAATTAATTTTTTAAAATTGGTGTCGTTTTTTAAAGTTGGGTTTTCTTGAATTTTTTTAACTAATGAAACAAAATTAGTAATATCTTTTTCAATATGTCTTTTTTTTGAAAATCTATTAATAAATTCTTTTAGTTTTAATTCTATTAATTTTCGGTTAATTTTATCGCTCATAATAATCTAAGTTTATTTTTTTAATTGCATATCAATTTTTTTCATAATTTCTGTTATAAGTTTTGACTCTTTTTTATCAATTTGCTTTTTTGTAAGTCTTAAGTATAATTCTTTTTGTTTTGGATTAATGGTTTTATCTTCTTCAATTAGTTTTCTTTTTCTTTTACTAACTTCTAAATTATGCATTTGTATTTTAATTAAGCTTAATTTTGTGTTTAAAGTATTTGTTGCTTTTTGTGCTTTTAAAAGTGCTATATATAATTTAGTAACATTAAGAAGATTTCCTTTTTTTAAATTATTAAAAATATTTTGTTTAATTTCTGTAATTTTTTTACTTGCAGCTATAAATTTATTTTTAGAAGTATTTTTAATTAAAGTTATTTTTCTATCTTTTTGTATTTTAATTGTTTTTATTTTTTTATTTTTTATAATAACCATATTATACACCACCTTGGTTTTTTTTAATTTCTTGTTCAATACTTTTCTTTTAACTTTTAAACTATTATATATAAATATATATATTTAAAATCAATTTATATTTATATCTTTTTATATATTATATATAATGTATAGATTAATATAGGTTTTAAGTATGGGTTTTGGAGATAAATTAAGAAGTGCAATTGATAAAATTAAAAATTCAATGCATGTTGATAAGGATTTAATTAAAGAAGTAATTAAGGATATTCAAAGAGCACTTATTTCTTCAGATGTTAATGTACAACTAGTTTTAAAAATTTCAAAAGAAATAGAAGTAGAAGCTTTTGAAAAAATACCAGGAGAGCTTTCAAGAAAAGAACATTTAGTAAAAACTTGTTATGATGTAATTTTAAAATATATGGGTGGACGTGATCAAGAAAAACTTCCAGAAAACCCAGAAAGTATTCTTTTATGCGGTCTTTTTGGTTCTGGTAAAACAACCACTGTTGCAAAACTTGCAAAGTATTATAAGAAAAGAGGTTTTAAAGTTGGAGTTATTGCAGCCGATGTTTATAGACCAGCTGCCTATGAACAACTAGAACAATTATCAAAACAAGTAGATTGTTTGTTCTTTGGTGAAAAAGAAAATAATTCAGCAAAAGATGTTTCTAAGAAAGGTTATGCTTTCTTAAAAAATAAAGGTGCAAATTTAATTATTGTTGATTCAGCAGGAAGATCTGCTCTTGATAATGAATTAATTACTGAACTTAAAGATATTTATAATGAAATAAAACCAAAATATTCATTTTTAGTTTTATCTGCAGATATTGGTCAAGCAGCAAAGGATCAAGCTGAAAATTTTAATCAAGCAATTGGAGTTAATGGTGTAGTTATTACAAAACTTGATGGTTCTGCTAAAGGTGGTGGAGCATTAACTGCATGTTATATTACAAAATCACCTATTTTTTTTATTGGTACTGGTGAAAAAATAGATGATTTAGAGGTATTTGATGCTAATAGATATTTATCTAGAATATTAGGTTTTGGAGATTTAGAAGGCCTTTTAGAAAAAGTAAAAGAGCTTCAAGAAGCAGAAGATTTAAATGATTTAAATCCAGAAGATATTTTAAAAGGAGATTTTACTTTTGCTCTTTTTAAAAAACAAATTTCTGCGGCTAAAAAATTAGGTCCATTAAATAAGGTTATCAATATGCTTGGTATGGGCGGTAATATTTCAAATAATCAAATGAATTTAGGGCAAGAAAAAATGAAAAAATACAGATTCATTTTAGATTCATTTACTAATAAGGAACTTAATTTTAATCCTCAGGAAATAATCAAAAGTAGAATTAAAAGAATTTCAAATGGTTCTGGAACAAAAGAAGAAGATGTTAAAGAACTTTTAACTCATGTTAAAAAAATGAAAAAAATGTTTAAACAATTTGGTGCGCGTGGTGGGTCTTCTCAAGGATTAATGAAGAAAATGCTTGGTGGTAAAATGCCTGACATGTCTAAATTTAATGATATGGATCCTAAACAATTAGAAGAAATGTCTAAAAATTTTAAATCTAAGTGAAAATTAATATGATTGATTTATTATTAATAATTAAGTTTTGTATTTTATTAGTTGCAGCAGGTATTGGAGCTTATACTGATTATAAAACAGGATATATTTATAATTGGATTACATTTCCATTAATTGTAATTGGTTTGTTATTTTTAATATTTGAATCATTTATTTTTCCTATTTTAGGTTATATTTATTTTCTTAAAGTTTTATTATATACTGCCATCATTTATGGTGTAGGTTATTTGTTTTATTATTTTGGAAAGCTTGGTGGTGGGGATATAAAATTATTTTTAGGAATTAATCTTTTGATTCCTTTTGTAAATAACCAAATGTTTATTTTATGGGTGCTTATATTGTCTTCATTATCATCAGTTTTAATAGTTTCAACAAAATATCTATTTATTCTTTTTAAAAAATTAAGCTCTAAACAAATAAAATTAATTTTTAAAGAAAGAATTTATAAAGTTTTAATTTATTTTGTGATTTTTATATTATTTTGTTATATTTTAAATAGTTCTGTTAAAGTTCTTGGTTTTTCAAAATTAACTCTTTTAATACTTTTACCTATTCTTTTAGGTTTATTTTCAGTAATTTTAGAACCTGAAATCAAAAAATATATTTATTTATGTGAAAAAACTTTAGATAAAATAGAAGAAGGAGATGTGATTTCTTTTGAGTTTTTATCTTCTGATGTAATTAAAAAATTAAATATGAAAAATAGGCAGGTTATTGAAGATAAAGATTTATTAATTATTAAAAATTTAAAACTTAAAACTTTACCAATATATGATAATCTACCAAGATTTGGACCATATATTTTTATTGGAATTATATTCTCGGTTGCATTTATATTTTTTATTTTTTAAAAAGACAAGAGTTAAAGTATGTATTTTAAATTAAAATTAAAAAAATGACTATTTATGTTTACTATTGAAAAAAAAGATAAAGTTACAAAAGCACGTTGTGGTCTTTTTAAGACAGCTCATGGAACAATAAAGACTCCTTTTTTTATGCCTGTTGTAACTAAGGGTATAGCTAAGTTTATTACTCTAGATATCTTAGATGAAATTAAAACTCAATGTTTTATATCTAATTGTTATCTTCTTTATTTAAAACCAGGAAAGGAAATTTTAGAAAAAGCAAAGGGTTATCATAAGTTTATTAATTGGAAAAAATCAATGTTTACTGATTCTGGTGGATTTCAATTAAAAAATCCAGAGTTTTTTATATCAATGAGTGATAAAGGAGTTTGGTTTAAGTCTCCTTTTGATGGTTCAAAGCATTTTATGTCACCTGAAAATGTAATTGAAATGCAAAATATTATTGATTCTGATATTGCTATGATTTTAGATGATATGCAGGATGCTAATCTTCCACGAGAAGCATATGAAATTGCAACCGACAGAACTATTGCTTGGGCTAAAAGATCTATTTTAGCACATAAAAATAAAAAGCAAATGTTATTTGGTATTGTGCAAGGTGGGATTTATAAAGATTTAAGAGAAAAATGCGCTAAAGAAATTAATAAACTTCCATTTGATGGACTTGCTATTGGTGGGCTTGCTCTTGGAGAAACTAAGGATAAAATGTATAAGGCAATTGATTATTCTTTAAAACATTTAGATGAAAAAAAAATAAAATATTTAATGGGGTTTGGGTCTCCTGAAGACATTATTTTATCTATTGGTAAAGGAGTAGATTGTTTTGATTCTATTTATCCTACTAAAATGGCAAGGCATGGCCATATTTTCACACGGAAAGGTCCTATTAATCTTAAAAAAGCAATATATAAAGATGTTTTTTTGCCAATAGAGCCTGATTGTGATTGTCCTACTTGTAAAAGGCATACTCTTTCATACCTTCATCATCTTTTACGTCTTGATGAGCCTGGAGTAAAAATATTATTGTCTGTTCATAATATTAGGTTTTTACATAGATTATTAGAAGATGCAAGAAAGGCAATAGAAAAAGGTACTTTTGATAGTTTTCAAAAAAAGTTTTTAAAAGAATATAAAAGATAAAAAAATCATCTTTTAAATCTTAAAAATAATTGTACAAGTTTAAACTTTATAGTTCTAAAAAATCCTTTTGTTTTAATTTTTACTTCTTTTGATTTTATTTTATTATTTAGTTCTTGTAATGGATCTTCTGAATTAATAATTTGATTTATTGAGTCTTCTTTAGCTATAATCCACACGTTTATTTTCTCAATGTTTTCTTTTGTGATATTATAATTACCATCTTTTGTTTTTTCTAAAAATAAATTTAATTTTTCATTGTTAGTATCAATTTCAAATTGTATTTTATCATTTTTTAATATATTTTGAATTAAATTAGGAAGTGATGTTATATTATCTAATAAAACTTGTTTTTCAGTATCTATATTATCGTAGTAATATTTAATATTTTTACTTTCTGCAAAAACAAAGGTACTATTAAAAATAATTAATATAAGTATAAGGCCGAATAATATTCTTTTTGAGTTCATATATAATTTATAATACACAAAATATTTAAATAAGATTATTTTCTTTAAATGAAAAATATTTTTCTTTAGTAATAATTAAATGATCTATAAAGGTAAAATCTAACTTTTTACAAATATCTTTAAGTTTTTCTGTTGCAATTTTGTCTTCTTTTGATGGATATGCTTCTCCGGAGGGATGATTGTGTGAAATTATAATTCCTTGGGCATTTTCTTTTATTGCTTGTCTTATAATTTCTTTTTCTGATATCAATGTTTGGTTATTGGTTCCAATTGTAATTATTTTTTTGGATACAACTTGGTTTCCTTTAAGATAAAGTGCAATTAAAATTTCTCTATCTTGATTTTCAATATCATGTTTTAATATGTCATAGGCTGTTTTTGGAGAATACACTTTAAGATCTTCTTTTATATTTTTTATAGATATTCTTTTGTATAACTCAATAATTGCTTTTATTTGACTTGCTTTAACTATTCCAATCCCTTTTATTGAAGACAGTTCTGTTATGCTTGTATTTTCAAGATCTGAAAAAGAATATTTTGAAAGAATTTGGTTTGATATTTCTAAAATATTATGGTTTTTGGTGCCTGTTTTTAAAATAAGTGCTAATAATTCTGAGTTTGATAGGCTGCCTGGTCCTTTTTGTGTAAGTCTTTCTAATGGTCTATTTTCTGGTGCTATGTCTTTAAGTTTCATATTTTTTTATTTTATTTTATTAAAAAGGGAGGGAAACAAGGCCCTCATTTTTTAAATTAAAAAGGCCTATTTTAGTCTATGAGGTGCATAAACTAATTATAATTATAGTTTTTAGTAGATATATCTCTTTTCAAAGAGGGTTCCTGTCCGAGAATCAGATTTTTTAAATTTATTTTTCCATAAACAATATAAACTCTTTTAATCAAAATATATTTAGAATATATTAAAAAGATTAATTATGCGATACTCATACTCTTCAATGGAAACTTTTAGAAATTGTCCTTTACAGTTTAATTATAAGTATGTTGAAAAAATAAAAATTGAAACTAAACAAAATATTGAAGCGTTTATGGGTTCAATGGTGCATGAAACTTTAGAAAAATTATATGTTGATTTAAAATATAATAAAATATTATCTTTAGAAGAAATAATTATTTACTATAATAATATTTGGAAAAATAATTTTTCTTTTGATAAAGTTGAAATAATAAGAGAAGGATATACTGAAAATCAATATAAATCTTTAGGTGAAGAATACTTAACTAATTATTATAATACTTATAAGCCTTTTAATCAAGGAAAAACAATTGGTCTTGAAATGAAAATTAATCTTTCTTTATATGATAAAGAAAGAAATAAAACATATAATTTAATTGGGTATATTGATAGATTATCTTTAGTTTCAGAAAATCATATTGAAATAATTGATTATAAAACAAATATTTCTCCAAAAACACAAGAAGAAGTAGATATTGATAAACAACTTGCACTTTATTCTATTGCAGTTAGAGAAAAATTTCCTTTTATTGAAAAAATAGATCTTTGTTGGTTTTTCTTGTCTGTAGGTATAAAACAAGTTTCAACAAGAACTGTTGAAGAATTAGATTTACTTAAAGAATCATCTATAAAGGTTATAAGAGAAATTGAAGATGCTACTGTTAAAAAGAAATTTCCTGGTAAACCATCTGGTCTTTGTAATTGGTGTTCTTATAGATCAGTTTGTCCTTTTAAAGCACATGATATAAAAATAAAACAATTATCTGAAAATGAATATTTAAAAGAAGAAGGTGTGTTTTTAGTAAACAAATATCAAGAACTAACTGAACTTAAAAAAAATTTAACTCAAGATGTTGATATTCAACTTGAAAAATTAAAAGACGCAATTATTAATTATTCTAAAGTGAATCATTTAGAAAAACTATTTGGTGAAAATAAATCCATTTTTATTAAAGAGTATGATTCTATTAAACTTCCTGAAAGAGGTACTTTGAAAAGAGGTAATTTAGAAAAATTAATTAGGGATAATAATTTGTGGGACTCATTATCTGATTTATCATACATTCAAATTTCTAATAGTTTAAAAAAAGATTTTTTTTCACAAGAGTTTAAAGAAAAATTATTTAATTATTTAAAACAAGATAAAATCTATAGACTTTATATGAATAAAAGATGATTGTTTATCTTTTTAGTTTTTTTATTTTTTTCTGAATTATTCTTCTTTTGTGGTTTGATATAAATTATTTACCTAATCCTTTGTCATGAACGTTATGATTGTATAATGATTTATTTTCAATAATTTCAATGTTTGATTTTTTCCCAAAAGTTTTAAGTATTTTTTTTAGTTCTTTAGATTGTGTGTTAACACACATTTTAGTGTATTCTCCAAATGCTTTTATTTTAATTTTATTGCTTAGTTTTGAAATTATCTCTGAGTTAAAACTAAATAGCATGTTGTTAGAGTAAACTATAATAAATCTATTTTTTAATTTAGTTTTTGCAAATTCATAAAATTTAGATGTAAGTTCTTCATAAAATAATTTATTATGTCCTTTTATTACAGCTGTTGGTTCCAAAAGCATAAATATAGAATCATTTTTCATTTTACTAATAGTGTCTCCCCAAACCATTAGACTTTTTTTATATCTTTTTAAAAATTCTTTATTTTTCTTAATTAAAGTTAGATCTAATTTTTCTGAGGCTGTATTTTTTATTTTAACGTAACTAATTAAATCAAATAAAGGATGAATTAATAAATTTATTTCTGAATATTTTGAATTCATATTAACTTTATAATATATTATTTTTTTTAGTTTTAAATATTATAGTTGGTCCTATCATTTTAATTAATTTTAATGGATATATTTTTTTCCAATAACTATTTTTCCAACCTTTTTCAATTTTTTCATCAAATGGTTCGATTATTTGTTCTATTATAAAATTAGCATTTATAAGAGCACTATAAGTATCACTAATTTTATGTGGATATGCTACAAATTTACTTTTTGTTCCATCTGGTTTTACTATTGTTTCTTTCCAAATTTTAAAATTATTATAATTAAAAATGATCTTTAGTGTTTTTGGATCTATTGTTGAATAAAATGGATGATCAAAACTAAATACAAATAATCCATTTTTTTTAAGTACTCTATTTACTTCTTTAAAGCATTTATTTAAATTTGGAATATATTGTAGTGCAAAAGTAGAAAATACAATATCATAACTATTAGATTTAATGCCTTTTAATGTTTGTATGTCTTTTAGTAAAAAATTAACTTTTACTTTTTTCTTAGTTGCAAGTTTTTCTGCATATTTTAATTGTTCTATAGACAAATCAAGTCCAGTACATATTGCTCCTTGTTTTGCAAAAGCAATAGAACATTGGCCTCCTCCACATCCAATTTCTAAAATATTTTTATTTTTAATATTTCCTAAAAGTTTAAGTTTATTTTCATTTGGTGCATATGGCCCATAATGAGCAGAATCAGTACTTATTTTTGCACTTTTTTGATAATTATTTGAATCTTGATTCCAATATTTTTTAATTATTTCTTTCATAAAAAATCATTTTTTGTATTAATATTTAAAATAATTATATATGGTTCTTTTTAAAAACTATTTGTTAAGTATATATTTATTATTAAAAAATATATTAAAAGTGATTTATATGTTAAGAACACATGATTGTGGAAAATTAAGAAAAGAAGATGAAAACAAAGAAGTAATTTTATGTGGATGGGTTTCTTCTATAAGAAAGGCAGGAAAAAACATAATTTTTATTGATTTAAGAGATAGATATGGTATAACTCAAGTTATAGTATTAAAAGATTTAATTGAAAAATTAGATTTTTTAGATTCAATTAAACAAGAATATGTTTTAAGAGTTAAAGGAAAAGTACAAGTAAAACCAAAACTAAATCCTAAACTTAAAACTGGTGAGATTGAAGTTTTATTAGAAGACATTGAAATACTTAATACTTGTGAAGATACTTTGCCTATTGAAGTTACTGGTGATCTTTTAGCTACTGAAGAAACAAGATTGAAATATAGATATCTTGACTTAAGAAGAAAAGATATGCTTGAAAATTTTATATTTAAACAAAAAGTAGTATCATCAATTAGAAATTTTTTAAATCTACAGAACTTTTTAGATGTAGATACACCTATGCTTTGTAGAAGCACACCTGAAGGAGCAAGAGATTATATTGTTCCATCAAGACTTAATCCAGGAATGTTTTATTCACTTCCTCAATCTCCACAAGTATACAAACAAACATTAATGGTATCTGGTTTTGATAGATATTATCAATTAGCAAAATGTTTAAGAGATGAGGATCTAAGAGGAGATAGACAACCTGAGTTTACTCAATTAGATTTAGAAATGTCTTTTATAACTAAGGAAGATATTCAAGATGTTTTTGAAAAAATGTTGAAAATAATGTTTAAGGATGTTTTAAATAAGGAAATAACAATTCCTTTTCCACATATTAGTTATAAAGAATCTATGGAAAAATATAAATGTGATAAACCAGATTTAAGAGAAGACAAGACAAATAAAGAAGAATTTGTTTTTGTATGGATTGATAATTTTCCATTATTTGAAATGAATGAAACTGAAAATCGTGTTGTTTCAGCACATCATCCGTTTACTCAAGCAACTAATGATTCTTGGGATAAATTAAATGCATGTAAAACAAATGAAGATTATTTAGCTTTATATTCTGAGTCTTTTGATCTTGTTTTAAATGGTGTTGAACTTGGTTCTGGTGGAATGAGAATACATGATTCTTCAAAACAAAAAACCATATTTAATATTTTAGGTTTAACTGATGATGAAGTTAAAGAAAAATTTGGTTTTTTATTAGATGCTTTTAAATTTGGAACTCCACCTCATGGTGGTTTTGCAATTGGTATTGATCGTCTTTTAATGTTACTTAAAGGAAGAGATTCAATTAAGGATTTTATTGCATTTCCAAAAACTAAATCTGGTGTTGCTTTAATGGAAAATGCGCCAAATGCGGTTTCAGATAAACAACTTAAAGATATTTCTATAAAAGTAGATTTAGATAAATAATATTTATCTATTTTTATTTTCTTTTTTTTAATTTTAAAAAAAGGGTCCGAACCGGGATTTGAACCCGAGTCATGGGATCCACAGACCCATATGCTAACCACTACACTACCCGGACCAGTATTTTTTATAAGACTGCTTAATTTAGTCTATATATAATATAGATTAAATATGTTTATAAAGATTTCATATATTATATATTAGTTAAATATATCTTTAAATAAAGAATATATATG
>CAZQEL010000008.1:0-30774 GCA_964591795.1 uncultured archaeon | reverse complement strand
TGCCTCAGTAGCTTAGTGGTTAGAGCAATCGGCTGTTAACCGATAGGTCGTAGGTTCAACTCCTACCTGAGGCGCCTTTTATAATTAATAAAACCCTTTTTATTTTGTTTGTAAATTATATCTATATTATTTATAACTTATAATGTGATGTGAATGAACTTTAAGAATTATATTTTTATACTGTTAATATTTATTCTAATTCTTCCTAATATTCATTCAGAAGTTGCAGATTTATCTTTTTCTATTGATAATGATGGATTAGTTACAGTTTCTGGAGTTACAGATTATCCTTCTGTTTTACTACCTAATGATACTTATGCATATACAACTAAAAATAGTCAATATTGGGCTTTTGATATTAATTATCCTGTTTTTAATAAGTTTTATTTTTCAGTGGTACTTCCTAAGGATTATAAAATAAACGCAATTATTACAAGTAACAAATATCTAATAAGCTCAAACAATGATCGAATTACAGTAACTGGGTTTGGAATAAATGAATCTTTAAATATAAAAATAAACTATTTTAAAGATCAAACTACAAATACTAGTTTTAATTTTTGGTTATATTTTAGTGGGATTTTATTATTATTATTAGTGAGTATTTATTTTTGGTTATTTCTAAAAAAACCAAAACAAAAAGATAAACCTAATTTAACTTATAAAAATATAAATCAAAGACAAAAGAACATCTTAAACATTTTAATTAAAGAAAAAACAGTTTCTCAAAATAAACTTTTAAAAATATTAAATATTCCAAAATCAAGTCTTTCAAGAAACATATCATCTTTGGAATCAAAAGGTTATATTGAAAGAAAAAAATCAGGACTAACTTATATTTTAAAAATTAAAGATTAATAGTTTTGATTTCCCGGTCTTGTCCCGTAAAACAAGACCTGTTCCGGTTAAATTATATTAATGGTTCCACTTATATATTTTTATAATTAATAAAAAAAATTAAAGGTGATTATATGAAAAAAATATTTAGTATAATTCTTTTAGCTTTTGTTTTTGCATTTGCAATAAATTTAGTATATGCAGACGAAGTTAATTTGCAAACTGATCAAAATATTTATGTTAATAGCTTATCTGATTTAGATAACTATTCCCAAACTGAGTTTTCATTAAAAATAAGATTTACTCAACTTTTAGGATCAATAGATAATAAAATTTATCAATTAAACGAAACTATTAATTTTTTAACCGAATATAATCTTGACACTAATACAGTTGAAAATAAATTAACTGAATTAGAACAAATTAAATTAGACGTTTTAGATGTTTTAGATAGTAATAATTTTTCAAAAGATGATCTAATTTTAAACTATGTTTCATTAAAACAAGATTCTCAAAGAATTGTTTTTGAAACAAGAGATTTGATTATAGATGTTATTCCTCTTGAATTATATCCTGAGTTTAAAGATAGACTTGTAACTTCAAATAAACAATTAAAAACAGAATCACAAGAAAGAATCAAATCTTTAGTAAAAGAACATAACTCTAAGATGAAACAAAACATGAACAAAGGATTTAATGAGTTTAGAAATGGTTTTTGTGATAACAATGCAGATTGTTTTAAAGATAAGGAATTATTAAAATATAATTTCAAAAATAAATTATTAGAAGGTAAAACTAAACTAAATATTGAACATCAAATGCTTGTTAATAAAAATTTTGACAAATTACAAAATATGATGATGAATAGACATAATAAATTCAATAACGGACAAGGCCAAGGATTTGGTGGTAATAGATGAAATTCACGAAAATGATTCTATTAGCATTAATTGTAGTTGTTGCAGTTGTTTTTGCGTTTTTATTATTTTCAGCATCTTCATCTACCCAAACTAATTTAGATAATGCTAATTTTGATGAACTGTTTTCTTCAAATGAAATACCTTATACTCTTTCAGAAGAAACTGCTTTATCTGAAACTGTTGATATTGGAGAATTATTTCAATAATTCTTCTTTTCTCTTTTTATCTATTTCTTTTTATATTTATCTATTCCTAATATTAATCGTAGTGGTTAATTATGAATAGAGTTAAGAGAATCGAACAATTATATACTTTTTTTAAAAAAGAATCAAATAATAAATTAATTTCTATAATTATGAACAAATCAAATCGTGATTTTGATAATTATATTGTTCCGTTAGTGAACCAATATTGTCCAGAAATAAAAAAAACTGCGTTTTATTTAAAACTAAGATTAGGTTCAGCTTCACTTTATGCACTTGGAGCATATATGATGCTTTTTATAAGTGGTAAAAAATTCAATAAATATAGATTTGTATCTAAACTATTTAATTTAAATGAGAAATCATTCTTAGCAGTTTTAAATTTAATTTCAATTTCAAAAAAAATGCGTAAACAAATAATATTTGCAGCTGCCTTTAATACTTTAATTGACCATGTTTTTGATGGTGAGCTTAATTCTTTTTCTCCTAAACAAAGATCAACTATTATAAAGGACGCAATTAACGGTTCTCCAATAAATTCAAATCAATTAAAATTATTATCTTACTTAGCAAGCAACTTACATTCTAAAAAAATTAAATATTTTGAGAAATGGTGTGATACAGAAGCAAGAAGCATAATAACTAAAACTAGTCAAAGAGATTGTGGTGTTAAAGCAACTATGGATTTGTTATATTCTACAATTAACAAAAATGTTTCTAAGAAAAATATTGACTTAATGTATGGAGTTGGTTATTTAGTTCAAATGATTGATGATTATATTGATTTAGAAGACGACATTAATCAAAACAAAATTACACCTGTTATTGAAAAAAAATGGGATTATAAAACAATTATTGATCAATACTATATTTGCGAAAAATTACTTAGCCAAATTTCTAAGGATAATAATATTTCAGGAAAATTAATTCCACTAGTTCTAGATAATTTAATGTCTATTGGTTATTTTTTAGTTTTTAATATGGATAATAAAAATGCTAATTAATTATATGTTTTTAGTTGAATTTAACCACATCTATATATTTTTATATACTTCTTACCTTTAATTATATATATACTCAAAAAAGATGTGATTTATGAAAGATAGAATGTTAATTGGTTTTATTAGTATTTTTATTTCTATAATTTTAATTTTTTTAGGAATAATGTTTAATTTATTTTTTTTAATATATGGAGTACCAGTTTTAATAATTGGGTTATTTATTTTATTTAATAAAAAAGAAGATGATATTGAACAAATTAAAAAGGTGAAATAATTTATGACAAAAGAAATTGTTGTTACTACAGGTGTTGAAATTCCAGAAAAAAAAATTACTGAAATTTTAGGTGTTGTTAAAGGTAATACTGTAAGATCAAGAAACCTTGGTAGAGATATTGGAGCTGGATTTAGAAATTTAGTTGGTGGAGAAGTAAAAACCTATACTGAAATGACAATTCAAGCAAGAGAAGAAGCATACAATCGAATGGTTAATGAAGCAATTGATCTAAAAGCAGATGCAGTTATTGGAGTAAGATTTACAACATCTATGGTTATGCGAGGAGCATCAGAAATGCTTGCTTATGGAACCGCTGTTAAATTTAAATAAACTTAATAAATGTGAAATAAATATGAATATAGACAAAAAAATAAACTTAATAAAAAGAAACACACAAGAAATAATAACTGAAGGAGAACTTCTAAAGTTATTACAAGAAAAAGAAAAACCTATTGTTTACTTAGGAACATCAGTTACTGGTAGACCACATATTGGTTATTTTACTTGGGCGCAAAAATTAAATGATTTTTTAAACGCAGGTTTTAAGGTTAAAGTTCTTTTAGCAGATCTTCATGGTGCATTGGATAATACACCATGGTCTCTTTTAGAAAAAAGATATGAATACTATTCAATTGTAATTAAGGGAATGATTGAAGCTCTTGGTGGAAATTTAAATAATTTTGAAATAGTTAAAGGTTCTGACTTTCAATTATCTAAAGAATATGTTTTAGATCTTTATAAGTTATCCTCAGAGGTAACTGTAAGAAATGCAGAAAAAGCATCAAGTGATGTTGTAAAGCAAGGGGATAATCCGAAAATATCTGGTTTATTATACCCATTAATGCAATCTGTTGATGAAGTGCACCTTGATTGTGATATTCAACTAGGAGCAGTTGATCAAAGAAAAATATTTGTTTTAGCTAGAGAATTTTTACCAAAGATAGGTTATAAATCAAGAATTGAAGTTATGATTCCTTTCATTAGAGGTCTTACACCTGATGGTAAAATGTCAGCTTCAAATCAAGCTTCAAAAATAGATTTAATTGATGATTATGAAACTATTAAAAACAAATTAAAAAAAGCATACTGTGAAGAAGGAAACATAGAAAACGGTGTACTTGATTTTGCAAAGCTATTAATTATGACTCAAAAGCAAGATAAGAGTGAAGAGTTTATAATTGATAGACCAGAAAAATGGGGTGGTCCTTTGAAGTTTAAAACACAAGAGGATTTAGAGAATGCCTTTGCATCAAAACAACTACATCCAATGGATTTGAAATCAGGTGTTGCTGAAGAAATAAATAAACTTTTGGAATCTATAAGACAGAAATTTGTTGGCAAAGAACAGCTAATAAAAGAAGCTTATCCTTAAGAAGTATTATAAAAAAGAGTAGTGGTACAATTAATTTAAATAAACTATTAAAAGATAATATTGTAGATTTAAAAGAATTAAAAAAACATACAAAAATATCTAAAACTGATGAAAAAAAATTCGAACAAATAATAAAAATACATCCAATGAGTATTACTAAATATTATTTATCCTTAATTGATTGGAAAAATAAAAAAGATCCTATTAAAAAAATGATGATTCCATCAATTGAAGAACTTAATACAATTGGGTCATATGATACTAGTGGTGAAGCAACAAATACTAAGATAGGTGGTTTACAACATAAATACCAACAGACTGCATTACTTTTATCAACTAACCAATGTGCTGCCTATTGTAGATTTTGTTTTAGAAAAAGATTAGTTGGGCTTAAAAATACTGAAATTTTAAATTTACTTGATGATGCAGTATCCTATATTGCAAAAAATAAACAAATAACAAATGTTTTAGTTACTGGTGGCGATTCATTAATGCTATCTACTGATATTTTAGAAATCTTTCTTAAAAAATTAACTAAAATTAAACATTTAAGATTTATAAGATTTGGTTCTAGAGTACCAATTGCTTTTCCAAAAAGAATATATGCAGATTCAGAATTATTAGCTCTTTTTAAAAAATATTCAACTAAAACTAAAAGATTATATGTTGTAACTCATTTTAATCATCCTAATGAAATTACAAAAGAATCAATTAAAGCAATTGATGCTTTAATAAACTCAAATGTAATTATTAGTAATCAAACTGTTTTAATGAAAGATGTTAATGATAATCCAAATACCTTAGCTGAGCTTATGAATCAATTAACTAGTATTGGTGTTGTGCCTTATTATATTTTTCAATGTAGGCCAGTAAGTAGAGTTAAGCATCATTTTCAAATATCACTTTATGAAGGTTATAAAATTGTAGAAGATGCAAAAAAACTATTAAATGGACATGCTAAGAGATTTAAGTATGCAATGTCACATAAGACAGGAAAAGTTGAAATTTTAGGTCTTGATAAACAATATATGTATTTTAAATATCAACAAGCAAAAGATCCTAAAGACTTAAGTAGATTTTTTAAAAAGAAAATTAATAAAAAAGCAGGTTGGCTTGATGATTTTTAATTTATTTTAAAAATCTATTAGTTAATTAAAATGTATGTTGATTTCAAATAAAGATGATGTAATATGTCAAAACCAAAAATAAGTGTTGCTGTTTTTATAATTAAAAACAATAAAGTTATTTTAGAAAAAAGAAAAGCTTCTAAAAAATTAACTGAAGACACATATTCTCTTCCTGGTGGTCATTTAGAACAATTTGAAACACTTGAAACTGCTGTAAAACGTGAAACTTTAGAAGAAACTGGTCTTAAAATTAAAAATCTTAAGTATATTGATTTTACAAGCGATATGTACAAGAAAGCTAATTATCATTATATTACTTTCTTTTTCACAGCTGAATATTTATCGGGAACTCCAATTGTTACTGAACCTAGAAAATGCAAATCTCTTGATTGGTTTTCATTAAAAGAATTTCCAAAAAAAGTATATTTACCTTTACAACATTTTCTTAAAAAACACTCTCTTGAGTCTATTTTTAAAAAGTATTAACATTTGTTAACAACTATTAACATTTATTAATGTTTCTATATATAATATATTTGGTGAGAACATGAAAGCATTATTAGATTTACCTATAGATATAAATCAAACCTTAAATATTATCAAGGCAAAGAATAATTTAAAAAATAAGGTAGAGGCTATTTCTGTAGTTGTAAAATATTATGCAGAATTAGAACTAGAACCAGAATTAAGACCTGATTTTATAAACAAAGTATTATCAGATAATAAAAAAAATAAATCTTCAGATTATAAAAAATTTAATTCTGTAAATGACTTAGATAATTATATAAAAGGTAAATAGATGAATTTTGAATATCATAAAGAATTATTAAAAAATTTAATAAAACTTTCTAAAAAAGATTCAGTGTTATATTACCAAGTACTTACTAAGATAGATGAAATTAAAAATAATTCTGATATCGAGCATTATAAAAATTTAAGAACACCTTTACAAAACTTTAAAAGAGTTCATATCACTCAGAGATTTGTTTTAATTTTTAGATATTTAAAAAAAGAAAATAAAGTTTTATTTAGATATTTTGAACATAGAGATGATGTTTATAAAAGGAATTATGATTAATTATGCAAGATACTTTTAAAAAAATAATATTAGAAAATGCAGTTAAGTATAAAGGAAAAGCAGAACTTAAATTTATTTTAGGTGGTGTTTTAAAAGATTTTCCTGAATATAGAACTAAAACAAAGGAATTATCTTTAGAACTTATTCCTTTAATTGAAGAAATTAATGCTTTATCTTTAGAAAAACAACAAGAAATGGTTAAAAAAATAAATCCAAGCTTTTTTGATAAGAAAGAAAAAGAAGAAAGAAACATTTTTGCTTTTTTAAATATTAAAGAAGGTGACAAGGTTGTTACTTGTTTTCCACCAGGCCCTGAAAAATATTTTCATATTGGTCACTCTAAAGCAATTTTACTTAATTATCTTTTAGCAAAACAATATAATGGTAAATTCTATTTAAGATTTGAAGATACAAACCCAAGACTTGTAAAACCTGAGTTTTATAAGATAATGTTAGAGGATCTTGATTGGTTAGGTGTAAAAATAGACAAAGTCTTATATGCTGTTGATTATATAGGTAAAATGCATGAAGAAGCAGAAAAACTTATCCTTAAATCACAGGCATATATGTGTTTTTGTAAGCCTGAACAAATGAGTGAAAATAGAATGAAAAAAGAAGCTTGTTCTTGTAGAGATAATTCTCCAGAAGAAAATTTAATTAAATGGAATGAAATGAAAAATTATGAGGAAGGAAAAGCCTCACTTAGACTTAAAGTTGATTTAAAACATAAAAATTCAAGAATGAGAGATCCTACTATCTTTAGAGTGATTGATGCTGAACATCCAAGGATTGGATCTAAATATAGAGTTTATCCTACCTATGATTTTCAAAATGCATTTTTAGATGGATATCTTAATACTACTCATAGATTAAGAACATTAGAGTTTGAAATGGCAAGTGAACTTCATCATTATATTAGAAAATTACTAGGTCTTTATGATACTTTTACATATGAGTTTTCAAGATTTAATTTAGAAGGTATGGCGTCATCAGGAAGAGAAATTCGCGAAAAAGTTAATTCTGGTGAACTTATTGGTTGGGATGATCCTAGTCTTCCTACTTTGAGAGCATTAAAAAGACGTGGGTTTACAAAAGAAGCAATTATGCAAATGGTTGTTGAATCTGGAATTACTAAGTCATCTGGTGCTGTAATTACATGGGATACAATAATTAAATATAATAAAAGAATATTAAATGATACTGCTAAAAGATTTTTCTTTATTAAAGAACCTGTAAAAATATCAGTTGTAAATGATATTAATAGACATTATTCATTATCAATACATCCTATGTTTAAACTAGGAGATAGAAATTTTGTGTCTAACGGTAGTTATTTTCTTGAAAAAGAAGATGTTGAGTCTTTTAAGGATGGTAATCTTATTCGTTTAATGGATAACATTAATTTTAAGGTTAAAGATTCAGAATATGTTTTTGATTCTCAAGAATATATTAACTTTAAAGAAACTCCAAATAATAATAAAAAAATAATTCATTTTCTACCAAACGATGATTTTCAATTAATAGATGCTACTGTGTTTACTCCTGAACATGATCTTTTCAAAGGAAAGGCAGAAAAGAATATTGAACAATTAAATATTGGAGATATTATTCAGTTTGAGAGATTTGGTTTTTGTAGACTTGATTCAATTGAAGAAAAAGAAGGTAAAAAAACATATAATTTCTGGTTTACTCATTAATAAACATATAAATTTGGATTATAGAATTATTTTTTTACCAAAAAAACAACAAATTTGGCACAAAATTTAATTATTTATGCATATTTGTTACAAATATGATTGCTATTTATAAATGTTTTGTATCTTATTTGTATATGCAAGAAATAATTTATTTTCAAAATAAACATTGGAAAGGTAATCTTATTGATTACCCAATAAAAAGAGATGTTTATTATATTCTAGAAAAAAATATATTATCTAATAAGTTAATTTTATCTATTGAAGGTTCTAGAAGAGTTGGGAAATCTGTTTTAATTAAACAATTAATTAATTATTTAATTAATAATAAAATAAATGTAAAAGATATATTTTATTTTTCATATGATGATTTTACTGAAGATATTTTTAAATTATTAAAAGAATATGAAATTATTAGAGGTAAATCTATTGATTCTGGAAAACTTTATTTCTTTTTTGATGAAATACAAAAAATATATAACTGGCAAGAAAAAGTGAAAATAATATATGATAATTATCCAAATATTAAATTGATTGTAAGTGGGTCTACATTAAGAGTTAGTAAAAAAGAAAGTCTTGCAGGAAGAATTTTTGAATATTTTGTGCCACAATTAAGTTTTAAGGAATATTTAGTTTTTTCAAATAATGAAAATTTATTAAAAGCTGTATATGATGATGCATTTATTGAACAGTATAAAATCTATTTAAAAAGACAATATCCTCAATTAGCAATAAACTCTTCAATTGAATCTAAAGATTATGTTACCACAATAATTAAAAAAATAATATTTGAAGATTCAGAAAAATATATATTAGATGTTGATATTGATATTTTATTAAGTATTTTAAAAGTTATTTTAAAAGATCCTGGTCAAATAATAAATTATAATGATTTAGCTAAGGATTTTGGAACAGATAGAAATAAGATTTCAAAATATATAGATTATTTAGTAAATAGTGGATTAATCAGAAAAGTGTATAATTTTTCAAATAATGCAAGAAAGGTAGAAAAAAGTTCAAAAAAGTTTTATCCATATTGTACTACATTAATTTCTTTTGTAACTAATAATCCTAATGAAAGTAAATTTATTGAAGCAGATGTTGCTTTTCAGTTAAATGCAGAATATTTTTGGAATAATAGAGGAGTAAATGAGATTGATTTTATTAGTTATGACCAAATTACTTCTAAAAAGATAGGTGTTGAAGTAAAATATAAAAATCAAATTACTTATAAGGAAATTAAAAATTTTAAATTAAAAGCTGTACAAAAATTAGAATTAAATAAAAATTATTTAATTGTTAAAGAAAATTCAAAAATTGATTTTGATTCAAAAAAGGAAAATATTAATATTTTAAAATATTATCTGATTTGGAGAGATTTTAATATTAAATAAAAAAAAGAAAGAGTTAGTTGTTATAAGCAACAACTTCTCCGTTTTTAATTATCTTTAATTTAAAATCTAACTCAGCATCGCTATCGTAATTAATTGTTAAATAATCACTTGTTCCTTTTCTATTTTCAATTGAAGAAAAAGAAGGTAAAAAAATATATAATTTCTGGTTTACTCATTAAATGAAGTTATAATTTTATTATAATTTCTTTAAATTTTATTTTTAATAATATTAATTTTTTTAATTATTTTGTATTACAATGTAATACATTTTTAAATATTTCGTAATATAATTTATATATGGTAAAGATTGCTATTGTTGATGCATCCTTTTGGATACATTTAGTTAAAGTTGATTTACTAGATATTTTTTTAGAATATTATAATTATTTATATGTTCCTTCTAAAGTTGAATTAGAAATTACGTTTGCAGAATCTTTAAAGTTTAAATTATTTACCCCAAATGATATTAAACTATATTATAAATTAAAAAAAGAAGGAATTATAGTAGTGAAAGACCCAGCTACTATTAAAAAAGAATTAGAAAGTCAAGTAAGTAAAGATTCTGGTGAACTATACTGTATTGCTTTATCACAAGAACTAGGTTTAATTACTTTTATTGATAATGGAAGACCTTATAATTATTGTAAACAAAATAATATATTAGTTGGAAATATAATTGAATTCTTATTATTTTTATATTTTAATAAAAAACTAACTAAAAAAGAAATTTTAGTAAAAATTAGTATTATAGAAAAATCGCTTTCTCAAGATTATTTAAAATCTATAAATAATTATTTAAAAAGGTGAAATTAAATATGGTTAAACTAAAATATACTGAAAAAGAAAAAATGAATGTTAAAACATTAAGATTAAAAGACTCTTTATCAAGTATAATTTATGCTATTGCTAAAGAAAAAAATTTGACTGAATCAGAATATATTAGATCTATAATTGAAAAAGAAGTATTAGAATATAGATTCAATAAAGCAGTTGAGTTATATAAAAACACAGAAATAAATATAAGTGAAGCAAGTGAAATAGCAGGATTATCATATAGAGATTTTTTAGATAAACTAGAATTAAAGTCAATACCTTTGAATATGAATACTGTTCCTTTAAAATATGGAATTAATTCTATTAAAAAATCATTAAAATAAGTTTTTAATAACAACTAAATAAGATTAAATATGCTTGAAGAAATTTATAATGGTGTTTTTAAAATATCAGGAGACTCAAATATATTTTTTTTAAAAGAAGAAAACATATTAATTGATGCAGGAACACCAACTGACGAACGAATGGTTATTCAAGATATTTCTAAAATAATTTCTCTAGATAAAATAAAAACTATTATTTTTACTCATCTTCATTATGATCACATAGGCAATTATTCTCTTTTTAAGAATGCTACCTTTTATGCATCAAAAGATGCTATTTTGTCTTTAAATAAAGATAAATTTAAAACTATTTTATTAAAACCATTGTCTGATAGTTTTAATGTTAAGTTGCAAGATATTGAAACACTAAAACTACCTACTTACTTTAAAATTATTTACACACCTGGTCATACTAAAGGTTCTATTTGTATACATGATACTAAGCGAAGTATTTTGTTTTCTGGAGATACTCTTTTCTATAATGGGTATGTTGGAAGAACTGATCTTTTTACTTCAGTTCCAGAGAAAATGAATGAATCGCTAGATAAATTAAAAAAATTAGATTATGATATTCTTTGCCCTGGGCATGATTATTAATTTAAAAGAAAAAGAGAAAGAAGAATTATCTTCTTTTATTTCTTTGTCCAAAACCAGAATTATCATAGTTACCCATGTTCTTTCTGTTTTGATTGTTTCCTAATCTGTTACCGGTTCCATCTCTAGGACCTTGATCGTTATTAAGACCAAGTTCTGTTCTTAATTTTTGTGAAGTTTCAATATCCCCGTTAACCATTGCGTCATGTGCTTGTGCAAATGTTTCAAAATTGTCTTCATTTATTACATCTAAAATTCTTGCATTACTATTTTTTTCAAGCATAAGTTCTTTCCATGTAGCATAGTCTATATTTTCAAAAGCAGTAGTCATAGCATCATGCATTTCTTCAGTATAGTTTGGTCCTTGTGTTATTATGTCTCCTCTATAAGCACTAACATTAGGCACTAAGAAAAATAATCCTAAAGCAAATGTAGCAATTAATAGAATTGATGAAATTATTTTTTTATTCATTTTTTAATCACCTTTTGTTTTTTTGTTAATTATTAAAAAACATATAAGTGGAACTATTAATATAATTTCACCGGAACAAAGTGAATTTTACGGGACAAGACCGGGATATTAATTCTATTTTTAATAAAGTAACCTCTTTTTAAATCATATCATTAATAATAACTAGTATAGGGGGATGTAGATTATGTGTTTTAAATTTTTAAACAAAAAAATGAAAAAGCTTAAATGGTATGATATGGGTTTTGTTAAACTATCAGTTGTTGCATTTACTTTAATGGTAGTAAAACTATGGCCAGATTTATTATATTTAGAATGGTATTATTATTTAATAATTTTCATATTATTAGCAATTGTACCAATAATGGATTTTTACAAAAAATAGTTTTTAAAGAGTTTAACGCCGAAAAAAGATATAAATACTATTTTTTTAATATTTCGGCGTTAAGTCTTTTTAATTTTATTATATATTATTTCAATATTATCTTCAATTTCTTTTTCAATAATATTTGATCTTTCAATTAAAAGATTATATGTAAATTCAGAAAAATTCACATATTTTTGGTTACCTTGTATTTGTGAATTTTCTAAAATAGATATATACTTAGTTCTATTTTTTAAATTAATAATTATACGTGGGTAATTTTCTTTTAATAGTATTAAATTTAATAACTCTCTACCTACTCTTCCATTTCCATCTATAAAAGGATGTATATTTTCAAACCAAATATGAAATATAGAAGTTAGTTCTATTGGATGTAGTTTAGTTTTATTTTTAATATACCAATTTAATAATTCTTTTAATTTTAGAGATATTTCTTTATAATTTACTCTTTTAACTTCAGAACCAGTTACAAATATGGGTATATCTCTATATTCACCTGGTTTTTTAGTTATAAATGAAGACATTATTTTAGAATGTATTTTTTTAATTAATTTTTCATTTAATTCAGGTAGTTTATCAATAATTTTTTTACTTTCAAGTAAATTTTGAATTTCTTTTACTTCATTTATTGTTTTTCCATGTATTGATAAATTTTCTTTAATAATTAGGGTTGTTTCTTCAAGATTAATTGAATTTCCTTCAACAGAAGAACTTCCTTGTATATATCTAATATATTCATCTTCATTAAATTGTTGATATGTTTCTTTAAAATAAGTTTTAAATATATTTAAATTATATTTAAGTTTTTCAATCTCTATTATTTGAGAGGTAGATAAATATTTAATATCTTTTTCTTTTTTAATCTTATTTGTTTGTTTTAATATTATATTTAATCTATGTTTTTTAAATATCTCTTTAAATTTATTAATATTGTTAATTTTATCTATACCTATAAATGTATTTATTGTTTTATTATCTATCTTCTCTTCAAGATAGTAATATTTTTTAGAATTAATTTGTTTTATTGTAAGATACATAAATACATTTAACGCCGAAATATTTAAAAAATAGTGTTTTTAGCTTTTTTCGGCGTTAAGTTTTTTCAATTTTATTATATATTATTTAAATATTATCTTCAATTTATTTTTTAATAATATTTGATGTTTTAATTAAACGATTATATAAATATTGTGTTAAAACATAATAGTTGTGTAATACTATTAACTGTTATCTACTATAGTTAACATTTTTAAATCGTTACATTCTTATATTATTTATTAGTTAATATTAAAAATATATATATAAATTATAGGAAGTGATTTTATGAAAAAAATAAAAAAAGGTAAAATTAAGTCCAGATCTTTTCAATTAATTTATGGTTATACTAATCCTTATTAGTAATTAGGTATAAAAATGAATTATCATCCTACTTTTTTTGGAGGAATTATCTATGATTCATCCAATTTTTCATATATAGGTTGTGAAGAATTACAGAAAAATTCAGATTATAAACTATCTGAATGTCAAATGATGTCATTAAATATTATTAATAAATATGATTTTTTAAAAGAGTTAAATTATGATTTTAATTATTTTAAAAAGTATTTAATTAACCATTTTGAAGGGAATAATGAGATACTTAAAAATGCATTCAATCATATGGCTGTAAAAGATGTAGATACTTTATTTCATGGATTGTGGCAAGATTTTCTATTTGATGGGGAATTTTATTTATTTGATATATTAAAATCAAATATTACTTTCTTTTTAAAGAAAAAAGAATATTCTAAATTATGTAATCAACTATTAAGTTTTTGGTTAGCAGAACAATTTATGTATTCTTGTATTGGTGAAATTATTGGCCAATATTTATCTTCTAAAAATTTTTTATTTTTGGATTGTAAATTAAACGAATCTGATAAATATTTAAAAAACTTATTTTTCAAGTTAGAAAAAAACAGACCTCTTCTAAGAATGGGAGTTATAGATAATAAAACTTTAAACCGTTTTTTAGAAAAAGATGTATTTAAATTACAAAAAGGATTTATAGGTGGGCTGATTGAATATGTTGAAAGGGATAGTTGCATCAAAAAATAAAATAAATAAAATAATTGGTGTAGCCAAAGTTTTAGATTTGACTAATTATAAAAATATAGTTGTAGAAAAAAACAATATCCTTGTAATTACTCATACTTTTATAGATTTAGAATCAATTATGACAAAATTTCTATGTATTATAACCGAAAGAGGGGGATTATTATCTCATGCAGCAATAGTATCTCGTGAATTAGGGATCCCTTGTATTGTTGGTGTTAAGAACGTCATAAAGAAAGTTAAGTCAGGAGATAGGCTTGAATTGGATTTAAAAAATGGGATTGTTAAAATTTTTAAATAATGTGATTTATAAAGGTAATTGACTATTATAAATTTATTTTTAGAGCTTTTTTAATAGGAAAATATCCAGAGATATTTCAAAAGTTAAGTTTTGAAAATACTTCTTCTTCTAAGTAATTAAATGGTTGTTTTTATTAAGATAAAGATTAGATCTATTTATAAATATTTAGTGTCACATATATATAACAATATTGTTATTGTGGTGTGATGAATAATATATATAAAATTAAAGATAAAGCTATTGAATCTAAGAAAGCTGTATTTAATACAAGACAATTAGCTAATCTTATAGGTAAATCAGTAGCAGTTAGTAATGTTTATATTTCAAGACTAGTTAATAATGGATTGGCTAAAAGAAAGCATGGTAGAGTTATATTTTCATCAGATGATAATGTAATAAGTACTCAATTTATTGAACCATCATATATATCTTTATCTTCTGCTTTGTTTTTTCATAAAATTATTAATCAAGTTCCAACAACTACTACTTGCGTAACAACTATAAATAGTAGATATTACAAAGATATGCAATTAAAATATCATAAAATAACACCTAAATTATTTTTTGGTTTTAAAAAATATAACTTAGATCAAAGTTATGCTTATATTGCAGAGCCTGAAAAAGCGATTCTTGATGGCATTTATTATGGTATTTATAATAAATCTATATTTGAAGATTATAAATCTAAAATTAATTTTAGACTATTGAAAAAATATAGTAAATTATATCCAAAAAGAATAAGGAATGTGATTGAAAATGTTAAGTAAAAATGAATTAATTGATATAGCTAGTATAAGAGGTATAAAGCCTAATCAGCAAGAAAAACATTATCTTCAAACTTTAATTTTAAATATTCTTTCAGAATATCCTTTAGTTTTTAAAGGTGGAACTTATTTATGGTTTTTTCATGGATTAGATAGATTTTCTACAGATTTAGATTTTACAATAGATTTATCTATTTCTCCATATGGTTTTAAAGATTTAAAATCATTTTCTAATCATATAAATGGAAGGATTACAAATATGCTTTGGATATTAGCTGGTGTTAAATCTAAAGGTAAAATAATTCATTTAAATGAATATGGTTTTTCATTAAAAATATCTGCAGAAGGGCCATTGTATACTACCAAAGAAAGTTTATGTTTTGTAGATGTTGATATTAGCTATAGAGAAGATGTTTTATTACCTACAATATCTTTCTCTCTTGATTTTCCTGCCTATAATTTACCTATAAAAATAATAAGATGTATGAATATAGAAGAAATATTTTTTGAAAAAATAAGAACCATATACACAAGGAGAAAAGGTAGAGATGTTTATGATCTTTGGTTTTTAATAAATAAGAAAGGTTTGTATTTAACTAAAGATGTTACTGATATTATTAATAAAAAATTAAATTTTAAAGGTGCTAATTATCCTTCTAAGTTTAGTATGGTTAGTTTTAAAAATAAATTATTAGAATTAAAAGATGTATTTTCAAAAGATATGTATGAAATTAAATTTCAAGATATAAATAAGTTTGAATTTTATTATAAGGAAATTATTGAAAATATAAAAAATAAATAAATATCCTTTTATAATTTAATATCGTATTTTTTAAACTCTTGAAGAAGCGAATCATAATTTTTAAACATTATAGCGTTTATTCCAAGAATTTTTGGTGCTTTAAAATCATTTTCAAAATCATCACCAATCATTAGCATCTCGTTGTTATAAACAAGTGCTTTTCTTTGAAGTTCTAAATAAATTTGTGGATTAGGTTTTAGGTAACCTACTTGAAATGAAAAGAATTGATAATCAAAATGATCAAGTAAATCTGTTTTTCTTTTAAGTTCATTATATGTAAACATAGATGAGTTTGAAACAATTGCTGTTTTGTATCCGTTTTTTCTAAGTTTTTTCAAAAGTGGTATTGCAAAATCAAAAACAATTACATCTGATTCAATTTTTTCTCTTGCTGCGATTATTTTTAATAAATTTTCCCTTGTTGGTGATATTTTAAGTCTTCTTGCAAATTCAGTATATGCATCTATTTCTGTTTCCCAGTATTTTATTTCAACAGACTCTTCATATATCTTAATTATTTCATCTTTAGATATTTTAAGTTCAAACTCTTCTTTAACTATGTTTGAAAAATGAATGAAAGGATTTCCTTTTATTGCTAGTGTTCCCCAAAGGTCAAATGCTATTAATTTTATCATTTTTAATCATTTTTTTATATTTTGTTAAGGTTTCCATTTAATGAAATAGCTTCAAGCATCATTAATTGTTCCTTATATTTATTTGAAGGCATATCATATAATAAATATATCTTTTTTTGTAAAAAATAGGCAAGTGTTGCTATCATTAGTGAATATTCTCCAATATGGTTTTCTTGTTTGCCTTTTTTAAAATTACAGATAAGTATAGCGTCAGATTCTTTTAAAAGAAGAATATCTTTGTCAATAAATATTTTTGCTGTGTTTATACCCTTATGGGTTTTACCAATATCAGTTGTTTGAAAAATACCAGTGTGTTTTTTAAGATTAAATCTTATAAGTGCTTGTTCTTTATAAAAAGTCTTGTCTGATACTAATAATATTTTCATATTTATTCTTTTTTTAAATTGTTATTTATAATTGCTATATTAATGTTAATATACTATATAAGGGTTTATAATATTTTTTATTTTTTAAAATTTAATGTTTTTTAGGATTTATTTATATGTTTTTTGAAATTAATAATATTTAAGTATCGTTTGTAGCTTATATTTTTAATAATAAAGTGATTAAATATGCCTATTAAGAATAATAATTTAAAATTAAATCTTAATTTTAGAAAAAATAAAAAATACAATATTATGTGTGAAAAAGCACATTTATTTGAAAGTGAAAAAATGGTATTTAAAGAATTAAGTGCTTTTTTAAATATGCATGTTTCTAATAAAAAAGTTGTTGAAATGTATGAAAAAGCAATAGAGAGCTTTATTGGTCATATGAATTCTAGGGACTTAAAAACTTCAAAAAATATTTTATTAAATTTAAAACAGTTTATTATAGATAATAAAGAACATTTGGAAGATTTTGATGTACGTGTTAAATTTCAAAAAATGTTAATTGATAAACAACAATATACATAATTAATTTGATTAAAAAAGAAACCAATTAAAAAAAATCAATAAACTTTTATTATTTTTACAATAAGTTTATAATGCTTTTGGGATATAATATGAAAGGGTAATAATGAAAAATATAATTTTAATAAAAAATTTTAAAAAACCCGATTTTGATTTTGTATTTTCAATAGCTGAAGATATTGAACAAAATATTACCATTAGTAACTCCAGGTACAGAATTAAGACAAGGTCTTGATGAAATATTACATGGAAATTTAGGTGCTCTTATAGTTTTAGGTAATTCTGATGGTTTAAAAGGACTTTTAAGAGGTGGAATTGATCTTGATATTCTTTTTTCTTCACAAAAACTTTTTGAATTATCAAAAATGGATGGTGCTATTGTTCTATCTAATGATTTAACTAAAATTATAAGTGCAAACAAACATTTAATGCCAAATAAAAATATAGCTTCAAAAGAAACAGGTATGAGACATAGATCAGCTGAACAAACAGCAATTGAATCAAAAGTTCCTGTTATTGCAATTTCTCATAGAAGAAATGTAATTTCTCTTTATTATAAGGATCAAAAATATGTTCTTCAAGAATTTAATATGTTAATGGTTAAAGCTAATTATGCTATTAATAATTTAAAAGATTTTAGAAATAAACTTGATAAAAAACTAAAACATATACTTTTTCTTGAAATTAATAATTCAAGTAATTTAAGTGAAGAAATTATTGAAATAATACAAAATATGCTTTATTTTATAAAACATGAAAAGCAAGTTGATGATTTGGTTGTTGAATTAGGTAACCAAGGTCAAGATATTGCAAATACTTTATATGAATTAACTGTTGGTATTGATGAAGAATTATCTTTAATTTTAAGAGATTATTCTAATACTCTTCAAACAAAAGAAGTAGCTTTAGATAAAATCTCAACTTTAAAACAAATGGGTATTAGAAAAATTGCTGATACTGAAAGATTAATTGAAATTTTAGATCTTTCTGATTTTATATCTTTAAAATCTGTTGATTTTCCTAGAGGTTATAGAATTTTAGCATCAATGAATAATTTAGATGAAAAGATTATTGAAAATTTAGTAAAAGTTAAAAAATCAATTAATAACATTAAGAACTTAACTTTACAAGATCTAGCTAAAATTAAAAGTTTAGATCTTCAAAAAGCTAAAAATATTTTAGATACTATAAATAAAATTTATACAAAAAAGTTTATGTAAAATATAAGTTTTTAAATGTTATGGGTGTTTATCTATATATAAATAATATAGGTATTATACATGGATGAAAATACAATTTTAAAAAATTTTTCAAAAAAAGCTAAGTTTTTTCTTTTATATGACATTATTCTTATTATGATTCTTTTTGTTTTAATTATTTTTGCATACCTAAGTCCTAATTTTTATAATTCTAATCAAAATGATGATTTAGATAATTCTATTGATTTAAATTTAATAGTTGATTCAAATAGTGGTATTAATACTTCTTTAGATGTTAATGTTCCTGAACTAGTTTTAGAAATTGTGTATGCTGGAGATTCTAAAAACTGTGGGGATAATATAAATTGTTTTAAAACATACTCTGCTGATTGTAATAAAGACTCAAGGTTTGTGTTTATTGATGAAATTAAAACTGAAGACCGTATATTTACAAGAACTACTGAATATACTATATTTGGTATTGAATATATTTATTGTAAAGTAAATGTAAGTATTTCTGATTTAAATGTTGAATATAAAGAAACTTATAAAACAAAACTTAAAGAAGATGGTATTGATGATTCTAATATTTCTTCATCTCTTTTAGCTGAAAATAATACTATTAAAAAAAATATAAGTAAGAATGGTTATTGTTATTATAGTACTCCACAAGATCTAATTGACTATCTTGATAAATTAGATCAAAATAAGTTAGAAGGTGGAATTAATTGTTTCTATGCTGATGATAATAGTGCAGTTTGTTCTTCAAGTGGAGATTGGTCAAATATTACTTGTGGTGGAGATTATTTTTTTATAGATTATAATAAATCTATTTAAAATTAACTTTTTTATTATTTTCTTTTTAAATCATTTTATATATAATATATATTACTATTTTTTGGATTTGTATAAGAATGTATAAAGAAGATTTTTTAATATTTAATGATAAAAAATATATTTTAAGAATATTTATTGAAAAAAGAAGATCTACTTATATGTCAATTGGTAAAAATGTAAATATTAGAGTTCCTATTTATTTTTCAGAAAAAAGGCAAAATGAACAAATATTAAGTATGAAAAACAAATTTATTAAGTATCTTGAAAAAGATGAAGATAGATTTGCTCCTGTTTTATATAAATCCTATAGCTCAGGTGACTCTATTTGTGTTCTAAATAAAGTATATTCATTAAATATGGTGTATAAGCTTAAAAAAACAGCTAGTGCGAAGCTAATTGATAGTAAAATACACCTATCCTTGCCCTTAAATCAATCTAAAGAAGATCAAGATAAACAAGTATCTATTTTAATAAATAAAATTTTAGAAAAAGATATGCTTTTTGTTATTAAATCTAAAGTAGATTATTATAATAATCTTTATTTTAAACAAGATTTAAAATCAGTTTCACTTAAGAACAATTCATCTAAGTTTGGATCTTGTTCACATGATAAAAAACTAATTTTTTCAACATCTCTTTTAGTTGCAAGAGAGGATATTATAGATTATGTTATTGTTCACGAGTTAGCTCACACAATACAACATAATCATTCAAAAAGATTCTGGGGAATTGTTGAAAAAATAATTCCAGATTATAAAAAAAAGAATAAATGGCTTAGAGTTAATAGATCTAAGCTTATTATTTAATTTATTTTTTCTTTGGTTTTGCTTTTTCTTTAACAACTGCTGTTTTTACAGTATAGCAGTTATTTTTAGTTGTTGCAATTCCAAAAAAGCAAATTATTAATGTTGTAAATATAATAACCCAAGCATATTCTCTTGCAAAAATAACAATTAATGCAGCTACTGTTACTGTTGCAAATGCAATTGCTCTTATAGTTTGTACTTTTTCATTTTTTTCATTCATATCTTTATTCACCTTTTTTTAATTAAATTGTTTATTCTGTTAAAAGTAAAATTATTATTCTTTAAATATTATATGTGGTTCTCTTTTAAAGCTTTTTTGTGATTTTTAATTTAGGAACACTTTTATATATACTAATATTTTATAATAATATATGGAAACAATAAAATATACTTATAATGAAATTGATGATCGTTGTTTAAAATTATTTAATGATGTTAAAAAAACAACTTTTGCTCCAGATTGTATTGTTGGGGTTTCAGTTGGTGGAGTATATCCTGCAATTCATTTTGCAAGACTTTTTGATACTAAAAATTTATTAACCATTGCTGTTAAATCTTATGACGGTAAAGAACGTAAAGAAATTCAAATTGTTAATCTTCCATCAAAGGAGTATTTAGAAGGAAAAACAGTTCTTTTAATTGATGATATTTCTGATAGTGGTAAAACTTTAGAGTTTTTAGTTAATTTATTAAAAGTTAAGTATGCTGTAAAAGAAATAAAAACTTTAACTATTTTTGTAAACGAAAGTAATTGTAAATATTATCCTGATTTTTATTTTGAAAAGATAAATCAATGGGCTGGTTTTCCTTGGGATAGATTTGAGAATCATAAAGATAAATAAGCTATATAACTTTTTTAAGATTTTTGAGAGAATATTAGGTTTGTTATCTAGTAAATAATAGTATTTGTTGTATAATTTTATTGGTCAAGTAGTTACAAAAGCATTATAAATATATATACACATAATATTTATATATAATTAATTTAATGTGATATATATGGCAAAACCAATAAGAGCAACTCCTGTTTTAAGAGGCGAAGATGCTGATAGATTTATAAGAGAATGGACAAAAGAAACTAATCATCCATCTAAAGAAAGAGTTGCATTTATTAAACAAGCTGAAAAAAATAAAGAGTTTTATAATAATCAATTATGGGGAAAATAAATTTAAAATATGTTACTATTAAACATATTGAAAAAAATGATATAACTATAATTTCTAATTTTACTACATATGAAAAAGATTTAAAAGATTTTTTAATTGAAGATGCTTTTAAAAATCAAGAACAGGGAATTTCAATAACTTATTTATTATTTCAGAAAAATGAATTTGTTGGATATGTAACTTTACTTAATGATTCATTAAATTTAACTAACCCACTTAAAAAAATATTTAACCGTAAAAATATACTTTATAAAACATTACCTGCATTAAAAATTGGTAGACTTGCGGTAGATGATAATTATCAAAAACAAGGTTTTGGAACAATTCTATTAGAAATAGCATATAATGCAGCTAAAAAGATATCTAATGATATATGTGGTTGTAGATTTCTTGTATTAGATGCTAAAAGAAATAAGGATCGTAAAAAAGATTCTATACATTTTTATAAAAAATTTAAGTTTAAAATATTAAAAGAAAGAGAAAAAGGTACAACACCTATGTATCTTGATATTAGATTAGATAAAAAAACAATCTAATAATTAATTTAATTTTATTGTAAATATTATCCTGATTTTTATTTTGAAAAAATAAACCAATGGGCTGGTTTTCCTTGGGATAGATTTGAGAATTAATAATTATTATTCAAAAACACATGCAGGTGGACTTATTGCTATATATTCTTTTTGAAATAAGTCTATCTGAATAATTGTTATATTTTTAAATAAACTTATAATTTCTTGCAACTTATTTCTAACATCATAAGGGCTTTTTACAATTAAACCAAATTCAAGATAAGGGTCTCCAATGTATTCTGCTATATAAGATATATCTAATCTAAATTCTAAATGGTTAAATAATCTTTCATTAATTGTTTTGTTGTTGTTTGTTATAAAAATTTCATATTGGTAGATATTTAGTTTTGAAATGTCTATAAAAATATAATATTTAGAAATATAATTATTATCTTCAAGTCTTTTAATTCTTTTACTTACTGCTTGAGGGCTTATCTTTGTAATTAAAGATAATTTTGTAAGTTCTATTCTTGAATTTTTAACTAGTTCTTTTAAAATTAGTTTATCTATATTATCTATTTTAATAATTTCTTCTTTTTTATGTTTTTTAATTTTTAAATCAATTCTTTCATTAAAATATTTTTCATAAAAATATTTTGTTTGTTTGTGTATTGTAAATCTATGATTTAAAATTTCATCTTTAAATCTTAAGTACATTTCATTGAATCTTGCATCTATTTCTTCAACAGTTTTTCCTAGTATTGAAAATCCAAAATTCCATATTCCAGAAAGTTCAACTGCCCAGGATATATAATTTGAATTAAATAAAAATTCGATAAATTCATCTTGTTTATCTTCTTTAATGTTTAAATAAATAGAGCCAGCAATAAATCCTAGCTTTTTATAATTAATTTCAGTAGTGAAATTAAGAATTATTTTTTCATTAATTAATTTATTTATTCTATATGCAATAACTTCTCGTGATACTTTTATTTTTTTTGATAGTTGTTTATTAGTAATTCTTGAATTTTTCATTAATTCTAGTAATATTTGGTTATTTACTCTATCCATACACATATAGTAATAATAACTCTATAAAAAGTTATCTTTTGTAAAAAATACTAACTAATAGTTTATATTAACTAAAAACTTAAGTTATTTATAACTTAAAAAGGTGGTATTATGAAAAGATTAGTATTTGTTTTAGGTGCAACAAGTGAAATTGGTTTAGAGTATTTAAATTATTTTTCAAAAGAGGATCATGTTATTGCAATTTCAAGAAGAGGGGTTTTAGAAAATAAAAACATAACTTCATTAATTTGTGATCTTACAAATAGAGATTTAACAAAAGAGGTTATAAGTAATATTGATATTTCTAAATATTCGAATATATCTGTTTTACATTTTATTGGAAGTGATGTGTTTGAAAATAAAAGTTATCCCAAACTAACTGGAATTACGACAATTAATTCTTTAGTTTATAATACTTGTGTTAACTCTTTTAAATATCCTTTAGAAATAATCATTGATTTAATTAAAAAACAAAGAAATATTGGTAAAAATATTAATTTATCGTTACTTATGTTAGGTGCAATTTCTGATAGATATGAAATACCTTTTTTTATTTCTTTTAGAGAATCAAAAAATATTATTAGATCTTATATATCTAATCTTTCAAATGGTTCTACATGGATTAAAGGATTTGTTTTAAATGTAAGTACAGTTAATACAAAACTTACAAGAAATTATAGACCTTATGCTGATAAGGCTTATTGGTTGGTTCCTAAAGATGTTTTAAATGGTTCAATTGATAAAATATTAAATCAAAAAAATAAATTTGAAGAAATAGATATTTATAAGTTTGATCCTAATTTTGAAAATGATTATTATTCAAATAATGATAAAATTTATAAAAAATGGATTAAAGAAATGTATAATAGAGATTGGAAAAAATAGTTTTTAAATTAATTATGTTATTTTTTTAATAATTTACTTATATAATAAATTTAGCAAGATAAATAATTATTTCATTGTTTTTAATTGTAATAATATATTTAATTGCTAAATAATTATAAGGTTTAATTTTCTTCAAATTTTACAAATTCTCCTTCTTTTATAGTTTTAATAATTGTGGGTTTAATTACTTCACCATATTCATCAAATGTTGTTTTACCTCCAATACCAGGATAATCTTTTATATTATATAAACATTTTTTAATATTTTCTGAATTGTATCCATAATTATCTATACAATTAATAACCATCATAACAGCATCATAAGAATTTGCTGACCAGTTACTAGGTTCTTCATTATTTTTTTTTTTATATTTGGTAATAAATTTTAATGTTTTAGTATTATTTGTTTGTAAATTAAATTCTGGTCCTGAATAGATCACACCATTTGCAGAATCTCCTGCAATTTCTATTGTTTTTTGGTTTTCTATTGCTATATTTTAAAAAAATTGTTTATTACAAAATACAATATCATGCTTTCCAATATATTTAAAATTAAAGTTTATTAAATCAAAATCTAATTCTTCTTTAGTTTCTCTAATTATTGTTTGTTTAGGAGTCTCATTTTTTTCAACACTACCACCAAAATAACCCCATTCTTCTCCAAATTTAGAGATTCCAGTCCTATCTTGTAATAGTATTTTTTTATTTTTATCAAAAAATATTATAAGTGAAATAGTTCTCATTATAATTTTAGTATCTAAATTATCCTTTTTAATTATTTTTAAATTCATATTATCACATTTCCCTCAAAACATTATTAATTATCTTAATATTTTATTTAGCTTCTTCTATACATTTAGGAAAAGTAAAAAAATTAAGTTTTTGATCAACTTTGTATTTATCAGTGAGTTTTTCACCTTTTTTTACAGCCATTTCTGTTAATAACCATAATGGTGATTGGTTTATTTCTGTTTGTTGTTTCATTAACTTTTTTGAGTTTTCTATTATTTTGTTCCAATCTATTTGCATAATATCACATTAATAACTATATAGTTTATTTTATCTTAATACTACAAGGCTCTGTCCTGACTGGGAGTTTTATTTTTTTTCAAATATTGCAATACAAGAATTGTTATACTTATCTTTCCAGGAATTTAGATAATTTAAATTATGTTTTTTACAGTAATTAATTACTTCTTCTAAACTATATTTTTTAGATCTAAAAACATCTATGTTATTATAATATAAAGTTATAAAATTATCTTTATTTAATATCCACTTAATTTTATTTTCATCAAATTTTTCCCAAAAAACACCAAATTGTGGATAAAATTTATTAATTTTGTATTTTTTAAAAGTTTGTTCTAAATATGTATTTAATTGAAAATCAAGAAGTAATTTATCACCTTTATTTAAATTATTAGAAAATAGAGAAAATATTTCATCTTGATTTTTAAAATTACCAATAGTACTACCTATACATACAATCACTTTATGTTTTAATTTAGAATTATTGAAAATAATTTTTGATTTATTTATATTTTGAAAGAGATCATTATAACCTTTAAATAAAATATTACTGTCTTTATATTCAATATGTTTATATTTCAGATTTTCTTTAAAAAAATCTAAGAAAACATAATTAATATCAATAGCACATACTTCTAAATAGTTATTTTTTTCTAATTGCCATTTGGTTACTTCTAGTTCTGTTTCCCCAACACCAACCCCAAAATGTATTTGTTGATAATTATCTATATATTTGTATATATTTTCACTATTTTCTGTAAGTAATATTAATTAAGAATTAGGATATTTAAAATTTAAAGGATTATTAAAAACTATTAACAACCAATTTTTAAAATCTCTAAACCATTGTTCACCTTGTATTTCTTTGTTTTTTAATTGTGAATCTAATGTAATATCTAAATTTAGTTGTTTATTAGTGATTATATTATTACTTTCTGTAATATTTTGTAGATTATTCATATTTATCTAATATATTAAAAAGGAAAGAGTATTTAAACATAATCTTATAAAATTTTAAGTATAAATGAAAAATCATATAAATATTTTATTTGGTATGGTAAATATTATTGATTGACCTTTTATTTTACTTAGAAATGTGTTTGTTCACTATTTTTTAGTAATACTAATAGTTGTTTTTAGTTTTGGTATACTTGGTTTAATTGATAAGTTTAATATTTTTGAAAAATTATTAGGCATGTTATCTAGTAAATAATAGTATTTGTTGGACAGTTTTCTGGCCATGTACCCCTATGAAAACCATATATAAATCAAAGTTGTTAATATATATGAAAAAACATGTTAGAAAACAAACAAGAATTATTAGATTTAATTAAAATAGGAGAAGGATATACTCTTGAATTTAAAGAATCATATACAGATATTGGTAAGGAAATATCTGCTTTTGCTAATGCATCAGGTGGAAAAATATTAATAGGGGTTTATGATAATGAAAATATTAAAAAATTCACTTTAACAAACAAAATACATTCACAAATAATAGATATTGGGCAAAAAATAGATCCATCAATTAATTTAAATGTAAAAGAAATAGATAATATTACTATTATTACAGTTCCTGAAGGAAAAGAAAAACCATATGCTTATTCTGAACAATATTATATTAGAATTGGTGCAACATCTCAAAAAATGAAAAAAGATGCATTAAGAAGCTTTTTTCAAAAAGAAGGACTTATCTTTTTTGATGAAAAATTAAATACTAATTTTAATTTAAAAAATGACTTTAATAAATCTAAATTTAAAAACTATTTATCTAAAGCAGGGTTAAGTAATATTACTAATTATATCAATATATTAACAAATCTATCATTATATGATAATAAATATTTAAAAAATGCAGGTGTTTTATTATTTAGTAATAAAATCACTAAATTTTTCTATACTGCAACAATTGTATGTGTATTATATCAAGGAACTACAAAAACTGAAATTTTAGATAAAAAAGAATTTAATACTGATTTGTATTCTAATTTTGATAATGCTTTTATTTATACTTGTTCAAAATTAAATACAAATTATATAATTAAAGATAAGGAAAGAAAAGAAAAATTAGAATTACCAAAAGAATCTATAAGAGAAGCATTAATTAATGCAATTGCACATAAAAATTATTTTTTAAATGCACATATACAAGTTGATATATTTTATGATAGAGTAGAAATTACAAACCCAGGAAGCTTAGTTTCAGGAATTTCTAAAGAAGAATTTGGAAAGAAAAGTCTTTCAAGAAATCCTTTATTATTTGGTCTTATGCAAAGAGTAAACTTAGGAGAAATGATTGGATCAGGTATAACTAGAATAAGAAATTCAATGAAAGAATATGGTTTAGAATATAAATTTGATATTACTGAGAATTGGTTTACAATTATATTTTATAGACCAAAACAAGCACTTAGTTCAGAGAAGACTATGGAGAAGACTGTGGAGAAAATAATAAGATTAATAAAAAATAACCCAAATATAACTACAAAAGAATTAATCTTAAAGATAGGACTTACAAGAAGAGGAATAGAATATAATCTTAAAAAACTTAAAAAGGACGGTAAAATTAAAAGAATTGGTCCTAATAAAGGTGGAAGCTGGGAAGTAGTTAAACTGTAGGTAAAATATGAAAACAATTAAACTAAATAATAAGGCTAATATTGATATAATTCCTAAAGAACCATATAATTTTAATGCTAATTTCCATAAACCATCACATTTTCCTTCTTCTGATGTATTATGGACAGAAAACAAATACTATAAAACAATGGTATGGAATAAACAAAAATTAGGTCTTAAATTTGTAAATAAAGGAACTATTATTAAACCACTAATTAAATTAACTATTTATTCATCTAAGAAGTTATCTAAAGAGTATATTAATAATCTATTATTAGAGATTAGATGGAGATGTAATATGGATTCAGATATATCTGAATTTAATAAATTTAAAAATAATAAAATATTAGGTCCCATTATTAAAAAATGGAAAGGAATGAAACTAATTCATACAAACTCACTTTATGAAAGTATAATAATTATGATTGTTCTTCAAAATGCAACTGTTAGAAGAACAGTTCAAATGTTTGAAAATTTATTTAAAAAATATGGAACTAAACTAGTATTTGATAATAAAGAATTATTTTCCTTCTGGGAACCTAAAAAAATAGCAAAATTAACTGAACAAGAACTAAGATATCTAAAAGTGGGTTATAGAGCTAAGTTTATTTTAAAAGTATCTGAACAGTTTTATAATAAACAAATAAATGAATTTGAACTAAGAACTAAACCTAAAGAAGAACTTAAAACTGAATTATTAAATATATATGGAATTGGACCTGCTTCAGTTGATTATTTAATGTTAGATATATTAGATGTTATTCCACCATGGGAACAAAAGATAATGTCAAGAGTATTATTTAATAAAAAACTAGTTTCTGATAAGAAAATACTTAATTTCTTTAGAAGTAACTACAAGGACTGGGAAAAGCTTGCTTTTCATTATATTTGGGAAGACTTATTCTGGAAGAGAAAGAATGAACATATTGAGTGGTTAGAAAAGGAGATTAGGTTGTAGTGTATGTTAGTAATATTTAAATAGATAAACATATAAATTGTTTTGTATTATAATTATATATAATGTATGTAAATATGATTTAAAATGATGTATGATATAGTTATAGAAAAATTAAGATTATTAGATAAAAATATGGTTACTAAAGAGGAACTTAGTAAATATCTAAATATACTTGAAATGGATTATAACAAAGCAATAAACTACTTAACAAATAATAATTACCTAATTAACATATTTAGATGTATTTTTTACATACCTTCAATTGAAGAAAGATCTAAAAAAACAATTAATAAAGATATATTCACATTATTAACAAATGCATTAAAATTAAAAAAAGTTGATAAATGGTATTTTGCATTAGATACTTCTTTAAAAATAAATAATATTAAACATGAATATGATAATATAATCTATATAATTAATAATAAATTATATAAAAATAAAATACTAAAAATTAATGGTTATAATGTTAAAATAATTAAATTAAAAGATAAATTATTTAATTTTGGTATTAATAATAAAAATATTAAATATTCAAATATAGACAAAACAGTATTAGATATAATCTATTTAGCTAAATATAATGGTTTAGAAGATAAAAATATATTAAATAAAATAAATGATTTATTACCAATATGTAATAAAAACAAACTAATTAAATATTCTATAAAATATAGTAAAACAACTAATAAGTTCATAAAGGAAAACATATGATTAAAAAAGAGTTAATAGATTATATTTCAAATAAATTAGATATTAAAAATAAAGAATTATTAGAAAAAGATATATTACTACATTTACTATTAGTTAAATTAATAAAAAATAAATATTTTAAAGATAATTTTGTATTTAAGGGTGGAACTTGCTTAACAAAGTGTTATTTAGGATATTATAGATTTTCAGAAGATTTAGACTTTACATATATTAACCAAGATTATTTCAATAACAAGTCAGAAAAAAGAATTAGAAAAGATTTATCTTTAATTATAAATGATATTATTAAAATATTATTAAAAATAACAAAAGATTTAAATTTAGAATTTAGTGATAATAAAACTAACACTATTTATTATGGTTTTGGAGCAAATAATAAATTTACAACTTTTAAGATTTGGTATAAATCATTAGTAACAAATAGAAAAAGTTTTATTAAAATACAAATTAATTTTGTTGAATTATTTAAATATAAAATAAAAAATAAAAAAATAATTAATCTTTTAGAAAGTATAAATAAAAAAGAATTTTTATTTCTATTTGAAGATATGCAAGAATTACTAGAATATCCTAAAATTAAAGTATATGATATTAGAGAAATATTAATTGAGAAAAATAGAGCTATTTTAACCAGAAGAGCATTAAAATCTAGAGATTTTATTGATGTTTATTTAATTTTAAAATACTTAGATAAAAAAATTAAACCTTTTAAGAAAAGTATTATTGAAAAAACCAAATTTATGTTAGATAAATATACTAAATATAAAGATAATCTAAAAGTACGAAAAGAATTAGGTTTTAAATATATTATTGGAGAAGAAGAAAGATTATTATTAAAACCTATTAATAAGAAGTTTCATAAATTTACAAAGGAATTATCAAAAACTTTAGATAATTTTATTAAAGAATTATAATGTGCTGTAATTGTAGAAAGATAACCACCATCTATAAAAATTAATGTT
>CAZQEL010000007.1:0-37148 GCA_964591795.1 uncultured archaeon | reverse complement strand
GAGATTTTGTAAAAAATGATGAACCTCAAGCAAATCAAGATTTTTGTCCATATGACAAGATGGTTAAACATGTTAAAGAAGCAATGGATAAGGTTGTTAAAGAAACAGGACATAAAAAAGTTCATTCTTTTAATGTTTCAGCATCAGATTATGATACTATGCTTGAAAGATGTAAAATGATTGAAGATGCTGGTTTTGAAAAAGGATCTTATGCGTTTTTAATTGATGGAATAACAGCAGGTTGGATGGCTGTTCAAACTTTAAGAAGAAAATTTCCTGATGTATTTATTCATTTCCATAGAGCATCTCATGGTGCTTATACAAGACCTGAAAATTCATTTGGTTTTTCAGTTTTAGTTCTATCAAAGTTTGCAAGACTTGCTGGAGCATCTGGAATACACACAGGTACTGCTGGTGTTGGAAAAATGGCAGGAACACCAACTGAAGATATTACAGCTGCAGATGGTATTTTAGATTTATCAGCCAAAGGACATATTTTTAATCAATCATGGTCTACTATTCCTGAAGATGATGAAGATTTATTAAGACTAATTCAAGAAGATCATGCTCATCATGTTATTTTAGAGGATGATAGTTGGAGAGCTTTAAAAAAATGTACTCCTATTGTTTCTGGTGGGCTTAATCCAACTCTTTTAAAACCATTTATTGATGTAATGGGTGGAGTTGATTTTATAACTACTATGGGTGCTGGTTGTCATGCTCATCCAAAAGGAACAAAAGCTGGGGCTAGAGCTTTAGTTCAATCATGTGAAGCCTATCAAAAAGGTATATCCATTGAAGAGTATTCTAAAGATCATGTTGAACTTAAAGAGGCAATTGAGTTTTTTACTAAGAAAAAATAATTTTTTTCTTTTTTTTCTTTTTTTAATAATTAATATGATTTATTATGAATTTAATTAATAAAGAAAATATTTATTTTGAAACAAAAAATCTAATTTTAAGATTGTTTAAAAAATCAGATGCAAAATTTTTTGTTGAAAACTATATTGATAAAATTTCTTCAAAAAATATCCCTAATTTTTCTTATCCTTATACTTTAAAAGATGCAAATGATTTTATAAAGAAAGCAAAATCTAAGTTAATTAGGAAAAAAGAACCATCTATTGAAGTTGCAGTTTATTTAAAATTAGAAAAGAGAGTAATTGATGGTATTTCATTAACTCATATTGATTTTAAAAATAAAAAATGTGAAAGTGGTTCTTGTATAGCAAAACCCTATTGGGGTAAAAAATATATTTATGAAGTTAAATTAGAAGTTTATAACTATGTGTTTAAAATATTAAAATTAAATAAAGTTTATTCATATGTTCTTTCCTATAATCCTAGAAGTAAAAAACATTTAGAAAAATTAGGATTTTGCGAGGTTGGTTATTTTAAACAAGATTATTTTTATCAAAATAAATTAGTTGATCTTTATAGAATGGATCTTTTTAAAAAATATTTTAAATATGAAAAATTTAAAAAGAGATTATTATGAAAAGTAAAAATAATATAAAAAAACAATATGATTTAATTGGGGAAGATTATATAAAATATAAATCTATATTTTTTAAAAATAGAAAAAATAATTCTTTAAAATATATATTAAAATATTTACCAAATATAAAAAACAAAACTATTTTAGATTTTGGTTGTGGTAATGGTTATCTTTTAAAAAAATTAAATATTTATAACCCAAAAAAAGTTTATGGTATAGATACTTCAAAATTAATGATTGATAAAGCTAAAGATAATTTAAAAGAAACTGGTTTTTTATCTGTACAAAATATTGAAAAAACTAATTTTAAAAATAATAGTTTTGATTTAGTTATTTCTAGATTTTCTTTACATTATTTAAAAACTTTTAATAAAGCTTATATAGAAATAAATAGAATATTAAAAAAAAATGGTTGTTTAATATTAGTTGTTAGTCATCCTATTACAGATTTATTTTTTAAAAAAAATAATGATTATTTTAATCAAGAAGTTATTAATTTAAAGTTATATAATAATAAAGTAAATATCAAATATCCTAGTCATAGTTTAGATGATTATTTAAATAGTATTTTTTTAGATAATTTTAAATTAGTTAATTTTTTTGAATCTAAAGATATTGAAATTAATTCTAATAAATATAAAATTCCAGGTTTAATTTTCATAAAGGCTATAAAATTATAATTTTTATATTTTTTTATATTTTTTGCTTCTGTAGCTCAATGGTAGAGCGCAACCTTGGTAAGGTTGAGGTCGCGAGTTCGACTCTCGCTAGAAGCTTTGTCTTCGACAGTTATCAGTAATTTTATTTATTTTTGGAAAGAGAGTTTATTGAATAAAAATAATTTTTATTATTATAAAAAATAGATATTAGCTAAATTATTTCTAATTTTTAAAAAACATACCTGATACACATATTTTTAAATATATCCTTCTTTTATATCAATCATAATACATAATTTAGAAAGGAGTTTATATTTATGAAAAGGATTTTAATATTAGTTGTAACAATATGTTTTTTATTTTTATTTATGTCAAATGTTAATGCTACTTCCTGTAGAAGTTGGGATACTTTATATGTAAATGATACTGGTAATGCATATGGTTGTGCAGGATATGACTATACTACAATTGGTGAAGCAATTAGTGTAGCAGATACATGTACTAAAATCATTGTTTGTGATGGTGATTATGATGAACATGTAACTTTTTCTAATAAAGAGTCAATAATTTTAGAAGGAGAGGCAGAAGATGAGGTATTTATTACTTCTTTTGTATCTCCAATAATAAATGTTTATAATTCAGATGATATTACTTTAAAGAATTTAACTATTAATTCAGGTCCTAAAGGTGTAACTATAAATCAATCAGATGATTTTACATTTGAAAATATAAAAATTACATCTCAAACATCAGCATATCCAGTAGGAAGTGCAATTTATAATTCAAATAATTTTAAAATTAAAGGAAACTTTTTAATTGATGGAATAAATGGTACTGGAAACACACATGGTTTTTATATACGAAATTCAACTGGAGAAATAAATACAAATAGTTTTGAAATAAAAGATGTAACTACCTCTGGTGTAGATAGTGATGTTTTTGGATTATTTATTGAAGATTATAGTACTGTTGATATTAAAACACCAATAAATATTAATCAAATATCTAGTACAAATCATTGGGCTAATGGTATATTAATAGATCGTTCTATAGTTAATTTTGATGATGAATTAAATATTGGTATAATATTTGGTGATGTTGCTAAAGCTATAAATATAAATAATAGTGATGTTAATTTTAATGATTTAACAAATATTAATTTAGTTGTAGCTAATAGTGGAGTTGGAATTGGTGTTGAAATTACTGGTGGTTCAGATGTAATATTTGAAAATGATTTAACAATTGAATATATTGGTTCTAGTAATGGATCATATGGACTATGGGTAGTAGGATCTAATGTACAATTTAATATAGGTTATAATTTTTCTAATTTAACTCCTGCTGGATCAAATGGTATATATGCAAGCACAAGTAGTGATATATTTATAACTAATTCATATTATGCAGGTGGTACAAATGATATTATTCCATTTTATTTGAATTATGGTTCAAAGTTAGAATTAACTGAATTTGAATTAAACTCTGCAGTAAATACTTGTTTCTATTTAGATAATGAGGCACGAGTAATAATAAATAATTCAAATTTAAATAATTGTACAAATAAACAAATTGATGCAGTTGATTCAAATGTATACACTTATAATACAGCCATTGATAATTCAAAAGTATATCTTTCAGGAGATAATGATGGTTTTATATCTGAAAATTATTCTATTGATTTAGATTTTATAAATCAAATTAGTGACCCAATAATTCCATATAAAGTTATTTTAAAAGCAATTGATCAAACAGATTCTAATAATTATAAATATATAGAAAAATATACAAATAGTTCATCACAAAGTGTAATGATTACATATCAAGAGTCTGAATTAATAAATAGTATTAAAAATCTGAAAGTGTATCACGATTATAATGTGTTAGCACAGAATAATCAATATAATGAAGAAATACATGAAATTAATTTAACAATGACACCAGGTGAAAATTTCACAATACAATTAGGTGAACAATTTCCAGAGAATATTTATGAAATGCATGTGAATAAAGATTCTAATCATATTATTGAATCTTTTGTTGCTGAAGAAATAGTTTGTTCAGGAACAATTGATGGTGTTGAGATTTATGGTTGTTATAATATAGATCAATCATTTGAGTTTATGAATGATCCAGCAGTGAATTATTCAGATCTTTTATTTAGTGTACCATATGATTGGATGACAATAAATCTAGTGCCAACTAGTAATCTAAAATTATATCATTATAATGGTACAACCTATGAACCTTTAGAAACAATTGTTCAAGAAGCTCCTGATTGGTTTTTTGGTAGAATTACTGATTTTTCTGAATTTGCAATTGGTGGTGAATCTGCAAGTTGTTTAGTAGATGATGATTGTAATGTAGGTTTTTCATGTGTTGATCAAATATGTCAATGTACTTTAGATTGTAATTCTGGATTTGTTTTAGATTCAGAGACTTGTATATGTGTTGAAGAAATTATAGATGAATGTTTATTAATTTGTGATATAGGATTTGTTCTAGATGAAGTTAACTGTGCATGTGTTGAAGAGACACAACAACCAGAAGATCCAATAACACCTCCAGAAAATCAAATACCTAATAATCCAAATACACCTATTGGTGATAATCAAGAACCAATAAGTATAGATGTTAATCAAACAACAGATAATACTCAAACAACTACAAATACAGGAGATGATACAACTGCACAAGAACAAATAAATGATCAATGTGATATAACTTGTCCAGATTATACTACTTTGGATGAAGAATATTGTGTGTGTGTTGTTAAATCATCAACAGATAATAAAGTATTATATATTGTTTTAATTTTAATTATTCTTGTTGGAGGAATAACTACTGCAATTTTAGTTTCAAAACATAAACCTAAAAAATCAATTAAAAAAATTGAAAATAAATCTAAAAAGAAAAAATCTAAAAAAAAGTTATAACAAGTTATAAAGAGTACAAATAGTACTCTTCTATTTTTTTTATTTTTTTAATGTCTAAGGGTTTTGTTAATATTTATAATAAATATTATTAATATTTATTTTTAATAATAAATCTAATTATTTAATAAAAAGCATATATTTAAAACTTGTTTTGAATATATATTCTATAAATATGAGGTGATTTAATGAAAATAGCGATAACCTGTGACAAAGAAAATTTAGATTCTTTAATTGATCAAAGATTTGGAAGATGTAAATATTTTTTAATTATAGATGTAGAAAATAATAAAATAATCAATACACAAGCAATATCAAATACATGTATTCAAGAAGCACATGGAGCTGGTATAAAAGCTGCAGAACAATTAGGTAATTTAAATGTAGATACATTGATTACTGGTACAGTTGGTCCAAATGCAGAAACAATTTTAAATAAATTAAAAATTAAAGTATATTCTAAATCTGGTGTTGCAAAAGATGCTTTAAATGAAATATTAAATATTTCGTTTAATAATAAAGTAGAAGTTCCTAAAGTAGAAGATCTTAAAGTAGAAGATTCTAAAGTAGAAGATTCTAAAGTAGAAGATTCTAAAGTAGAAGATCTTAAAGTAGAATTTACTAAAGTAGAAGCTTTTAAAGAAAATAAAATAAATAATAAAGAAGAAAAAATATTTTTACCATTATTAAATAATGAGGGATTATTGTCAAAAATAAGTTTGCATTTTGGTCATGCTCCTTTTTTTGGAATATATAATGTAAATAAAAAAGATTTAAAAATAGTGCCAAATAATTTAGATCATACAAATGCAAATAAAAGTCCAATTGCTCAAATTTGTGATGCTTTTAATATAACTACAATTTTTGCAAGAGATATAGGTGATAGAGCAATAAAAGAAGCAAAAGAAAATAATATTTCTTTAAAGACAGGTAATTATGATACCATTAACAAGGTAATAGATAATTTATATAATATTATTAATTTAAAAGAAAGTTGTGGACATTAATTGTGATTATTGCTGTAACTGGTGGAAAAGGTGGAACAGGAAAATCAACTGTTGCAACTGCTTTAGCCTATGAATTATCTAAAAAAAACAAAGTTTTATTGATAGATGCAGATGTTGATTGTCCTAATGATCATTTATTATTAAATATCAAAAAAGAACATTTAAAAAAAATAGAACAAAGAATAGCTAATTTTGATTTAAGTAAATGTGAAAAATGTGGTGTTTGTTCAAAAGTATGTAAAAATAATGCAATTGTTTTTATTAAAGATAAATATCCTATATTTTTACCAGAGCAATGTAATGGCTGTGGAGCATGTAAAATAAGTTGTAAGTTTGATGCAATTAGTTGGAAATTAAAAGAAATTGGACATTTATATAAAGGTAAAAAAGATAATTTAGATTTATTATCTGGTGAACTAAAAACAAATCAACCAGTTTCTGAGTTTATAGTAAATAATTTAAATAAAGAATTATTAAAGATGAAATTTTTTTATGATTACATTATTATTGATACTGCGGCAGGATCTCATTGCCCTGTTATTGCAGCATTAAAATATGCTGATAAAATAATTACAGTTACAGAACCAACACCATTGGGTGCTCATGATTTAAATATAATTTTAAATTTATTAAATAAATTAAATAAAAAAGGATCTATTATTATTAATCGTTCAGATTTTGGAGAAAAAAAAGAAATTGAATCTTTAGCAAATAAATATAATGTTAATATTATTTTAGAAATTAAATTTTTTAAAGAAATTATTAATTCATATACAGAAGGAAAACCAATAATTATTTCAAATATTTTATCAATATTTGACGATTTTAAAAAATAAAGGGAAAATATGAAATCTTTAGTTGTGTTATCAGGAAAAGGAGGAGTTGGTAAAAGTAGTATTGTCGCATCTTTAGCTATTACTATGTCAGAACATAAAAAAATAGTTTGTGCTGATTGTGATGTAGATGGATCTAATTTATCAATTTTATTTTCAATATATCCAGAAGATTATGAACAATGGAGTTATTTATCAACAAATCAAATAGCAATAATTGATAAAAGTAAATGTAATGGTTGTAAAAAATGTGTAGATTCTTGTTATTTTGATGCATTAGATTTTAAAAATAATTATCCAGTTTTAAAAGAATTTAGTTGTGAAGGATGTGGAGTGTGTGAGCTTGTTTGTCCAAATAAAGCAATTACTCTTAAAAATGTAAATAATGCACAGATTGGATATGCTAAAACAAAGTATAATTTTAAAATTGCTTCTGCTCAATTACTTTCAAGTAGTTCAGGATCTGGAAAAGTAGTTGCAGAAGTTAGAAAAAAAGCAAAAGATATAGAACCTAATGCAGAAATTATGATTATTGATTCTGCAGCAGGCATTGGATGTCCAGTTATAGCATCAGTAACTGGAAATGATTATGCTTTATTAATTACTGAACCAACTATTGCTGGATATGAAGATATGTTAAGAGCCATTGATATAGTAAATCATTTTAACATTAAATATTCAATAATTATTAATAAATTTGATTTAAATAAAAAATATTGTGATAAAATAGAATTATTTGCAAAACAAAATAATATTTTAATAATTTCCAAAATTCCTTTTGATAAATCTTTTGTTAAAGCAATGGTAAATAAGATTCCTATTGTAGAATATGATGAGAAATACAAATTAATTTTTAAAAAAATAAATGATGAAATTATTAATAAGTTTTTATCTTAAATAAAATTATATTTTTTTAATTAAATAAAGTTTTACTTTTTTTATAATAGCCTTTTTTTAATAATTTTAAATCTATAATTTTAAGAATTAGTTGAACTAGATAATCTTTCTTTTTTTTATTTTTATTATTTTTTACTAGTTTTTTTAAATAAAAATAAAAAATATAATTTATAAATGTTTTGTAAGTTAATATATTTATTAATATACGAGGTGTAATTTATGAAAATACAAAAAATGTTTTTAAATAATTTTAATAATAACTGTTTATCTATTTATCAATATACCTCAACCACCAATAACTAATTTTATTTTTAGCTTATTTTTCTATAATTGTTAAGTAAGCTATTTATCTTTTTAAATAAAAAAATACATTTATAGGTGGTATGTATGAATAGAGAAGAAATTGCACAAAATATAAGTTCAAAATATTTAATTTTAAAACAAGATGGTTCTGAAATTAATTTGAATTTAGAAAATAACCAAGAAGTAATAAATATCTTAAATAAAATTGAAGATAATAACCTTAAAAATTATGTTATTTCAGAAGAACTAAAAATAGTTTCAAATAAAGAACCTCCTTCAATTAAAGTTATGCAACAACAAGAATTAGTAGGATATGTTTCATCTAGTGATTCTGGTCATTTTCAATTATTTCCAAAAGGAAAAATTTTATTTAATTTAATAAAAGAGTGGTGTGATAAGATTGCAATTGATGATTTAGAATGTTTTGAAATAGATTCTCCTGTGTTATATGATTGGAGTGATCCAGAAATATTTGAACAAGCAAAATCGTTCCATGAAAGACATTATGTTGTTAAGTTACCAGATAATAAAAATAAAGAATTTATTTTAAGGTTTGCAGGGGATTTTGGTTTATTTAAAATGTTAAAATCAGCTAATGTGAATCATAATCAATTACCTTTAAGAATTTATGAATTTTCTAAAAGTTTTAGATATGAAAAAAGAGGAGAATTATCTGGATTAAAAAGACTTAGAGCATTTCACATGCCAGATATTCATAGTTTTTCAAAAGATGCAGATTTTGCTAAAGAAGAATTCTTGTGTATTCATAATAAATTTGATAAACTATTAAATGGTTTGAAAATTGATTTTGCATTAGTTTTTAGAGTTGTTGAAAAATATTATGAACAATATAAACCAATGATTTTAAACATTGCAAAATATTCTAATAAACCAGTGTTTATTGAATTATTATCTGAAATGAAACATTATTGGGCTTTAAAAAATGAATATCAAGCAATTGATAGTGTAAATGGAAATGTTCAACTAAGTACTATACAATTAGATATTAAGGATTCTGAAATTTATGGTTTAGGTTATATAGGAGCTAGTGGTGACAAAAAAGGATATGTTATTTGTCATTCTTCAATAGGTTCCATAGAAAGATTAATGTATTCATTACTAGAACAAGCTTTAAAAAAAGAAATTTCTAGTTTACCTTTATGGTGCTCTCCTATTCAGTTGAGAGTAATCCCAGTTTCTGAAAAACAATTATCCTTTTGTAAAAATCTTAAATTTAATGAAAATATAAGGTGGGATATTGATGATTCAGATAATAGATTATCAAAAAAAATTGTAAATGCTAGAAAAGAATGGATTCCTTATGTTCTTGTGATTGGAAATAAAGAAATAGAATCTAATGTATTTAGTGTTAATAAAAGAGAAGGTAATATTAAAATTAATTGTGATCAAAAGCAATTAGAAATGGAAATATTGGATCAAATTAAATTATATCCAAAAGTATTGTTTTCTTTACCACGTTGTTTGAGTAAAAGACCTATCTTTTTTGGATAGGTTTTTTTATTTTTATTTTCCAAAGTTTCTTTTTATACCTTTATAATTATTAATTATTTTATCTATATCATAATTAGTAATTTCTGGCCATAATTTTTTTAAAAAAATTAGTTCTGAATAAGCTGAGTGATATAATAAAAATCCAGATAATCTTTTTTGATTTGAGGTTCTTACAATTACATCTGGATCAATTAATTCTGGGTCATATAAGTAGTTTTTAAAGTTTTCTTCAGTAACTTTTTTAACTTTGTTTTTAATAATTAGGTTTACAGCATCAATTATTTCTGTTTTTCCACCATAACCTATACAAAAATATACTGTTAATCTTGCATTTTTATTTTTATTATTAATTTTAGATATTTGATTTTTAATTATTTTTGAAAAATAATTAAATCTTCCAATAAATTTAATATTAATATCTTTATTTTTAAAATTATTAATTATATTAAAATTTTTAATAAAAAGATTATATAGTTCTTTTAATTCTAATTTGTTTCTATTTTTTATATTTTCTTTAGATAATGCATATAGTTGTATTTGTTTTATTTCTGTGTGTTTTTCATAAATATAATTTATCATATTTATTGCTTTGTCAGCACCTTTCTGGTAAGCTTCAGAATATGATATTTTTTTTAATTTTCCGTAAGTTCTATTTCCATCAAGAATAAACCCTATTGATTCTAATTTGTTCATATGTAATCTCTTAGTTTAATATTTGTTAATTATTTATATATATTTACTACATTTATTTATATACATTTCTATTTTTAATTAAAACATTAATTAAAATAACTACAATTTATATAGTTTTTCTACTATTTATTTAATATGAATTTACTATTTTCAATCATCATTTTTGTTCTTTCAGGTGTAGTTATTTATTTTGCAGGAAGTAAATTCACAGTAGCTTCTTCAAATTTAGGAGATTATTTCAGATTACCAAGATCAGTTAAGGGAGCTACCTTTGATGCAATCTCAAGTTCTTTCCCTGAGTTAATGGTTGCTGTTTTTTCTATATTGTTATTTAAAAAATTTGAATTAGGATTAGGTACTATTTCTGGTTCAGCATTATTTAATTTATTAATAATTCCAGCAATTTGTGTGTTTATATCTCCAGTAGTATTTAAAGTTAATTCTAAGGTAATTTCAAGAGATGCAATTTTTTATATAATGTCAATATTTTTATTATTAATTTCTGTATTTTACTTTAGTAATTGGAATTTATTTATAGTTATCTTTTTTATTTGTATTTATTTATGGTATGTATTTGTACTTAGAAAAGATTCAAAGTTATATAAAAAACAATTTGCTGTAAAATCCTTTAATATTTCTTTAAAAAAAGAACTTACAACTTTTATTATAGCTTTTATAATTATTGGTATTGCAACTTATTTTTTGACATATACTGCAATTTATATTTCTGAATATTTAAAAATTAGTCCTGTAATAATTGGGTTTACTATTGTTGCGATAGCAACATCTATTCCAGATGCAATTATTTCAATTATTAATGCAAAAAAAGGAGATATTAATGATGCTATATCAAATGTTTTTGGATCTAATATTGTTGACATATTAATTGGATTAAGTATTCCTGTTTTTTTAGCTATTGTTCTTGGAATGTCAACTGCAATTAATTTCACACATATTGAAATCATTTTTGGGCTTTTAGGTTCATCAATACTTATATTATATTTTTTATCTCAAAATAATACTTTAAATAAAAAACAAGCAATTATTTTATTTACAATATATATTTTATTTTTAGTATATGTGATTTTCTTTTTGGCTTAAAGTTATTTTTATATATTTTTATTTTTTGAATAAATTAATTGGTTTTAATTATTGATTATTATGAGTTTATATTAAATAATTAAATTTTAGTTAAAGTATACGATTTAGGTGTTTTTTAAATAAAACATGTGTGTTTAGATAAAGTTTAAACTTAATCTTATAAATATATATAATGATATATTATGAATATATATAATGATATATTATGAATATTAACAAATTTAAAAGAAATAAAAAAATTAAATGAAAATAATTTAAAGTGAGTTACTTATGAAATATAATTTAAATTTAAAAAAATTTATGGAAGATGGTAGAATTGTTAATTCTGGAATATTAATAGTTAGATTTGATAAAGAGGACATATCAATATTATTATTAAAAAGAAAAGATCATAAACATTGGGAAATTCCAGGTGGTAAAGTTGAATTGTTTGATAGAATTAATAATTTTAAATATACTATTTTAAAAAATACTGCTATAAGAGAAATTAAGGAAGAAATTGGAATTGATTTTACAAATAAATTAGAAAACATTAAACCATTTTTTATTGACTTTACTAGTCCTGATAATAAAAAAAGAAGATCTTACAATTTTATTTCTTTTTATGATAGTTTGCCTAAACAAATTGAAAATAATTTTTCAGAAGGTTAATTTATTTCTATTGGTTCTCTAAAAAAATATAAGTTAGCCCCAAATGTAATTATTTTGTCAAAAATGATATTTGATGGATATTTAAATAAAAATTAATTTTAAATATATCTTTTTATTTCTTTTTTTCTGCATATTTATATATCCAATGCTTAAATAATTCTGTTATAAAGAAAAATAAAATTATTTAGCCCCACATAAGTAATATTGTGGTTATACTTATTGTAGTTACAAATATACCCAATAAAACCATTGTTGTTGCTATTAATTGAGTTATTATTACTGAATATAACAAAATCTTAGAGGGTCTTAACCCTTTTTGCACTGGTTCTTTACTTCTAGCTTGAAATATCATTAAATTACCTGTGTGATATTAAAAGCTTAAGAAATAAAAGTATTTGTATTACTGGTAAATTTAATAAAAAACAAATAATATTAATAATAATTCACTGTTTAAAAAATTGATAAAATTGAGAATTGAAGATATGCTCATTAGTTTTTTTAATTTTTATTTTTTAGGAATTTTAGATTCTCCAACTTTATCTGTTGTCATTGCTAAGATTGGAATATCATTTAATACAGATAATAATACTAGTTGAATAGGTGTTATAGGAAAAAAACTAAAGACAAGTATTGAAAAAGGAACTAAAAAAAGAATACGAAATGTTTTTGTAAGTATATAATTAATGTGATTATATATTTTTTGGTATATTGCTCTTTTTTTAACTCCATCAACAATTATAGCTAAACCAGGTTTTGTTAAAATTAAATTTATAACTTAGTTATTTTTAATCATTTCTTTTATTTATATTAAAGGAATACTAAGTCCTAATTGTTTTATTAAAAAATAATATATTACAATAATTATAATTATTATAAATGCAAAAATAATTAATTGATATTTACTTATATGTTTATGATATTTTTTTCTTTCATGGTGTTTTGAAACATCCATTAATTCATCAGCAAAGATAATTGATAAGAAAGTACCAAGTCCTGATAATATTATTATTATCCAATATGGCCATGGATTAGTTAAAATTTGTTTAAATAAAGCTAATATTATTGTACTATTATATATTTGAGAATTTGTAATAAAATAAATTAAATTTATAATTACTGCAATACTCCATACTATCATCTCAGAATAAACCATTCTAAATCTTGTGATTAATCTAATTGGAAAATCTATTAAAAATCCGGCATCAGCAACTGGTGTACAAAAAACAAAAAAGGACCATGTTAATAGTGTTATTGAAATTCCTTCTTTAAAACCTAATTTTATAGAAGTAATTGTAAGATATGCTATCAATATTAATAAAACTAATATAAATTTTCTTAAAGTATGTTTTTTAGTCTCATGTTTTAAATTAAATTTTGTTTTTTTAATTATCATATTTATCATTTTTATGTGTATTATTTTAATAGATATGTTAATCATAAATAATATAAATTGTATTATTAAAGCTATTTTGTATAATTAGAAATGTTAAATATTTTTAAATAAGTTTATATATTTGTTGTGTTATATATATTTATGATTTCAAGTAATTTAGTAAAACTTTGTTTCTATTTCTGTTTCTGTTAATTATACTTGTAAATCATTTGTTATCAAAAATCTAATTATATGGAGGAATAAATATGAATATAGATTTTTTAAAAAAATATACTTTTAATAAGACCGAAGGTTATTTTTCACCCTGTTAATACAATTTTTGATTTAATTGGTAAAACTCCTTTATTAAATCTTAACTTAACTTCAAATAATATAAATTTATTTGCTAAATTAGAAGGATTTAATGTAGGTGGATCAATAAAAGATAGAATTGCATATAATATTATTGAATCTGCTGAAAGAGAAGGACTTTTAAATAAAAATAAAATTATACTTGAAGCTAGTTCTGGTAATACTGCTATTGGGCTTGCAATGGTTGCAGCTGTAAAAGGGTATTCAATCGATATTGTTTTAAGTAAAAATGTTAGTTTTGAAAGAAAAAAGATACTTGAGCTTTTAGGGGTTAATTTAATTTTAAGTCAAGGTAATCAAGGTACTGATGGGTCTATAAAATTATTACAAGAAATTTATGCAAAAGATCCAGATAAATATTTTCTACCAAGTCAATTTTCTAATAAAATTAATACTTTGACTCATTATTATCAAACATCAAAAGAAATAATTGCTCAATTACCTAACTTAACCCATTTATTTGTAGGATTAGGTACTTCTGGAACTGCTGTTGGTTTATCAAAAGCAATTAAAGAATATAATCCAAATATAAAAACAATTGCTGTAGAACCAGAGATTGGTCATAAGATATTTGGTTTAAAAAATATGTCTGAAGCTATAGTTCCTAAGATTTATACTACAAAATACTTTGATAAAATAGAAACTGCATATACTAAAGAAGCTTATGAATCTACAAAGGAGCTTATTAGAAATAATGGTTTATTAGTTGGGATTAGTTCTGGTGCAGTTTATTCTATTGTAAAAAGATATATTCAAAATAAGGAGGTTGGTAATTATCTGATGTTATTTCCAGATAGATTTGAGAGGTACGTTAGTATTGATTTTTAAAAAAAGAAAAAAAACAAGAAACTATTTTTTTATTTTTTTAATAGTTTCTGTTATTTTTTTTGTATCTAACGATTCAAAAGCTCTTAATATTTCTAAAGGTATTGCAAATATAACTGTGTTACTTTGATCTGATGAAAGATCATTTAATGTTTGCAATGTTCTAAGATGTAAAGCTCCTGGTGCTTGAGATAATGTGTTTGCTGCTTTTGAAAGATTTCCGGATGCAATTACTTCACCTTCAGCTTTAATTATTGAAGATCTTTTTTCTCTTTCAGCTTCTGCTTGTTTTGCAATTACTCTTTTCATATTTTCTGGAAGTATAATATCTTTAAGTTCAACTGCTTCAACACTAATTCCCCATGGGTCTGTTGCACGATCAATTATTTCTTTTATTTTATTTGCAATTTTATCTCTTTTAGATAAAAGTTCATCTAATTCAACTTCACCAACAATATTTCTCATAGTTGTTTGTGCTAATTGACTTGTTGCGTAAAAATAATTTTCAACTTCTAATATTGCTTTTTGTGCATTTGTTATTTTATAATATATAACTGCATTTATTCCAGTTGGTATATTATCTTTTGTAATAGCTTCTTGATTTGGAACATCAACTGCTTTTACTCTTAAGTCTACTGTTTGGTATGTATGTACTATTGGTACTACTATATTTAACCCAGGATCCATTATTTTTGTGAATTTTCCGAAAGTAAATTTTATTCCTCTTTCATATTCTTTAATTACTCTTAAACTAATTAGTAAAATAAATACAATTATTATTAGAACATATGTTAATATCATTTTTTTCACCCTCTTTATTAATTATTAAAATTATGTTAGTATTAGTTTTTAATAATTTCTATTTAGTTTCAATATGAAGTTAAGAATTATTTTGTAAAAAATAGCTTATTGGTTTTATAGTTATAAGAAATAGTTTATTTGTAGGACTTAAATCCTACAAATAATTTTTTTATTTTCTATGTTTTCTTTCTTTTGATCTTTTGTATTCTTCTTTCTTTTTTAAAGTAACTTTTCTAATTTTGTCAATATCTTTTTCAGTTACTGTACTTCTTGGTTTGTTTAAAAGTGATGCTGGTCTTCCTATAGATCCTGGTGCTTTATCTCTAGGATCTCTTGGAGGGCCTCTTGAGCGTTTATGTTTATCTTTAAAAGCTCCAGATCTCTCTTTTGTTTTTGAAAATCTATCTTTTGGGCCTTTGTGTGAGTTTCTATTTCTAGAAGTAGTGTCTTTAAAGTCTATAGGTCTTTCTTTTGTTTTTGAAAATCTATCTCTTGAACTACTTTCTTTATTAAAGTCTCTACGTCTATCTTTAAAATCTCTAGGTCTATCTCTAAAATCTCTTGGTCTATCTCTTGGAACTCTAGATCTATTTTGTGGAGAACCATCTTTTGCAGTTATATCTTCAAGAAATTTATGATTGAATTGTCTTGGTTTACTACCAAATTTTCTTTTTCCAAAAACATTACTTTTTAATCTATCATTTTTAACTTTACTATTAGTATATCTTGGTCTTGAGTTTTGTCTTTCTGGTTTTGACATACTTAATATTTCATAGTTTGGTAAACTTTTTTCAATTGGTTTAAATTTAAAGTGTCTGCACATCTTTTTATAGGTTTCAAAAAGTTTTTTGTTTATTAATGTTATTGCAACACCATCATTTCCAGCTCTTGCGGTTCGACCTATTCTATGAACATATTGAGTATATTCTCTAGGAATATCAAAATTGTAAATAAATTCTAAATTATCAACATGTATTCCTCTTGCAGAAACATCTGTTGAAATTAAAACTGCTGTTTCATGTTTGTGGTATTTTGCAATAGTGTTTGTTCTTGTTCTTTGTTCAAGTCCACCATGTAATTTAAAACATTCAATATTATGTATTTTAAAATTATGGTATAATAAATCAACTTCACTTCTTGTATTACAAAATAAAAGTGATTTTTTACCTTTATTTTTTTTAAGTAAATCAACCATTAAAGATAGTTTATTATTTTCTTTAACAATATAGTATTCTTGTATTAGTTTATTAGGGTCAACGTAGCTGTCAATTATTATTTGTTCTGATTTTTTAATATATTTTCTTTTAAGTTTTTCAACATCTCTTGTAATTGTAGCTGAAAATAAAAGTATTTGTTTTTCTTCTGAAGTTTTATCAAATATTTTTGAAATATCATTAAAAAATCCCATGTCACACATTCTATCTGCTTCATCCAAAATTACATATTTAAGATTGTGTAGTTTTAAATTTTTTCTTCCCATTTGGTCAATTAATCTACCAGGGGTTCCAATTACAATATCCGCATTTCTTAATTCTGATGCTTGTCTTGATATTGAATCTCCTCCATATATAGCACTTGAAAAAGTTCTTGAAAATTTAGATAATTTTATTGCTTCACTAAGTATTTGTATAGCAAGTTCTCTTGTTGGAGTTATTATTAATATTTGTGCTTTTTTTTCAGGTTTTATTTTAGAAATTGTTGCTCCTAAAAAAGCTATTGTTTTTCCAGTTCCTGTTGCTGATTGAACAATTAAGTTATCTCCAGCTAATATTTTAGGAATAGATTTAATTTGTACTTCTGTAGGTTCTTTAAAATTTAAAGCGTCTATAGCTTTAAGAACATCTACACTAAGATTTAATTTTTTAAATTCGTTCATATTTTTTCCATTTTTTTTGTTTTTTATTATTATAAGAATAAGTTATTATTTGCTATAAAATAAGTTATCATTTGTTATAATACTAATATATAATATAATACATAAAGTTTATTTAAACATATGTATTATTTGAATATATTCATAATTTGTTTAATTACTTTATTTTTGTCTTTCTTTATTTTATTGAAATAACTATTTATTTATAAATATATATTCTTTTTATTGTATTTGGTTTAATTTTAAAATTATATTATAATTTAATCATCATTTATTTTAGGACAAAATCAATTTATAAACCTTTAGTCACATAATTATTTAAAAATGGAGTTGATACTTATGACTATTGTACAAAATGATTGGATTGAAGTGGAGTATACTGGAAAATTAAAAAACGGAGAAATATTCGATACTTCAAAAGATAAGGATCCTTTAAAATTTAAAGTTGGTGCTGGTATGGTAATTCCTGGGTTTGATGCTACAGTTTTAGATTTAGATGTGGGTGCTAAGAAAGAATTTACTATTCCTTTTAAAGATGCTTACGGGCCTAAAAATATAGAATCTGTAGAAGTTCCTAAAACTTCTTTTAAGGATATTAAAGTTTTAGAAAAAGGTAAGAGTTTTAATTTTATGACAGATATGGGACCTATAAAGATTGATGTGGTTGATATTTTGGATGACAAAATTAAAGCTGTAATTAATCATCCTTTAGCTGGTGAAGATTTAACTTTTGAAATTGAAATAAAAACAATTTTTTCAGAAGCTCAAGTAAAATTATTTGAAGATGAGTTAGCTAGTAAACATCCTGGTCATGAACATACTAAATCTAGTGAGGCTGATAGTTGTGCTAAAGATGGTTGTGATGACTGTGATGATGACAAATCTTCTTGTAATTGTTAGTTACTAAGGTTGTTTTCATTTAAAATAAGAGATGATAAATGCATATGAATAAAATAGTTTTATTGTTTAGAAAATTCGCATCATATATTTTATTTATATCTACTTTATTTTCTTTTATTTTTTATGATAATGAAACTTTAAGTTTAATTTTTATTTCTCTTTCTTTTTTAGCATTTATTAAAATAAACTTTTTTGAGTTATTTAAACAAAAAAGATATTTGTCAAAACTAGAGTTATTTTTTTCTATTGTTTTATTTGTTCGTTTATTTATGGATATTAATTTAAATATTTTTTATAAAATTGCATTTTATTTTATAGCTGGATTTTTTTTAATTGTATATTTTACATCTTATTCAAATCAAAAAAATATATCTACAAATATTTTAGGGTTGAAAAAAGCTAATGAATTAGAAGAAGATATTGATGATTCTGAGTATAATTCAGATGATTTAAAATCTGATACAGATAATAGTGAATCACTTGATGATTTTGTAGAAGATGATTTTGATGATGGAGATGATTTTAATTCTGATGAAAATAACAATGATTCTTCTTTTGATTTAGATGAAACTAAAGATGATGATGTTGGAGATGGTATTGATTCAGAGCTAATTAAACAAAAAAAACCAACTAAAAATGAAAATTCAGAAATATAATTTATTTATATTCTTTTTGATTCTATATTATATATATAATAAACTGTTTTTTTATGCAGGGGTTCCCGAGTGGTCAAAGGGGCACGGCTAAGAACCGTGTGCTTAGTGCTTCGCAGGTTCAAATCCTGTCCCTTGCATTTTTAAAAATAAATGCTCGAATAGTGTAGCCCGGTAATCACATCAGACTCTCACTCTGATAACGGGGGTCCGAATCCCCTTTCGAGCACATATTTATATAAACTATTTGTTTATTAATTTATATTCTAACCAATATTTTTAATTGATTTAATATGACATTTAAGCAATCAGAAAAACAAATTAAAAAAGATTTTGAATTTTCAGTAAAATATGGTGTTTTTTGGGTTCTAATGAATTCAATTGCATTAACTTTTTTAGTTCCATATGTTATTTCATTAGGAGCAAATCCATTACAAGTTGGTTTATTACAAGCATTACCTATCTTTTTAGCATCTTTGTTAGTTTTAATTTCATATAGATTACTAAGATTATTTCAATCTAAGAAAAACTCAGTTGTAGTGTTTGTAACTTTACAAGCATTATTGTGGTTACCATTAGCTATTGCACATTTCTTTTTTAGTAATAGCTTAACTATTTGGGTTACTATTGCTGTATATATTATAATAATTGGATTAGGAACTATTGTTCATCCAATTTATTTAGATTGGATTAGAAAAATATTTCCTATTAAAAAAATGGGTGGTTATCTTGCAAAAAAATATATAATTCTTGAATTTATATCAATTATTCCAATTATTTTAACTGGCTATTTTTTAGATATAATTAAATCATCAGAAACATTAGTTGGATTTACAATAATATTTATTTGTGCTGGTTTATTTAGATTTATTTCTTCTAGATATTTAAAAAAAATGAGTGTTACTGAAGATAAAAAGAGTATTTTAATTGAAACAAAAAAAAGAATTAAACCTGTTTTTAAAATTTTTAAAAAAGAAGTATTGAATGATAAACCTTTTCTTAATTTTTTAATATTTATAATTATTTTTTATTTTGGATTATATATTGGTACTTTATATTTGTCTTATTTTTTATTAGATACCTTAGCATATACATATACAATGTATATTTGGTGGAAGATAGTATTTATTGCTGGAACTTTATTAAGTTTAAGTTATTGGGGTTATATTTCTGATAAATATGGTTCTATTAAAATTTTAAAGACTTCAGTTTTATTCATGCCTTTATTTATTTTGCTTCCAGCATTATTTTATAAATCATATTTTATAATTGTGTTATCTAGTTTTTTTGGAGGAATTGTTTTTGCAGGGTTTAATTTATCCATAACAAATTATTTTTATCAAAATATAAAATCAGATTTAATTAATCATTCATCTTTCTTTTTAATAATTCAAGCAACTGCTATTCTATTAGGAACTTTGTTTGGTGCATGGATTATCTCTATTGCAAGAAATTATTTTGGAAATGAATTATATGCTTTAATTACAGTATTTTTAGTTTCTGCTGTATTTAGGGTATTTGCATATTTATATGGTAGAACTATTGAAGATTTAAATAGAAGAAATATAAATCTTTTTAAAAATATTATTTTACAGAAACCAGTTTTTTATGGATTTAAAATATTTGGAATATATTTATCACATGAAGAAAAAAAATTATTTATAAAAGCAAGAAATGAAGAAATTATACTTAAAGAATTTACAAAGAAGGAAAGTAAGATGATTTCTGAAAAAATAAAAAAAGAAAAGAAAGAAGTTATGAGTGCAATTAATAAAATTAAAGATGAAGAAAAAGAAATAATAAATAAATTTAAAAAATTAAAATAAAATTATTATTTAAAAATGTAGTTAATTAAAATATATCTTGTAAACATAAAATTATTAAATTATGATTTTTTTAATTTTTTTTAAGAAGATACATTATTCATTTCTATCTTTTTAATAAGTATTAAATATTTTATTTTAGACTTAATTAATCTGAGAAAACATTAGCTGTTTTTCCACCATCCCATGTTGTTCTAGGTCTGATTTTTAAAAGCATTACTTTTTCTGAGTTATCATCAATCATTATTGCATAACCTTGTTCTTTAGGCATTTGTGCATAGTATTTATCCATAGGTACATGTAAGTAACTAGGTCTTATTGATGAAACTGCTTGAATATCTTCTTGAGCAGTCATTCTCATACTTAAAAATAAATCACATTGAGATATTGTTTCTGAGTGAAGTTTATTTGGTCTTTGAGTTGCAAGAATTAATGAAAGTCCTGGTTGTCTACCTACTCTTATCCATTGTAATAAAACATCTAATGCCATACTTGGTCTGTCTTGTGGCATAAACATGTGTGCTTCATCAATAACCATCCAAACAATTGGCATTTCACTGGTTTTATTTTTACCTTCAAGAAGACTTTTTTCTTCTTCTTTTCTGTAAAGCATTCTCTCTTCATATAACTTTTTACCTAAAAGACCAACAATTAATTCTTGGACAGATTCCATACCTATTGCTTGTTTGTAGGTTGATACATCAATAGTTGTTATTGTTCCTGATTTTGCAAACTCTTTCATGGTAGTTCCTGATTTTGAAAAAAGGCCCCATGTTTTTGCAACTCTTAATCTGTTAGTTAATGAATCAATAGTCTCTTTTGTTGTTTCAATATCTTTTTTTGAAAGAGTAATAATATCATCAATATCATATAAATTACCAAGTTTTAATTTTAAATTTTCAATGGTTCTTGAAAGTAAAGATGATTCAGGATCTCTCCAAGTAAGTCTAAATAAAGCTAACCAATCTTCTAAATCAACTTGAGAAGTTCTTATTGAAAAAGGAGCATCAAAAGGAATTTCTTTTTCTGTGTAAAATTCTTTTTTTCCAAAAGGTATTAAATTTCTAATTTTTATTCCTTCTGGAGTTAAATTCCATTTATCTAAAACTTTTTGTGGTACTTCTTTATTTGGGTATTTCATGGTCCAAAAAATACCAACAGTATCTATTACAATTACAGATAGTCTGTCCTTTATTTCAAATGGTTGTTTTGCAAATTCTTCCATTACAACAGATAGTGTGTATGATTTTCCTCCACCACGTTTACCACAAATAATCATTACATGTGATCTTGAAAGATCCATTAGCACTTTTTTTCCTAAAATTGGATTATCTCCACCAGAAACAACAACTTTTCCAATATAACCTGTTGCTTTTTCTTTGTATTTTTTAAGATCGTTTTGCCGTCTTCCAACAACAATATTTTCTGTAAAATCTAAACTCATAATTTTTCTTTCTTATATTTTTTTAAATAATTGTTAATTGTTTTAATTGTAATGTATCCAGATAATATTATTATCAAAAGATATACAAGAGCAATTAAAATATAGGCAATTGATTTTAAATTAACAAAGAAAATAAATAAAACTTTAATTAAATGTGTTTGAATTGTTGCTCCAATAACAATTGTGGATAAACCAATATAAAAAAGTTTAATATCTTCTTTTGTAAAAAATTGCTCTTTAATTTTATATTTATTTTCTTTTATTATAAAGCTATTTATAAAAGTTTTAACTATTAATAAAAGTACTTTAATTCCTAAAGTTGCTGAAATAATATATGTTATAAAAAATAAAAATTGTGGAATTAATTGTACTAGTAGTTTAACTTGACCTAAAAATGAAGATGTAAGTAAATTTACATGCATATATGAAAATTGGATTGCTGCAACTAAATATGCAAAAGGCACTAAAAATAAATCTGTGGCATTATTAAATATCTCATACATCGTTTGTTTAAAATAAATTGAATTTGTTAAAGATAGATTTTGTATAAAACTACTTCCTGTTTGAACTATTATTTCTCCTCTATAGGCATATATTAAAGCAATAATTATACCTATGATATAAGCAATTCCAAAAGTTGATGCAACTACTCTATAATAGTTATCTATTTTAACCATAATAGTATAGTTATGAATTTAATTTAAAAATACTTTGTTTTTAATAATAAAAAAATAGAAAAGAAAAAGAGTTTTTAAAACAAAGAATAATTGTAAAATTATTCTTGTTTAATTTCAGTTTTCTTCATTTTTTTTGGTATTACAAAATAACTTTTTGTTTTACAAATTAAGCATTCAGCTGTGTAAATTGGTTTTTTATTTTGTTTTTTAACTGGTTTAATTAATTTAGCTTTACCACCATAACCGGATTTGTGTTTTGCTTCATTTTTTCTAGTTCCGATAGCCAATGCTCTTGCTTTTCTAGCTTTGAAAGCTTTTAATTTTTGTTCAGTATGTTTTTTACATTTTTTACAATATGCTTTTACTGTTTTTGGAAGATTCATATTTACTCACTTTATATTTTAAATTTAATTTTAGTTTAAATGTTTATTCTTATTAATATAATATATGCACATAATCATTTAAAAAGAAATGGTTTTTTAAGATTTATGAAAAGAAATTGTCTATTTCTTCTTTATAGTCCTTAGATTTTGTGAATTTTATATTTTTAGGTAAATGTTGTTTATATTTTCCCCATTCATATCGAGAATCTAAATAAACTATAACTCCTTTGTCTTTTTCACTTCTAATTACTCTTCCTGCACTTTGAATTACTTTTTGTAAGGCTGGTTGAATATAAGCATATTGCCATCCTTTTTTATATAATTTTTCATAATAATCAATTCTTGATTTTGTATAAATTTCCATTTTAGATAGTGGAATTCCAATAATAATTGCACCCATTAAAAGATTTCCTGGTAGATCTATTCCTTCTGATGCTTTTCCACCCATTACTGCAAATAAACAGGATCCTAATAAATTTGAATTTTGTTTAAATTTTGAAATCATTTTTTCAAAAGACTCAGTTGTGCTTTCTTTTTCCTGGTAAATTTTTGGTTTACTTATAATAATAAATTTTTCAATATTTTTCATCATCTCAAAACTTGGAAAAAAAACAATTGTGTTTCCTGGAATTGCATTAACAAGTTCACTTGTAATTTTTGCAATTTTTTTATATTCATCTACATTTCGATTAGTGTATTTTGTAGTGACATTATTAATTAAAATATCAAGTCTATTTTCTTTTGGAAAAGGAGAATTGTATTCTTTTAATATGGTATTACCCTTAAGTCCATATATTTCTTCATACATTTTAAGTGGAGTTAAAGTTCCTGACATTATGATTCCAGCATAGCAACTTTTGAATACATCTTTTGTGATTTTAGACACATCCATTGCGTTATTTTTAATACTGATAACATTATTTTCAATTTTAATGTATTTTACAAAATCGTCTCCTTTTACTAAAAACCAATTTTCAAAGAATAAAGCTAAATTAACAAGAGAAGATCTGGTTTCATTTTTCTTTTCAAGATAATTTATTCCTGCTTCTTCTACTTTATTTATTTGTTCTTCAATATTTTCTAAATATTTTTTAAATAAAAGTTCATGTTCTTTTATGTGTTCTTCTTTTTCATAAACATTTTTTTTATTTTTAAATTTAATATCTGCAATTTCTTCAAGATTAATTATAAATTCTTTTAAAAATGTTGCAACATCAAGTTCATTTATTTCTTCAGCTTCTTTTATTGCTCTATTAATAATACTTACATTAATTGTTTTTGATAATAGTTTTATTATTCTTTCTTCTAAATTGTGTGCTTCATCTACGATTACAATACAATCTTTAATATCTATATTTATTTCACTTAGGAAAGAATCTGCTATTTTTTTAGAAAATAAATGATAATAGTCTGCTACAATAACTTGACAATCTCTTGCAAAAATTTTAGAATATTCATATGGACATAGAGGCATTGGTTTTTCTTGTAGTGATTTAAAATTATAGGCTATATCTTTAGAATGTTCGGATGAAAGGATCATTAAATTTTTATTTTCTCTTTCAATCAATTGATCAGTTATTTCTCTTTCGTTTTTATTTATTGGTTTTACATTTAAATAAAAAGGACATTGTTTATTTTGAACAGCATGTCTACAGATTTCATAAAAACCAGCTTTCATTTGTGAAATTCCTGGTTCAATACATAAGTTTTTTTTTCCTACAAAATCAATTGCTTTAATTTTACTATTATATTTTAAGTTAATTCCACGAATTACATCTAATGCAACTTTGTGTTGAGATGTTTTAGGTGTTAAAAATAATATTTTTTTGTTATTTTCAAGTCCATAACTAATTGCAGCCGAAAGAGCTGCATCTGTTTTTCCAGTTCCTGTAGGAGCATGTAAAATCATATTTTTTTTATTTTTTAAAGCTTCAAGTATATCTATAATAATTTGTTTTTGTTCATCTCTAAAGTTTGAGTGTCTAAAGTATATTTTTTTTAGTGTCATATTTGATCATTTTTTTAAAATAAGATATAATATATGTTCTTAATAGAATATATATTTATTGGAAGTAAGTGACCTATATATTTCTTTTTAAATGTTTCTAATATTATATATGTATTTTAATTTTAAAAGGATACTTAATATATGTATTTTAAAAATATAAAAAATATAGCATTATATTATTTTTCAGGAACAGGAAATACTTTATTCGTTTCTAACCTTTATATAAAAGAACTTTTATTAAAATCAATTTCTGTTGACATGATTCCAATTGAAACTATTGATGTTTCAAAAAGCCAAGCTGAGTATGAAATGCTTGTTATTGCTTTTCCTGTGCATGGTTTTAAAGCTCCACAAATGGTTGAAAAATTTATTTCAAATTTACCTACTGTATCCACTAATAAACCAGTGTTACTTTTAGCTACTTGTGGTGGTATGGTTGGTGCTTCTTTTAGTTCTTTAAGAAAAAAACTTTTAGATAAAAAATATAATGTGGTTTCTACTTATTTTTATTCTATGCCTGATAATGTTTCTTTTATGTTTTCAAAAGATTTAATTGAAGAAAAATTAATTTCTACTAAAATTAGTTTAGTTAAAGATAAAATAAGAGTTGATTTTAATTCATTATATAGTGGTCAAGAAAATATTATCAAAGTTAATATATTTAATAAATTATTTTCTAACATAGTAAATTACTTTTTAAACAAATCTCTTACTAGAAAAAAATGGGTTGTGGATTATGATAAATGTACTCTTTGTGGTATTTGTGAAAGAGGCTGTCCTACTCAAAATATAGTTGTTAAAAAACAAAAAAGAGAAGTTAAATTTTCAAATAAATGTATAATGTGCACTAAATGTTATAATATGTGTCCATTTAATGCCATAAATTATAAATCTAGTAAAACTAAAAATTATAGACGTTATAATCTTTTTAAAAAAGAAATATTAAAATGAGGTTTTTTTATTATGAAGTTATTAAAAGATGTTTTTATTAAAAATAGAGATTTATTAAAAGAAAAATTGGATCTAATTAAAAAAGATGGAATTAATCATCTTCATGTTGTTTCTGATTTTGATAAAACATTAAATAAAGAATATACTAAAACTGGCAAATTTAAATCTGCAATTTCTTTAATAAGAGATGGTGGTTATCTTGAAGATAATTATCCTCAAAAATCGTATGCACTTTATGATAAATATCATTCAATAGAGGTTGATATTTCAATTCCTTTTGAAGAAAAGAAAGAAAAAATGAAAGAATGGTGGGAAAAGCACATAAAATTAATTTCAGAATCAAAAATGAATAAAAATATAGTTTCAGAAATTATTATTAAATCCAATATGGAATTAAGAGAAAGGGTTGATATTTTTTTTAAATTTCTTTTTGACAAAAAAATTCCTTTACTTATATTTTCTTCAGGAATAGGTGATTTTATAATTTCTGTTTTAAACAAAGAAAATTTGTTATTTTCAAATATAGAGATTGTTTCTAATTTCTTTGATTGGGATCAAAATGGTTATGCAAAACCAAATTATAAAGATAAAACAATACATATACTTAATAAAAATGAATTTGAATTAAAAAATAATTCTTATTATAATCAAATAAAAGAGAGGAAAAATGTAATTGTTATAGGAGATTCTCTTGAAGATGTGAAAATGGTTGATGGCTTAAATAATAAAGTTATTCTTTCAATAGGTTTTTTAAATTCAGATATTGAACATAAATTAGAAATTTACAAAAATACTTTTGATATTGTAATTGTTAATGATGGTTCTTTTTTACAAGTTATTGATTTATTAAAAGAAATTATAAATGACGAATATTTATGAAAAAGATATATTTTATATTATTTTAATTATTATTATTAATGTTATCATTATTTTAGGTAAAATATTTTAATATTTTTTAAATAAAAATAATTTATAATTTAAATTTTAATGGTGTTGTAAATGTTTTTGAAAAATGGTATTAAGCAGTTTTATAAAAATAAATATAGAATCTAATAAATTTATTTTAAATAATTTAAATATAAGATTTGGTAGTTTTTAATTTGATGGAAGTTTAGAATTTAGTGGATTTAATGGTCAATTTGGAGACGACGATAATGGCAGTGATTTAAGTGCAAGATAACTATAAAAATAGTTAGGTTAACTAATATTGTAAAATAATAAATAGATTGTGATTAATATATGAAAAGAGAAAATAAATTTATTTTGTGGTTTAATGAAATAGCAATTGAAGATGTTCCTATAGTTGGTGGAAAAAATGCATCTTTAGGTGAAATGTACAGAAATTTAACTAAAAAAGGTGTGAAAATACCTAATGGTTTTGCAATTACTGCTCATGCTTATAGATATCTTTTACAAAAAGATGAAATTATTAAAAAAATAGATAATATTTTAAAAAATTTAAATATTAATGATTTAGAAGCACTTTCTCAAAAAGGTGCAAAAATAAGAAAATTAATTAGAATTGCAGAAATACCACATGATTTAGAAAAAGAAATCATTGAAGCCTATTATACTCTTTCAAAATCAGAAAAAACAAAAGAACTTGATGTTGCTGTAAGATCATCCGCAACAGCAGAAGATTTACCTGATGCTTCTTTTGCAGGACAACAAGAAACTTATTTAAACATAAGAGGGCCTGAAGATTTAATTCAAGCATGTAGGAAATGTTTTGCATCTCTTTTTACTAATAGAGCAATAGCTTATAGAGTTGAAAAAAAATTTAGTCATACTAAAGTTGCACTTTCAATTGTTGTTCAAAAAATGGTTAGAAGTGATTTAGCAGCTTCAGGGGTTATGTTTTCAATTGATACTGAAACAGGTTTTAGAGATGTTGTTGTAATTAATGGTGCTTATGGTCTTGGAGAAAACATTGTACAAGGAGCAGTTAATCCTGATGAATTTGTTATATTTAAACCAACTTTAAGACAAGGTAAAAATGCAATAATTTCAAAAAGACTTGGTGAAAAATCAATTAAAATGATTTATGATACTCAAGGTAATAAATCGGTTAAAAATGTAAATGTTGATATTAATCATAGAAATCAATATTGTATTGATGATAAATATGCAACAACTTTAGCAAAATGGGCTTGTGTTATTGAAGATTATTATTCAGAAAAAGCTGGACACTATAAACCAATGGATATGGAGTGGGCTGTTGATGGTATTAATAAAAAAGTATATATTGTTCAAGCAAGACCTGAAACTGTTCAGTCTAATAAAAATTTAAATCAAATTGAAACATATACACTTTTAGGAAAAACAGAACCTATTGTAAAAGGTATTTCAATTGGTCAAAAAATAGCTACTGGTAAAACCTCAATAATTAAAGATGTAAAAGATATTAATTCTTTTTCAAAAGGTGATATTTTAATTACTGAAATGACAGATCCTGATTGGGTGCCTATAATGAAAATAGCATCGGGTATTGTGACAAATAAAGGTGGTAAAACTTGTCATGCTGCAATAATTGCAAGAGAACTTGGTATTCCTTGTGTTGTAGGAACAATTGATGCAACTTTAAAAATAAAAGATAAACAAATGATTACAATTGATTGTTCTTCTGGAGATTTTGGATATGTTTATGATAAAGTTTTAAAATTTAAGAAAGATGTACATAATATTAAAAAAATACCAACTACAAAAACAAAAATAATGTTAAACATTGGTAATCCTGAACAAGCCTTTGAACAATCTTTTTTACCATCAGATGGTGTTGGTCTTGCAAGAGAAGAATTTATTATTAATTCTTGGATAAAAATACATCCTTTAGCTTTAATAAATTATAATAAAATAAAAGATAAAGCTGTTAAAGATGAAATTGATAGTTTAACTATAGGTTATAAAAATAAAGTAGAATATTTTGTAGATAAATTATCACAAGGAATTGCAAGAATTGCAGCTGCATTTTATCCAAAGAAAGTTATTTTAAGAATGTCTGATTTTAAATCTGATGAATATGCGAATCTTATTGGTGGTAAAGAATATGAACCAATAGAATCAAATCCAATGATAGGATGGCGTGGTGCTTCAAGATATTATCAAGGAAATTATAGAGAAGGTTTTGCATTAGAATGTAAGGCAATTAAAAAAGTAAGAGAAGAAATGGGTTTTACAAATATTGAAATAATGATTCCTTTTTGTAGAACTGTTGAAGAAGCTAAAAAAGTTATTTTTGAACTTAAGAAAAATGGTTTAAGACAAGGATTTTTAGGGCTTAAAGTAATTGGTATGTGTGAGATTCCTTCAAATATAATATTAGCGGAAGATTTCTTGGACGTATTTGATGGATTTTCAATTGGTACAAATGATTTAACTCAATTAACTTTAGGACTTGATAGAAATTCAGAAATTGTAGCAAGTATTTATGATGAAAGAAATCCTGCTGTTAAGGAACTTATTACAAAAGTTGTAAAAATTGCAAGAAGAAAAGGTAAATACATTGGTATTTGTGGACAAGCTCCATCTGATTATCCTGATTTTGCTAAATTTTTAGTATCAATTGGAATTGATTCTATGAGTTTAAATCCAGATACTTTAATTAAAACAAAAATTTTAGTTGCAAAGAAAGAAAATTCTAAAAAGTAATTTTTTTTTATTTTTTATTTTTTAATAACTATTTAATTATTAATAATTTAAGTTTACATAAAGTTTTATTTTTGCAAACTATTTTACTTTTTTTGTTTGAAAACAAAATTAGTTCTTTTTATAATAACTTTGAATTACATTTAGTTTCTAGAAAAAGTTTTCTGGAAAAATCGAATTTTAAATTGCAAATTAATTATCTTACAATAAACATTTTCGTGCAATTTTTTATTCGCAAACCATAATTTAGATTGCAAAGTAATCATCTTACGTAAAATTTTTCTTGCAATTTAAACGCTTTTCAAAAAAACGATTCACACATTGGAGGAATAAGTATGCCTAATAAGAGACAGAAAGGAATGGTTTTAATTTCAGTTGTAACAATTGTGTTTTTATTTTTTAATGTTTTCTTTTTATCTATAAACATTAAAGAAAATACAGTTAGTTATACAGAATCTGAGGATAAATTCGCATCTCATAACAATATAGTTAATGTAAAACCATATTGTGGAGATTTAAGATGTGATTATGTCTATGGAGAAAATCCACTAAATTGTCCTGAAGATTGTTATATGGAGTAATTTTCTTTTTTTTCTTTTTTTTTGTTTTTTTAACATTTATTTCTGAATTATTTTGTGTTGATAAAAAATAATTTAATTTGGATAAAAACAATTTCTTTTTATTTCTTTTTATCTATATATATTAATATAGTTTTATATTATTTTATAAATAATAAAGTTAATAATAAGATACTAGAAGGGGGAATGAATTATGACAACTGGTATAATAATTTTAATTATTGTTGTAGTGCTTCTAATAATTGTGTTTACAATCTATAACAGTCTTATAAGATTAAGAAATAGAGTTAAAAACTCTTGGAGTCAGATTGATGTTCAACTTAAAAAAAGATACGATCTTGTTCCAAACTTAATTGAAACTGTAAAAGGTTATATGATACATGAAAAAGATACATTTACAAAAATTACTCAATTAAGATCACAAGCAATGAGTGCAACTGATATGACAATGAAAGCTAAAGCAAATAACGAACTTTCAAAAGCATTAACTGGACTTAATATTGCTGTTGAAAATTATCCTGATCTTAAGGCTAGTCAAAACTTTTTAATGCTTCAAGAAGAACTTTCAGGTATTGAAAGTAAAATTGCTTATGCAAGACAATTTTATAACGATTCAGTTATGATATATAATAACAAAATTGAAATGTTTCCTTCAAATATTTTTGCAAATATGTTTAATTTTAAATCAGAAATATTTTTTGAAGCTCCAGATTCAGAAAGAAAGAACGTTAAAGTTTCTTTCTAGTTTTTTTTTTTTTTTTTTTGCCGTTTAACAAACATATAAATACTTTATTATTTATATATATTTATTAAATCGGGGACATGGGGTAGCCAGGTTAACCTTACGGGCTCCAGATATTTTTTAATAAAAATGATCTGGATCGCAAGATGGTTTTTTTTTAAACCAGATGATTGATTACGTACAGAAATTAATTTAATTTTATATTATATAAAATTAAAATAGGAGATACCTGTAGACCCGGGTTCGAATCCCGGTGTCCCCATTTAATTTCTATTTTTAAATAGATTAATATTTTTATAAAATACATTTTGCAAAAATAAATAATGATCAAACATGAAATTTGAATATGCATCATTTTTTAGTATTTTAAAGAATAATCTTAAAATAAATTTAGATCAATCTAAAATGTGTGCTTTAAATGAATATTCATTTATTACACATGCTCATTCAGATCACGCCTGTAACACATCTCAAAAGACTTTTGCAACCAGAGAAACTATTAATCTTCTTAATGGCCGTTTTAAAAAAAGTAAATTTGATTTTGTTGAACTTGAGTTTAATAAAAAAATAAATCTTATAGATGATTTATATGTGACTGCATTAAATGCTGGACATATTCTTGGTGCGGCTATGTTTCTATTTGAAGATAATAAAAATTCATTATTATATACTGGGGATTTTAATACAAAACCATCTTTACTTTTAAAAGGCGCAAAACCAATAATTGTAGATACACTTGTTATTGATTCAACTTTTGGACGTAAAGAATTTTCTTTTAAAGAAAGAAGTTTGGTTTATAATAATTTAGCCAAAAAAATTAAAAAAGATCTTTCTGAAAACAAATTTGTAGTTTTAGGTGGGTATACTTTAGGTAAAAATCAAGAGATCATTTCATTTTTAAATAATTATTTAAATATCACTCCTTTAGTTGACAAAGAAACTTATAAATATACTCAAGTTTATAATAACTCAGGTAATAATTTAAAATCAGTTTTACTTGATCATAATATTTATTCTTCAGATGTTTTAGTTATGCCTTTATCTTTAGTTAACTATAATTTAATAAAAAGTTTAGAACATCAAATTAATAAAAAAATATCATCATATGTTTTAACTGGTTGGAAATATTCTAGAGGATCTACTCTTGTAAATGTTTCTGATCATTGTGATTTTGAGTCATTATTAAATTTTGTAAACGAAGTTAATCCTAAAAAAATATATACAATACATGGTTTTACAAAAGAATTTGCTCAACAAATTGAGTATAAATTAGGATTAAATGCTAAATGTGTTACTTCATTAAATACTAAACTTAAAATCTAATTTTAATTAATAAAGAATATTTTTATATTTCTTTTGATTTATATTATATATAATTTTAAATTTAAAAAATGTGATATTTTATATGGATAATTTAAAAACTAATTTTTATAGTGAAATAAGAACAAATAATTTTAAAACATATATTTTATTTTTATGTTTTTTTATTTTTATTGGGCTTGTTGGCTTTGCTTTGCAATATATTTTTTCAGATTTTGGAGTAGGTATACTTTTCATTGCAGGAGTTTTTGCAATAGTTTATGCATTGGTAGGATATTATGCTGGAGATAAAATTGTTCTTGCAACTTCTAGAGCTAAATTAATTGAACCTGATAAAAATTCAAAACATAAATTTTTAGATAACTTAGTTGAAGGACTTTCAATTGCTAGTGGAATTCCAAAACCAAAAGTGTATATTATTCAAGATAAATCTCCTAATGCTTTTGCAACAGGAAGAAGTCCAAAACATTCATCCATAGCTGTAACTTCTGGTATTTTAGAAATACTTAATAGAGAAGAACTTGAAGGTGTTGTTGCTCATGAACTATCACATATAAGAAACAGAGATATTAAAGTTATGACTATTGCAACAGTTCTTTTTGGACTTATTATGATGGTGTCAGATATTGCTTTTAGGGGAATTCTTTTTGGGGGTGCTTCTGGAGGAAATAATAATAATAAAAATCCAGTTATTTTAATAATTGCTATAATCTTTGTAGTGTTATCTCCAATAATTGCAATGATGATAAAAATGTCTATTTCTAGAAAAAGAGAATTTTTAGCAGATGCATCAGGTGCAAAAATAACTAGATATCCACAAGGTCTTGCTAATGCTTTGAAAAAAATTTCTGGTGTTAATATTCCGGTTAGTGGAGCATCTAAAGGAACTGCACATCTTTATATTATAAATCCTTTTAGAGGAAATAGGTTGTCAAAAATGTTTTCAACTCATCCTCCAATTGAAGAAAGAATTAAAAAACTTGAAAGTATGTAGTTTTTTTTAATGGATTAATTTTATGATAGACGATAGCATAATTAAAACACTTTTAAAAGTTTATGATAGAAATCAAAAAACAGTATCTATTTTTAAAACTAAAAACTATGCACAACTTTCTAATCCTTATAATTTATATGAAAATATTATTAATTCAGTTGCTATTGAAAAAAATCAAAATTTAAGTTTTGCAGGTGTTGATTCTGGATTTGTTAACAAACAATTTAATTTTGCAAATTTAATTATTATAAAAGAAGCAGGTTGTATTTTTAACTATAAAGATTCAAAATTATCTTCAGTTAAATATTTTCCTAAAGTTTATAATTTAGCTAAACCTTATCTTGCTACTGGTTCTTTAGAAATTGAAGAAATAATTTGGAACACTTCTATTTTAAGATTAAAAAAAGAACTTTCTTTATCTTTAAACATTATTGAAAAAAATCCATCTCTTGATTTTATGTTAATTGATGGTTCTATAATTCCACAATATATTTCAAAACCCACAAAGGAATCTGTTTTTTATAAGGATTATTTTAAACTTTTAAGTTTATTTAATTCTTTATATAATATATCTAAAAAAAATAAAACGTTTTTAGTTGGTTGTATTGAAGATTCACGTGGAGATAGATTTTTTAATTTTTTAAAAAATAACTTTTTTAAAGATGAAATTGATTTTTCATTATCAGATTCATTTTTAGTATTTTCTCTATTATCTAAAAATCAAAGAACTTGTGTTTTTAAGTACTCTGATAGTTTAAATGAACATCCTGTTTTAAAGGATTTTAATTCAGATATTTATAATAATCTTTATGTCTGTTACTTAAAACTTTCAGAAGATGATTTTCCTTTAAGAATTGAATTTATTTATTTTAAGGAATTTGGACTTTCTTTAAAAGAATATACAGATTTTATAGTTTCAAATATAGCATCTATTTCTTCATTTAATAAAAGATATGTGTATCCAGCTCCATTAATCGATGCTGATCTTCAAAGTAGACTTAAATTACAAGAAATAGAATTAATTGTTCAAAGTATACTTGAAAAAACAAAAAAAATGGGTTTTCGTCTTCCAAGACGGGAATCTAGATTATTTTAATTAAAAGGAATTATTTATAAACTTTATGGTAATATATCTTAATATGTATTTTATAATTTTAAAAAAGAGTAAGGTGATTTAATTGAAATTTAGAAATTTAGGTATTTTTACAGTTTTTTTAATTATGTTTTTAGTAGTTTTTAGTTTAAATGTTCATGCACTTCCAACTGATAGAACTTTACCAACAATGTACAAAATTACTGGAGATGTTAATATTACTAGTCCTAGTAATAGATATTTCTTTTTGTTAGCATATGTTACTTCAAACGGTTCTAATTATCCTATTGGAAAATCTACATGTGTTCTATATGATACATTTAAAGATAATTTAGCACAAGGTATTTTTGTTGGTCCAATTGCCTCAGATCTAGTAGGTTATACTAGTAAATCAATTGATATGAAATTAAGTGTTATCTCTAATGCAAATCTTACTCAATGTACTAATAATTATAATGCAGTTGTAGTAGATGGTGGAACTACTTATGGTAGTGATTAAATTTATACTTGGAGGAAATTAAAATGAAATTTATAAATATTTTTTTAATATTTTTATCAATAGTGGTTTTTGCAGGTGTAGTTTTTGCAGCATCAACACCTACTCCACCAATAGTACTTGATGATGAGATATTTACTGTAATTATACCTGTACCAAATCCTTATTATGGTGCTATAGTTGCAGATTATTCAAATCATGCAAATCCTAATTCTGTAAGTGCATCAGCAATACAAAATAATGCAGTTTCAAATTTAAAAATTCAAGATGGTGCAATTACAAGTAGTAAAATAAGTATTGATACTATTAATAATTCTCATCTTCAAGATGATTCAATTTCATCAGCAAAAATTCAAGATTATTCTATAATTCATGGTAAACTTGGTTTAAATTCAGTTTTAACTGAAAATATTGATTATGAAGCAGTAACTCAAGATGATTTAGCTGCAGGTGCTGTAATTGATAAAAAAATAGGTAGTTTTGCAGTAACTAATCCTAAAATTGCAGATAATGCCGTTTCTGTTAATAAATTAGATATACTTATAGCTTTAGGTCAATGTCCTATTGATGGTGCTAATTTGCAATATGATTCAGTAACAAATAAATTAAAATGGTCACAAACAGCAATTTGTGGATTAACTTCAAATTTAAGTTCTTCAACTATTTCATCTGCTAGTACTTTAGCTAATTTTGCTAGTCCATTTAATAGTTGTATAAAAGATGTAACACATACAATTAATGGTATTGTTTGTAAAGGTACTCCTGGTATTGATAATTGTACAATAAAAATAACTTTGGGTAATAATAGTTATTCTGGTTATTTATTTGAAATTATAAATAAAACTATTCCTGCAAACATAAATGGAAATCCATCAAATTATGAATTTAATTTTAATGCTGGTATTACCAATTCATATAATTATGATTATGATTTAAATGTGGAATTAACACAAGCTACATCTGGAACATATAGTACTATTGAAAAGAATAATAATAATGTAATTTCAAAAAGTGGTTGTTCTCCTGTTATAGATAATTTTTCATTTAATGAAACACATAATAGTGATTACTGTGTTATGGAGTTTTTTGGAAATTTTGAAGCAGATTGTATAGGTTCTTGTTATTATGAACTAAGTCTTGAAAATAATCAAGTGTTTAATTCAAGTGGTAGTTTTAATGGTACATCTAATCCAATTTCAGTTTCTATTAATCCTAATTATATACCCGCAGCTGGAGATATATTAAATTTAGAAATTACTAGTTATTCACCTGGACTTATTGGACTTGTAACTACTCAATCTATATCTATAGTTTATCCAGCTCCTACTCCTGGTGTAACATGTTTTTTCCCAAGAAGTTGATTTAACTAATAGATAGTTTAAATTTCTTTTCTTTTTCTTTTTTTTATTTTGTTTTATTAACTAAAAAGCTTTATAAATAGAATTGTCTATATTATAATATATATTTTATTGTTATTAGTATTTAGTTTGTTTATTTAATGTTTCTTGATAGAATATACTTAATTTTCAAATAATAGAATATTGGTTTGAAAACCAAACCAAAATCACTATTTCTTATAGGTTTTAGAAACCGATGCTTTTTTAATACTTTCATGACATTATCATGATATATTATGACTGAAAATGACACATTAACAAAACAGATATTTTTAGACAAGTTATTAAAACAAGATTCTAAAGAACTGGGTTTGAGTGATCTTATTCAAATTCAAGAGAAGTTTAAAGATCCATTGATACTTTCAGTAATTTTACATCAATTGATTGAAGAAAGAAAGAAAACAAATGGGATATTAAAAGATTTGTACGAAAAGTATGATACTTTACAATTTGCTTTAAAACAAAAAGTTGAGTCTCATGATACTAATACAGATACAATTAATATTTTACCAGAAATTGACGATAAGATAATTTCTTTCATTAGAGCAAATCAAAAAGTTGATGCTGAAAAAGTAAAAACTGAATTTAAGTATAAAGGATCAAATGCAGCTTCTCAAAGATTAAATAGACTTGTTAAAGAAGGATATTTAAAAAAAATACAAGCAGGAAGAAAGGTATATTTTATTGTGAAATGATTTTTATTAGAGAAAATCATTT
>CAZQEL010000006.1:0-37953 GCA_964591795.1 uncultured archaeon | reverse complement strand
GATTATAACCATAAAATTTATCCACATAAATATAATTATCTTTTTCAAAAATTAATTCCTTAGACCTATCTTTATTTAATTTATCTGTAAGGCGTGATGAAGCATAGGTGTTTTTTTTAGCTTCAATTAAAAAATCTGTAAATTCCATAATTTAAAAACTCCCTAATTATTTTTTTATTAAAAATCACTTAAATTTTTTTGAAAAGGTTTTTTTACAGATGATTTTTTTAACAAATCATTTTTTGAAAAATTTAAAAGATTTTTTTTCATAGTTTTTTCTTTTTGTAAAGATACTAAATAATAATTTTCATCAACAGTATCTTTATTTAAAATCAAAATAACTTTTCCAACACTAAACCTACCTGTTCTTCCACGTCTTTGAATAGACCTTATTTCAGAAGGAACAGCATCATAAAAAATAACTAAATCAACTGCAGGAATATCAAGTCCTTCTTCACCCACAGATGTACATACTAAAATATTATAAACCCCATTTTTAAAATCAACAATCATCTTTGATTGTTCTTTTTGAGATAATCCTTTATCTTTTTCTTTAGATGCTTGTCCTACAAATCTTGCGACCTTCAACCCTTTTTCATTATTTAATAAATTAGTAATATTTGTTGCATTATCCCTAAAATTATTAAATATTAAAATTTTTGATTTAGGATTTAAAATTACAAACGGTTTTATTATATCTAATAATATTTTTTCTTTTGAATATAAATTTTTATTAAAATTATGATTAATTAATAATCTGTAAACTTCTAAAACTTCTTTAGAATTTATAAATTGAGCAACAGTTTTTGTATTTTTAGATGTTTTTGAATTTTGAAACATTTTATCAAGATAATTTTTTAAAGATAAAAAACCTTGAGTCTCAATAAGTTCTTTAGCATGATAACCCTTTAAAGCTAGAGAAGTATTAATTAATGCTAAAAAATTGATAGAACTTTTACTTAATTCCATTCTTTTAAATATTTGTTGCTGAATCATTATAATTTGTTTCTTTGAAAAATTAATTCCAATTGAAAAATGTAATTTTCTTAAAAATGTGATTTTTTTTAAAATAAATGAATCAAGTATATTTGATATTTTTCGAGAAACTGGATCAAGCTCAGTAAAAATAGTTTCTATTTCAATTTCTTTTAAGTAATCAACAACATCTAAATCATTATCAGTTCTAATTTCCATATGTTTAATTTTTAAATTATCTGCAACTTCCCTTATTTTTTTTTTATTATAACCAGGAGATGCTGTTAATGCTAATCTTTTTATTTTTTCTGGAAAAAAAGTAGATATTGCAACATAAGCATATTCACCTACCGCTCTGTGCGCTTCATCAAAAATAATTAAATTAAAATTGTTTTCGTTTAACAAATTATTTTTGATATCGTTTCTAATTGTTTGAGGTGTAGCACAAATTATAAGTCCTTTTTTAGAATATATTTTTTTTCTTTTTTCTTGAGGAATTTGCCCTGTTAAAAAAATTATTTTATCCTCAGGAATTTCAAGTAATTTAATCAAAGAATTTTTATGTTGAGTAACAAGCGGTTTAGTTGGTGCTAAAAAAATAATTGATTTATTAGGATTATACATATAACCAATAAGTAAAATAGCAACAATTGTTTTACCAAGGCCAGTAGGAGCTACAACTAAAGTTGATTCTTCAATAGCTTTTGCAGTTAAAAGTTCTTGATAGACTCTCTTTTCAATAACATTTTTTTTAATATATGGAAAAGATACATATTTTTCTTCTACTGACATATAGTATATTATAGAATAAATAGTTTATATATTTATTGACAGGTGATGACCGTAAAAATAAGAATAATTAAAAATAAAAAAAGAGTTATTTTCAAGAAAATTTGTCTTGAAAATAAAAAAGAAAAGTCTTTTTTTAAAAAAGACTAATTAACCGAATAATGAACCTAAACCTTCAGCAGCTGATTCTTCTGAAACTTCAACTTCTTCTTCTTTTGCTTCTTCTTTAACTTCAGCAACAGGTACAGCACTAGCAACTGGCATTGAAGCTTTTTCTATAGCTTCAGCTATAGTTATATTTTTTAAAGAAGCTAAAAGACCTTTAAGTTTAGCATCGTCAACAGGTAATCCTGCTGATGTTAAAACTGCTTTTACGTTTGCTTCAGTTATTTCTTTTTTTCCGTTGTGTAATAATAAAACTGCATAGATATAATCCATACTAATTCACCCTCTCATATTTAATATATTTTTTAGAAAAGTATCTAAAGTTATTTAGATACCTCCTTTTGTAAAGCTTGCGCTTTCAATTCAGCCATCATTATCATTGGCTCAATTGTCATTTTTGTTGCATAACCAGCTTCAACACCTAAATTAATAGATTGTCTTACAGCCATTATTAAATTATCATAAATTGCTTCCGCATCAACATCAAGTACATCCTTAGAATAAATTATTCCGTCTTCTTTTATGAAAACAACATCTAAAATAAGTTCAACAGGTTTAATGTCAAGCTTTGATAATATACTAACAATATCTTCATTTATGATATCTCCTTCTTTTGCAATAACAGTATCTTTAGTTACAAATATTGTTGCTCCTTTAACTTGAGCTTTAATATTAACTTTTTTAAGATCTGAAAGTGCAGGACCAGGTGTTAAACCAGTGTCTCCAGCAGGAATTACAATGTCAATTGGCGAAATCATTCCAACTTTTGCTTTTGATTTTGATTTATTTTTCTTAATTTCAGAATATATTTCAAAAGCATTATCATTAGATAATATCAATATTGGTTGATTTGGTAATTTTTCAATAATATCTTTTTGATTTATTTTATCAAGAGCCATTTTTAAGATATTTTTATTTGTTACCTTGAATGTTATATCAGGTGCATTCTTTCTTAATTTATGAAGTAATGCTGATGGGAAATTATTTAAATCACCAATACCAATGGTTTTATATTTTCCTAAAGTACCTGCAATAATATCAAGTTCTTTAAATCTCCAAGCTTTAAGGTGTCTAGTCATTATAAAGCACCTCCAACCTTTACAGGCGCGCTCATTGTAGTTTTATAAATCACATCTTTAATATTTTGTTTACCATTAGGTAATTTTTCAAGAAGTGAGTTATAAACTATTAAGGTATTTTCAACAATTTTATTTACATCTTGGCTTCTCTTACCAATTTTTACTAAAATTGAAACTGAAGATTTACTTTTTTTATTAGTAACTTTTAATTTTGTTAATTGAGCAGCAATTAAACTTTCAACTGCTTGTTCATTTGGTGGCATAACAATAGCCATTTTTCCTTTTGGACTTAAAACTTGTCCTAAAAATTTACCCACAGTTAACATTGCAGATCCTTCTGCTAAAATTAAATCAAATTCTCTTGCAAGTTTTTTACCTTCTTTTTTAGAAATTTTAGAAATATCATCATCTACAATTATCCTATCCACAATATCTTTCAAAGACTCAACAAAATGTTTGTTTTTTACAAATGCTAATGTTTTAATCTTTGTGATAAAAGGATTAGGAATAGTTACAAAATATTCAAATCTATGATCTTTATTTTTTATGTTCATATTTTTGAATGTTATTATTAGATCAACAGCTTCATCAAAATTTCTTTTCTTAACACCTGAAAAGAGAGTCTGAAGTGTAGTCTCTAAAACTTTTTTATCCATTTTCTTCTAGCACCTCCTGCTATATAAGCAGTTATATCGGTTTTTTTTAAAATTAAAAGAATAACTTAAAATTAAAATATAAGTATTATTCTTATTTATTATATAATAGTTAATCAGAAATGTTTTTAAATGTTTTTTTAAATAAAAAAAGAAGAAAGAAATAGATTTTTAATTAAAATCTATTTTAAATATTTTAAAGTATTGATGAAAATTGCTTCTGCTAATCCAGGATCGTAATTAAAGTAAATTACTTTTCCTAAAAGTAAAGGCTTTTCAACAATTGCAGGATAGTATGTTCCAGTTCTTGAATCAACTATATAAGCAAGTTCAGTTCCTTCAACAGTTATTGGATATGTCTCTGTTGAAATTAAACCAGCAGCTTCAAGAGCAGGTACTTTTTCAATACCATACATTATCTTGTATGCACCTTGTTTACTATTATATCTATTTGCATAAATAATACCATTAACTCTTAATTGTTGTTTACAACTTGGTATGTTATAAAGAGTTGGATTACAAGATACAGGTATTATATCTCCAAAAGTTGGTTTCCAACCAATTACTGATGTATCTCCAGGTCTTTCAATTCCTGAATTTAAAACAACAACTAAACTACCACCTGATTTAACAAAAGAAGTAATTGCTTCACCAGCTGTTCTTGTTATTGATTTATCAGCAGATAATGTTTGATCTAAAATTATTATATCATACCCTTTTATCCTTTCAGTCGGATTATACAAAAGAGCATCCATTGTTACATTTCTTTTTTCTTTAATTATATCTTTATTCTCTGCGTTATTAAGAACCATTTGTAAATTTGGACTTGGAGAACCAATTATTAAAACAGAAGACCCATTACCACCAAATAAATTTGATGATCCTGTGAATATATTTGTTTTAAAAGCAATAAGTAAAATTACAATTACAATTATTACAATTGGAATTATACCTTCAAGTCTTAATTTAGAAGTTCCTGATTTCTTTGAAGAACCTACATCTTCGTTTAAATCAAATTCATCTGCCATTAATTTTTCACCCTTTTAATTATAATTAATATTAATCTTATAAATAAATATGTTTATAAATGTTTTTTAAATAGATCGTTATTGCATCTAGTTACAAAATTAATCATAAAAACTAAATATATATATATTAGTTCAAACTATATAATTTTAATTAGTTTAAAATAAACGGGGGTTATTAAATATGGGTTTTTCACAAACAAACAAAAAAAACGGCAAAATATATCACCTTCACAAAAAAGGACACTTATTTTTCTTTTCAGGAGAAATTAAAGATTCAATAGATTTACCTGAAGGCTATGATGTTATTGAGAACACAAGAACAGGTCTTCCAATGTTAAAAAAGAAAGCTTAATTTAAGCTTTTTTTAATTAACATCTAAAAATTAAAAGTCAGTATTTTTTATTTCAAGCAAACGATTATATTTACTAGTTCTCTCACTTCTCGCTGGCGCTCCAAATTTAGTGTAATCTGCATTAAGTCCATAAGCAAGATCAGAAATAAAATTATCTTCAGTTTCTCCTGACCTATGAGATACTACAACTTTCCAATTTGCTTTTTTTGCAATATTAAAAGCATCTATACTTTCTGAAAGTGAACCTATTTGATTTACTTTAAGCAAAAGAGTATTACAATATTTTTTTTTGATAGCATCTTTAATTAAAGCAGGCTTTGTAACTAATAAATCATCACCCACTACATTAATTTTATTATTTACTTTTTTATTAAATTTTTTCCAAGAAAGTTTATCGTTTTCAAAAAAAGGATCTTCAATGGACATTATTTTATAATCTTTAATTATTTTAAAATAATAATCAGAAAGTTCATCAGAAGAATAATTTTTATTGTTTAAAAAATAATTCTTTGTTTTTTCATTATAAAAAGAATTCGCTGCACAATCAAGTCCTAAACCTATCTCTTTTCGTGTATATCCGGCCCTTAAAATTGCCTTTTCAATAAATATTAAGGGGTTTTCATCATTAGTATCTTTAAAATTTGGAACAAACCCTCCTTCATACCCAACATTCGTTGAAGAGGGTCCTAGTTCTTTAGAGATAATCTCTTTTAAAGCATGATAAATTTCACTTGATGCTCTAATAGTATCTTCATAATCCTTAAATTTAGGAATTATTAAATATTCTTGAAAGGAAATATTTGACCCAGAATGAAGCCCACCATTAATTATATTCAATAAAGATGTAGGAAAAATAAATTTATTATTTTTAACTAACCTTGATATATATTTATATAATGGCATTGAAAGTTCTTGAGCAGCTGCTCTTGCTGTTGCAAGACTAACTGATAAAATTGCATTAGCACCTAGTTTTGATTTGTTATCAGTACCATCCAAATCAATCATAGTTTTATCAATATCTTCTTGATTTAAAACAAATTTACCTTTTAATTTTTTAGAAATTATATTATTCACATTATTTATGGCTTTAGAAACATCTAATTTAAAATAATTTTTAGAATTTTTATCCCTTAGTTCATAGGCTTCATACAATCCTGCTGAGGTTCCTGAAGGAACTGATGCAACACCAACTGTATTTTCAGTAGATACAAATGTTCTAATAGTTGGAACTCCTCTTGAATCTAATATTCTAATTGCCTTAATATTTTTAATTTCCATTTAGTCATCACACCTTTTTCTTATATAACTTGCTATAGTCAAGATTTAAATTAATTTTACCAATAGTTTTTGTTAATAAATAATTTTTTGCAAAAGATTTAAGTTTAGTATAATCAAACACTCTTTTTTTAGTTAAAACTTCTTTAAAATCAGAAAAACTAGGATTAATTACATTTATAGTTTTAAGATCAGTTTCATAGAGTTCATTATTAAAAGAAATAAATTGTTTTAAAAGTAAAACATTTACTTTAGTATATTCTGTAATATAATAAGCATCAGACCAAAGATCATGCCCTACATATAAAGTTTTTTTAGTATTAAGTTTTGGTTTAATTTTAGTTAAAAAATATATTTTAAAATAATCATCTAAATAATTTTTATCTTGTTTATATTTTTCAGATCTAATCTCCCTATCAATATCAGACAAAGATTGAAAATAAACATCAGTTACATGAAAAATATTTTCTAGTTTAAAAAAAGTATCTAGTTTATGTTTTTTTATAATTTTCAAACCAATTTCATCTTTAAGACCAGTGACAAGATATAAAGAAATATTATTATTTTTTGAAAATGTTACCAATTCAGATAGATATTTATAATTAATCTTTTTAGCAGAATGATTTTTTATCAAGATATCTGATAATCCAAAAATAACATTATTAAAAATCATATTTATTATATAAGTAGGAAAAGAATAAAAACAATCTCTTTTAGTTAGAACTTACAACTAAATTAATTTAAAAACCTTATGATAATATATGAAATTATAAATAATAAATTTATTTAGAAAACACAGGAGTTTTAAAAATATGGGTAAAGCACTTGCTAGTGGAATTATAATGGGCATAGGAATTGGAATGTATATTCCTGATTTACCAGGAATTTTATCTAAATTAAATGTATATTTAGGCCTTATACTTATAATTATTGGAATAATACTTCTTATTAATGAAAGAAGAGATTAAAATTCTTTTCCTTTAATTTCAGATTCAATATTTTTAAGAATATCATCTATTTCTGTAATTGTTGGTTTAGGTACTGATGCTTCTTTCTTTTTAAAAATAGAAAAAATTCTTTTGAAAAAATTAAATTTTTTATTTTCTAAAGAAACATCTGACTTAAATGTATAATCAACATCTTCTACTTTATCAAAATTAAGTTCCTTTCTTTTAAAATCGTTTTCAAACAAGCCATGATGTTCAGCAGATGTATTATTCATCACGCTTGAAATATCATTTTCTTTATTAACAGTTTTTGATTTGTCTATCTTACTTTCAAATAAATTATCTAGGAATAAAGATAAATCTTTTTTTCCAGCAGTTGACGAAGCAACTTTAGAAAAAACTACATTTTGATTTATTAATTCTTTAATTACAGATTCAATTAAATTATTGCTAAATCCCTCAGAAAGTAAAATTGCATAAATATCTTCCTTAGAATAAATTAAAGCTTTTGGTTTTAATACCGTACAAAGCTTGTTAATTTGTTTTCGTTCAATGTCCTGTGAAGTTAATTTAACTGCAGGCGAAGAATAACTAGATTTAGTTGATGATCTATCAAAATTATCTTTTAAAGTATACCCTTTAAGTTTTGATTTAAACTCAGGATTGTCAGCTAATAATTTAACAATATGATAATATTCTTGAGCATTTAAAAATTGCATAGAAACATATTCCTCAAAAATTATTTTTTTTGCAGAATAGGCATCATCAATTCTTTTCATTTCATATCTTAGAGAAAGATATTTTTTATAAAGTTTCACTGGAGATCTTTTAAATAATGGTAAAATTAGAAATGAAAATACTAAATAAATACTTAATCCGAAAATTAAAATAATTACAAAAAATATGAAGTTTAAAGGAAGTGCATTATATAAATCAGAAGATATATTTGAACTAAAATTATTAAACAAATCAGTAAAAATATTTAAAATCATATATAATGCAAACCTATTATTGTTTTAATTAAACAGTAATCCAAACAATATTATCTCCTCTAAGTAATGTTTCAACATACTTTGTCTTTGCTTTACCATCTTTGATTTCTTCAGCATCTTCAATTACAATATTCATATGAACATCGAATGCCTTAAGTTTTCCTCTTATTTGAACACTATCTTTTAATTGAACAAGTACTTGTTTATTAATAGAACTATTCAACATATCAAATGGTCTTGATATTTTTGTTTCTGTCATTTAAAATCACCTTATTTTTTTACTTTTTTTGAAAATATTCTTTTTAAAAAACCAAAGAAACCAATACCTTTCTTTTGTTCTTTAATTTCAACTTCCTTACCAGATATTCTTCTTGCAATATACCTAAAAGCATTTGCAGATTCACTGGTTGGATTATGAATTATTGTTGGAGTTATTTTTTTTAATAAAAAAGATTCTCTAATATCTGCACTATATGGTATTTTACCATAACTCGGAATTTCAAGCATCTTCATTATTTCTTTTTCTGAAATTTCACCTTTGAGATCGCTAACCTTATTAACAATTACACCCATTACTTTTTGGTTTAATCTTTCACAAACAATTTTAACTTTAAAAACATCAGCAACAGATGGAGATGTTGGTTCAGTAATCAATAATACTTGAGTTGACGCTGATATTGCTGAAATTACATTTTTATCAATTCCTGCAGGAGCATCAATTAAAATAAAATCATAGTCTGAAATTAAACTTTTTACTACAGAAATTAATCTTTCAACATCTACTCTCTGATAATTAGAAATGGATAAACCAGATGGAATTATTTTTATTTTATTTGGTCCATCATACGTAGCATCTTGTGCTGATGAAGACCCTAATAACACATCATGCAAAGTAATTGGAGGATTATCAAGACCAACAAGTAAGCTTAAATTTGACATTGCTATATCAGCATCAATTAATAAAACAGTAAAACCTAATTCACTTAAAGAGATTCCTAAATTTGCAGTTAAAGTTGTTTTTCCAACTCCTCCCTTTCCAGATGCAATTGTAATTATTTCACCCATAAATTTCACTTTATTACTTTTAAATAATTTTCAAGATCATTAACAATAGCATAAACTTCAGTTCTACTTAAACTATCATTTGCTTTAATAAAATATACCTTGTCACTATATTTAAATATTATGTTCCAACCTTTTGATTCTATTAAAATAATACTTAAATCTTTTATTTCAGTATTAATATAATTATACATTGCAGCACTTTTAAATCCTTCTTTTAAATCTTTTTCAGTACTTGCTATTACAATGCCTTCAAGATCAGTAATTATTATATGATTAACTAAATGTTTTTTTCTTAATTTTAATAAAAAATCATCTAAATTTTTAGAACACAAATTAACAGCCCTATATTCTAATAATGGTTCCAATTCTTTAGGAGTTCTTAAATCCTCTAAATTTAAAACTTTGTTTGAAAGTTTTGTTAACATACTTGCAAATATTCTATTCATGCTTAATACCTTAAAAGTTCATTTATATTAAATTCATCAAACAAATCTGATTTTGCTTTTATTCTATCTGGAAATTTATTTCTTAAAATACTACCAAATAAAGCAGGATTAAAAACAAAAGTTTGTTTTGAAATTTTCTTTTTATTTAACTTATAATCACATTTAATTTTATCATTAAAAATTAAAACTAATTTTAACTGTTCACTTGAAAGCTCATAAATATTTAATACACCTTTTTTATATCCTAAGGAATTAAAATTTAGATTTAGAGCAGTTTTTCCGAAAAGTTCAATATTATAAAAACTATTCAAATAAATTGAACCTATAATATTACCTTTTAAAATAAAAATAATATTTTCTTCAAAATGATATTCAGTATTGGCTACAAGATATAAAAAACCAGTAAAAAATTTTTGATTTAAATCAAGTAATAATTTATCTGGTTCTATCATATCTAAAAATACATTTGTAACCATTGGTTTTGATACTGGTAAATTCATATATTAATCCTATTTTAGTTTATCTAAAAAGATAACTTTGTCAACAGTATTTTTTAAAGCAGTTGCAGAACCTTCTTCAACTAAAAACACCATTGTATTTTTACCATGTTTTTTTGCTTTTAAAATTGCAGGAAGATAATCTGAGTCTCTTGTAACAAACACAATAGTATCTATTTCTTTATTATGCACAACATCTGTTGCGTCAACTGCCATTGCAACATCAACATCACCAACTGTAATAATTGTTTCAAAACCTAAATTAACTACAGCTTCCATTAACTTATCTGTTGCATATTGATTCAAATAAACTTTTGCAATTTTTACACAACCATCTTTTTGTAAATATTTTCTAATCTTTGATAAATCAATATTAAATTCTTTTCTTAAAATATTTGGACCATCAATAAAGATTGCTACATTGTTTCTTCTAGACACTTTAGGTGATTTACTTTTATCAAAAAATAAACGTAATAATTTAAACATATTCATCACTATCCTTTTTTATATGGTCTTATAATAACCAAAATATACAATTTGTTTCTATATCGAAACTATAAGTATAAAATATATATTAATTAACATAAAATAATTTATAAACCTATCTTAAAAATAAAATACTTATAAATCGGAAAAATGAAAAATAATGAAGCTTAAAAAACAAGTATATTCTAAACCATTTAACTTAGTGTACGAAAGTAGCTACCCTAATTTAATTATTGGCCCTGGAACTTATGATAACATAAATGACGCTAAGGAAAACAATCCAAAAACTTGGATTTCAACTAATACTAACAAAATTGAGAAAAATAGAAGCAAACAGGTATTTGCATATAAAAACTACTCTAAAAATGAAGCAAAAAATCCAAGTAAGGATCTTCAAGAGATACAACATCTAATAAAAGCAGATAAAGAAACTGAGCTTGAAATTGATGTTTTAAGTAAAAAAATAAACCTTACAGAAAAAATATCTGGAATTAATAATAAAGGAATGACACTTGAAAAAATTAAAATAATAGATAATATAAAAATATCAAAACCTGTTGATAAGATTACTAATGATACACAAGTAAAATCTAAAGATGCCATAATTGAATATTATGACAAAACAAAGGATCCATATAAAATAGAACAACTTCTTTCAATGGGTTTGTTAGGCCTTACAAAAGACCGAATTTTTGTACCAACAAGATGGTCAATAACTTGTATTGATGATACTTTAGGGAAAAATATTTTTCCAAAAATTGAAAACAATCCAATTATTGATTCATTTAGAATGTATAAATTTAAATTCTACACAAATACTTTTTATGTTATTTTAATGCCTTATTCATGGGGATTTGAAATGATAGAATATGTAAATTGTGAATCAATAGCAATTGATTTCGAACTAAATCATCCAAAAAAAGAATATGCCTATCAAATTACTGGAGCATATTATGCAGCAAGATTAATGGTGTTTGATTATCTTGATAAAATTCAAAAATGTGCAAGAGTGTTAGTATTATGTGATATTAACCCCACATACACTTCAAAAGGCGTTTGGGTAGTAAGAGAAGCAGTTAAAGAAGCGTTGAAGGGTGACAAAATACATTTTGAAAATCTTAATGATTTAATTAAATTTATTACTCAAGATTTAAAATTAACTTGGATTTTAAATAAATCAGAAATATTAAAACAAATTAAATTTCAAAAAAGATTATTTGATTTTTAAATACTTTTTTTAATTAAAATAAATTATTAAATATGTAAAACAAGGAAATTATAACCCAAGAGGTTACAAAAAATAAAAACAAATATAATTTACTAAATTTAGGATATAAATAAATTATTAAAATTATTAAAATATTAATATAAAAAAGAAATTTAAAAAAACTATTTAACTTAATTAATAATAAAGGCAAATTTAATAAAATACAAATTAAGAAAATTAAATGTTTATTGTTTATTATTGTTGCAGATGTTTGTTGTTTTGATATATTATCAGAAATTATGTCAATTTGTGCAGCAACTAAATGATATGACATAATAGATATAGATACCAAATATATTTTTAATGGAATAAAACAAATTCGATTAAAAATAGAATAGATTAAAACAAATGATAAAAAAACAATAATTCCATTTGAAATAAAATCAATAAATAGAATACGCCTAAACCTAATCGGTTTAGCAGAATAAAAATACATAATAAATAATAATAAAAATAAAATTAAAGTAGTAATTATTTTAAAATACAAAATTGAATAACCTATTAATATTAAAAATATTATTAAATTATAGATTTTAATGCATTGACTGTATTTAAGTAAATTAGGAATATGCATTCCAAAAAAAATACTTTTTTTTCTGCTATTTAATTTATCAGAACTATAATCTTCAAGATCATTTATTGAAAACACAAAAAATGGAATTAAAAAGGTAAGTAATAAAATAAATATTATGTGAATTAATGTAATATTTAAAATTGATTTAGTGGAAAAAAATAGTGCAACTACAAAACATAAAAAAATTAAAATAAATAGAATTGGCCTTGACAAAATCAAATATTTTTTAAAAGATATTAATTTCACATCACATCACTTAAAAATAAATTATAAAAAATAAAACCAAAGCAATTACAGAAATAACTCCCTGGATTTTATAGAAAGTAAATACTAATTTAAGCTCTGTAAATTTTCCTTTGTTTAAAATAAAATGAGTTAATGAACCACCTTTTGGGTTTGGTTTAATAATTCCTGATTTTTGAATTATACCAAAACATTCAGTTTTAAATTTATGTTTTGCTTTAATAATAAATTCAATAATAAATAAAATCATAACAAATGCAATTAATAATTCTAAACCTAAAACAATTGCAGATATACCTATTAAAACTCCATTAATTAAAGTAATTACATCCCCTGGAAACATTTTAGATGGGAATCTATTGAATTTTAAAAAACCTAAAAGAGCGCCAATCCAGGCAAGTAAAATTATTAAAAGAGTTATATTACCAAAAAATAAAGAAAATATAGAAATTGTTAAAAAAATTAAAATTCCAAGCCCAGCTTCAAGACCATTAAATCCTGCTAATAAATTTAATGCATTTGTAGTCGCAGTTAAAGCAACAGGAACAAAAATAAAAGCATAAACTAAACCTAAATTTAAATTTCCTATTAAAGGTATATACATTTGAGTAATATCAAATACAATGCTTAAAATAATTATTGGGATTGAAAATAAAATTGGATAAATTAAATGTTGTATTTGACTAATTCCTTTTTTCCATCCTAAAATATCATCAATTAATCCCATCATAAATATTAAAAATAATGTAATTATAATTAAACTAAATTGCATTAAATTAATTATTGAAAAATCCAAATTAAAAATAAATAATAATACATAATTAATTAAAAGTACAAACAATAGAGATAAAATAAAACTTAAAAAAACTGGAATTCCACCAAGTTCAGAAACTAATGGCTTATTAAATTTATTCATATCTCTTCCTAAAAAAGAAGTTTTTGAAATCAATTTAATAAACTTTGGAACTAAAAATAAAGCTAAAAGAAAAGAAAGCCCAAAGGATAATAAAAGTAAAATAAAATAAAATAAATTATTAATCATATTAATTTTCCATCTACTCTAAATATTTTTTATCTACCTTATATATTCTAACAGCTCCATTTTCATAAGCTATAGAAAATGTTTTTTTATATTCTTTTTCTGAAAACCAAATTTTTGCAAAACCAGAGTTGTTACCAGCATCATTTAAGAAAAATATTTTAGAATTATCTTCAAGACGATAAACATACATTGGCATTCCATTAATTACATCGCTAGGAGAATCTATCCAAGTAGTTGGTATTTTCGTCATTTGTGCTTCTGTAAAAATATTATCATTACATTTGTATGCTTTTGTACCATCTGCAACATTTCCTTTTAAACAATTAAAGGTTGCTGAAACATATTTTGCAACTCTAGGATCTTTATAATCTGTAGTAACATACCCATAGGACGCAAATGAAGTATACCTATTAAAGTAAGTATTATCAGCTATAAAATAATCAACATCATATTTTTTCATTAAATTCTTTGAATTATTTAAATCTTGACTAAGTATAAATAGTCCAAAATCACTATCACCTTCCATAAATGCATTTGTATTATCGGTACTTGCTTTTCTTTCTGAAAAATAAGTTATCCAGTGACCATAATCCCACCAGTTGAATATTTTGGCATCAATAGGTGTATTTGCACCGATCCAAAAAATTGATTCTCTCCAATCATTTTTTTCAACAATATGCGGTACTTTTGTATATACTTCATGAGTTCCAGCAGCGATTGAAGTAAGTAACACTAAACCAACAAACAATGCAAATATTCTTTTTGCAAACAAAGATTTGTTTGAAATCCAACTATCTACAAAATAAAATAAAAATCCTGCGGCTGCAGCAAGTGGCAATCCTAAGGCAAATGTAAATTTAAGCTTAGACCATGCCATAAATGTAGTTATCAATATCCAAAAAAATAAAAGTAAAGTTAAGTAATCTTTTCTTTTTGTAAATAATAAATAAAGTGGCATTAAAAGTATTGCAGCAAATGGAATCCAAATTAAAAAACTATACTTGTACAAAAAGAATTTTTTTCCTACGTTTTCTTCACCAACAGATACTGACAAAACATTTTGAGTAGGTATATTTTTATTTGAAATCCTATCTAAATTATCTTGAGTCAAGGGAATATAATCAACAACGTATTTAGTCGTTCTCTTTATCCAATTTGGTTGAGCAATTGATGCTAATGCTACAAAAATTACAAATATTATTACAAAAATTTTCAAAAAAGAAGCCATATCTTTATTTGAATAATTTTTATAAGCCATGTAAATCATATTAGTTATAAAATATGCAATTAACACAAGTGGTATTAAAATAAACATATCCCAAGTAAAAGCCATTAGCCCAAAAAATAATCCAGATATGAGAGCATATCTTAAATGTAGTTTTGTTGCATGTAAATTTTTAAATGCTTTTACTAAAAAGATAAAACCCATAATCAACCACAAAAAACCTAAGGCATCTTCTTCATAAAAACCAGCCATTGTTCTATATACAAAAGCCGGTATTGTTGCAGCAACAATTGCCATCACATAACCTGCTTTCCGGTTGTAAATTTCTTTTCCTAAAAAATACATTACAACAGATATTAATGCACCAAATATTGCAGGTAAAAACCTTGCAAACTGCATCAAGAGTTCTTTATTATATGGAGCACCAAATGTAAATATTATATAGAGGATGGACGTAAAATGCCACAAAAAAGAAGGCCAACCTCTTAACGGAGTTCCACCTTGTCCATAAAACCCTAAAGGATCATGATCAGGCATATCTCCTTGAAGAGTATACCCTGTCATTCTAAGATGCCAATAAGTATCAAACTCAAACATATTATCATATTTAAGAAGATGTCCTCTTATAGAAAAAGCCATTATAAAAATTAAAATTATAAAAATTATTTTTTTATGTTTGGTTACAAAATTTTCAAAACTATTATCATTAACTGTCATATATATTCCCGTAAAATAATTTTATTACTATATAGCTATGTAGGGAAATATATTAAAAGATATTTAATTTAAAAAATAGGAAATTGGAAAAAAATAAAAATAAAAATTGTATAAATACAATCTATTTATAAAAATTTAAAATAAAAAAAGAAATTTTAAAATGTTAGCAGCTTTAATATCGCAGCTAGCAAGAACTAACAGCAAATAAAAACGGCAATAGACTTAACTTCTGGGTTCGAAAAGGGTCCAGGTGTTTCTCCATCCCTATGGCCGCTAACATATTAATTATGAATGATAATATTTAAATACCCTTTGTTTTTATTAGTTTATTTTTTTTAACAGGTTTTTTCTTTTCTTTCTTAACATTAAGTGTTTCTTCTGTGTTTGAATTATTATCTGCAAGTAATTTTTTAACAGCAGTAATACTTTTTTTAATGTCCCCTTCTGATTTTGCACCTGCACAAATCATTTTACCATTCTTAAAAAGTAAAATTGTAACTTTAGGATTATGAATTCTTATTATTGCACCAGGAAATTGTTCTGGTTCATATTCAATATCATCTAATGTTACTGCAGCTTGGAAAAGATCAACTGGTCTATTAAGATTTGAAGTAGCAACTAAATTTACAATTGTATAATTTACTGCTTTTTTAATTTTAACTTCTTTTTGAATTTCATTAATTAATTTCGTTGCTTTTTTAATACCTGCAATAATATCGTCTTCAGTTGAAGCTCCAGAAATAATTAATTTTCCATTTTTGAATAAAAGTAATGTTACTTTAGGTTCTTTGATTTTAAATATTGCACCAGGAAATTGCTCTGGTTCATATTCTACATCTGGAATTGCAGCTGCAAGATTATAAAGGTCTAAAGTTGTTTCTAAATTACTAGATGCAACTAAATTTTGTATTTTATATGCCATAAAATGATCACCTACTTATATAATATTTGATATAAATATTTAATTAATAGAAATGTTTAAAAAGGGGTTTTTAAATAAATATAAATAAAATCAAAATTCACACCCTACAATTCCTAAGAATCTATTTTAAAACATATCTATTCTATTAATATATATAGTTTATAAGAACTAGATTTGGTTATTTATTAGTATAGATACTAATACTTACACTAAAAATCATAACTAAAAAATATAAAAAGGTAATATATATGTCTTGCAAAAAAGCAAAAGGAAAAAGATCAAAAACAAGAAGTTTATTAAGAAGAAACGTTAGAGCAAAAACAACAGTAAACGAAATTATGAAACCAGTAAAAGTTGGAGATACTGTTCAAGTAATAATTAATAGTTCAAAACACCAAGGTATACCTCATAAAAGAATGTATGGTAAAACTGGAAATGTTGTTGACTTTCAAGGAAAAGCTCCTGTTATTGAAATATATGATGGAAACTTAAAGAAAAAAATAATAACAGACAAAGTACACATTAAACAAATTAAACAAATACCAAAAACACCAAAACCTAAATTACAAAGGGTGATAAGATGAACTACAAATACGTAGAAGATGTTACATTATCAGAAGTTAAAAAAGTATTAACTGAAAGATCTAAAGAAAAAGAACTTAACTTTGAACAAAAAAATACATTAGAACATGCAAAATTATTTGTAGCATTAACTCCTGCAAACTCAGCAAAACTTAAAAAAAGTCTTTTAGATATAGAATTATCTGATGAAATTGCAACTAAAATCACAGATATAATACCAAATGGATTAGAATTAAACTTAATTTTAGAAAAAGAAAAAGATATTGATGATTCAAAAAAAGAAGAAATATTAAATATTTTAAAAAAATATAGTAAAAAGTGATTTTGTTATATGATAAAAAAAGAAGCAATTGTTTTAGATAAACTGAAAAGAGAAATTAAATTTAAACAAACCGATATTGTTCACTGTATTGGTACATCTAACTTTTCATTATTAGAAATAATTACTTCTGAACCATTTAAATATCAAGAAAAAATATCAACTGAAGATATGGTTGTAAGAAGAATAACTTACAATAGACTTGCTGAAAATGGTAAAAAAGAAATAGAAAAATCAATTGAAACAATTGTACTTGAAAATCCAGATAAATTTGTTAACTTTTTTAATAATGCAAAACCTATTGGCCTAAGACGTCACCAATTAGATTTACTTCCTATGATTGGATCAAAACATAGAATGGCTATAATAGATCACATTAGAAAAAAAGGAAAATTTACTTCTTTTGAGGAAATCACTAAAATAGAAATGATGCCAGATCCTATAAAAGTAATTATAAATAGAGTTATTGATGAGCTTATGGAAGGGGCTGAAATTAAATATAATTTATTTACAATGCCATTTATTGTTAAAAAACCTTTTAAATAAAACATTAATACAACTTTACTTATGATAAAAGATATATACAAACTTATGCTTATATATGGTTTTAAACCAGATCATAAGCTTAATCAAAATTTTATAATTGATAATAATATTATTAAAAAAGTTATTGAAACACTTAAAATTAATAAAGAAGAAACTATTTTAGAAATTGGCCCTGGCCTTGGATTTTTAACAAAAGAACTTTTAACTTCTTGTAAAAAAGTAATTGCAATTGAAAAAGATCCTTTGATGATTGAAATTTTAAAAAAAGAAATTAATACTGATAACTTAGAAATTATTAATTCTAATTTTTTAAATGTAGATTTATCTAAACTTAAATTTGATAAAATTGCTGGATTCATTCCATATTCCATATCATTAAAAATAATGGAAAAAATTCTTGCAACTAAACCAGCATGCTTAGTTGTTCAAAGAGAATTTGCTGAAAAACTTGCTGCATTTGAAGGATTTTCAAATTATGTGGCAATAACTGCACTTGTTCAAAATTATTCAGAAATTAAAATTATTAAAAACATTGGCAAGGGTTCATTTTTTCCAAAACCAAAAGTAGAATCTGCAATAATTTCAATTATACCTAATAATAAAATAAATAATTTAAACTATAATCTTTTTGTTAAAAATATTTTTAGATATGGAAATAAAGATATTAAAAATAGTTTAAAACATGCATCTGTAGAAAATAAAGATATTGTTGATCTGACAAAACTAAACAAAATTTCAGAAAAGATGGACTTTAAAAAAGTTAAACAATTATCTGTTCCTGAACTTGAAGCTATTTTTAAAGTTATTAAAAAATAAAAAAATCAAATAAAAAAATTTTATTCAAACTCTTCTATTATCATACTTTCAAAAATAATTGGATTATTATCTTTAAAATAATCAATTGCACGTTTTATTTTTTCATCAGTATTTGCATGGAACTCAAAAATAGCATCGTTTGCTTGAATAGAATCTCCAACATCATACAAAAGAACAACTCCAGCTTCAACGTCTTTTGGACAACCTAAAAGTTTTGCAATATTTGTAATTTTTAAAACATCAAACCCATTTATAGTTCCTGCTTTTTCAAAAATTATATTTTGTTTAATTTTAGCAACAGGAACATCTTCTGATTTTAAAATACTTCCACCTTGCGCCTTAATAATTTCTTTAAATTTATCAAGTGCTTTACCTGAAGTTACAACTTCTTTTGCAAGTAAATAACCTTCACCATGTTTTGCATGTCCAACAAGCTCTAAAAGTTCACCAGATAAAAGACAAGCTTTTTCTAAAACATTATCTTGATATTTACATTCTAAAATTTCTAAAATATTTTTAGCTTCAAGAGCAGGTCCAAAATAAGATCCACATGGTTTATCACCATCAGTTAAAACAGCACGTGCATTTATACCTAAAAAATTACTAATAGTTATAAACTTTTTAGCAAGACGTTCACCATCTTCTTTATTTTTAACCTTAACATCACGTCCAACTGGAATATCAATTATAAGATGAGTTGAACCAATACTTTTCTTTTTAGAAAGAATAGATGCTATCATTATTCCTTCAGGATTAATTCCAAGAGCATGCTCTATATCAATTAATTTGTTATCAACTGGACAAAGATCAAACTTACCTTCCCAAGCAACAACTCCATTTGTAGTATTAATAATATTTTTAATTTCTGAAACATCAAAACTTACTGGAGCTAATACTTCCATTGAATCAGCTGTTCCAGCGGAAGAAGTTATTGATCTTGATGCTGTTTTTGGAATTTTATACCCTAATGATGCAATAATTGGAGTTAATATCATAGATACTCTTCCATTTATTCCACCAATTGAATGTTTATCTAAAATGACATCTTCGTTAAAATCTATTTTATCACCAATATCAACAAGAGCATTACAAAGATGTTTTGTTTCTTCTAAATTTAAACCATTAATATAAACACCAGTTACAAAAGCTGATAATTCAATTTCTGATAATGAATTTTGATCAATATCTTTTACAATTTCACGTATTTCTTCTTCACTTAAAGTTTTATTTTTAATTTTATTCATTACATATTTAATTGCTAGAGGTGGAGTTAATAAATTTATTAAAACTAAATCTCCATCTTTTAAGTTAAAATCTTTAGCAGTATCTTTAAACATTCCAATTGTTTGTTCATCAACATATGTGTTTGAAGTATCCATCACAAAAACAGAACTAATTTTTTCTGTTTTTAATTTTAATCGATCTAAATTTTGAGCACCAATTTGTTCTGCTGTACTAGGATGTAAAATAACTACTGGATAGCTTGCATATATATCCAATATTTTTATTTTTAAATTTAATTTCATAAAATAATCTTCTCCTTTAATATTCAAATTTTAAATTACAATTGAGAAATTGTTTGCTTTATAATATCCTTTGATATGGCACCAACCATTTTTTTTACAACAACTCCATCTTTAATAAACATTATCGTTGGAATAGATCTAATTTCATTTTCTTGAGCAATTTTAGGTGCTGCATCAACGTTTATTTTAACACAAAAAACATCTTTATTTTCCTTTGCAAAACTTTCAAAAATAGATGTAAACATTTGACAAGGACCACACCATGCAGCCCAAAAATCAACCACAACAATTTTTTTATTTTTTATGATTTCTTTAAAATTATTATCGTTAAGTTCTGTTATAAATTCAGACATAATATAATCACTCCTACTTACTCATATAAATATATTAAACTATAGGTTTAAAAGAATATATACCAGAATATATTTAAAAGAAGCTTTAAAAATAAAAAAAGGACTAAATATGAATGCTAAAAAACCAATAAAAATAAAAAATAAAAATGGTATAGTTAAAACAAGAGAAATTTTAACTAAAATAGAGCAAAGTAATATAAAAAAACAGCTTTACTCCAATGGATTCACTATTGGTGATATGAATTTATTATCCAAAAAATTAAATAAAAATCCAGAATTAGTTAAAACTATTAAAGAAAGTATTAATAAAAAAACATTTAATTTTAAAAAATTCATGACAGAAATAAAAAAATAAATTACAATTTAAAAAAATTATTTTATAAATAAATCTGTTATATATTTTATAGGAAACTGCTATGAATAAACTAGGTCATATTTTATTTGCAACATTTATATTTACTGCAATATATATAATCATAACTAATTTTATGACTCTTGAAACTCCAAAAATATTAATTGCTTTTTTTATATTTATAATTTATTCTCTTCTTCCGGATATTGATAAGAACAATTCATGGATAAGAAAACAATTAAATAATATAATAATGGGACTTCTTTTATTTTTCACAATAATTAGTATAGTTAACAAAGATAAAATTGCATTAATTATAGCAGCAATATTAATAATTGCAGAAATAGTTTTAACATTAATTAAACATAGAGGTCCAGTTCATTCTTTAATTTTTGGAGTGATTGCTTCAACACCATTATTATTTATTGATCCTTTTTTCTTTTTTACAGGATTAATTGGGGTTTTAACTCATTTATTAGCAGATAAGATCTAAAATTTAACTTTTTAGTTTAATTAATATTTTATTAAAAAAATCTTTAATAGCGCTATTTTTAATCTCATCTTTCTTAATTACGGTTTCTAAAGATAAATTTAAATCTTGATTTAAATATTCATCTTCCTTAATTACAGTTTCTAAAGGTAAATTTAAATCTTGATTTAAATATATTACATTAATTGGTTTAATAGTAAAATTATTTTCTCTATAATAAGCTACACAATTAATTGTAAAAATATCTTTATCAACAAACTTATTTTGATCAATACTAACCCTTAAAGAATATTGGTTATTTCCTATATATCTTAAATTTAAAATTAATCCTTCTTTATCTACAGAACATTTTGTACCATAAGAAATTTTATTATCAATATGGTTTGTAATAGTAATTTTATCACTATCTAATTGATTTAAAATTAATAGTTTTTTTTTAGATAAAGAATAACCCTTATATTCTGGAACTTTATTTTTTGGACTTCCTGAAAAATCATATTCAGAATTATTTGAAATTAAATCAACATAAATATAACTAGAATCTAAAAGATTATTATAAACATCAAATAATGAAGCTTTAATTTTTAATTTTATTTTTTGATCATTAAATCTATATGATCTTATATTTAATGAAATTTGAGAGTTTACATTAGATAGAAAATATTCCTCTTTTTTAGATAAACTAACTTCTAAATTATTTAAAGTAGAAAAAGAATCTAAAGTATATTCTGCTCTTAAATTATTACCAAATGACCCAGAATAATCAGAAATAAGATTAATAGGTACATTTTTTGAAGAATTATTTGAAATATAAAAATTATTTAATGAACCATCTATAGTTAAAGAAATATCTGAAAAGATAAATGGAGTCATTAATAACACTAATAAAATAATTAAAGCTAATCTATAATTCATACTAATCACTATATAATTATAAATAGTTAATGTATTTAAATATATTTAATTTTAATAAACAAGTAAAATAATTAAAAAATAGATTTATTTTAAAATATAAGGGTATACATATAACTTATGAAAAAAAAAATTGCATTTGATGAAAATAAATATATTGACTTACAAGTTAAGGAAATTAAAAAAAGAATAAAACACTTTGATAAAACCTACCTTGAGTTTGGAGGTCATCTTTTACATGATTATCATGCTAATAGAGTATTAATTGATTATAAAAAAAATACCAAAATTAAAATTTTAGAAAAATTAAAAAAAGATGTTGGAGTTATATACTGTATTTTTTCAAAACATTTAGAAAATGGCAGAGAATATAACAGCAATCAAAAATTTAAAGAACTTGTTTTAAAAGAAATAACCACATTACAAAAAAAATTTCCACAAATCGATGTAGTTATTACAAGATACAAAAATGAAAATTCTGGAAAAATATTTCAAAAAGAACTTACAAAGAAAAAAATCAAAGTTTATTTTTCAAAACCAATTAAAAATTATCCAAATGACCTTAATGAAATACTTGGAAAAGAAGGATACATTAAACAACCATACATTAATAATAATAAAAAAATAAATATAGTTATTGGGCCTGTTGCAAATTCAGGAAAAATGGGTATTTGCCTTGCACAAATTTATTTGGATTCTAAAAAAAATATTAATTCAGGTTATTTTAAATCAGAAACATTTCCTGTTTTTAATCTACCACTTAACCACCCTATTAACCTAGCCTATGAAGCTGCAACTGCCGATATTGGAGATATAAATCAAATAGATCTGTATCACTTAAAAAAATATGGAGTTATTTCAATTAATTATAATCGAGACATTGAAAATTTTAAAATTTTAAAAAAAATAATAAATAAAATAGTATCAAAACAAAATTATATGCACAATTATTTTTCTCCAACCGATATGGGAATAAACACAATTAAAAAAGCAATAATTAATGAAACACGAATAATTACTGCTGCAAAAAAAGAAATAATAAACAGACACAAAAAATATATTCAAAATAAAGAAAAAAAAGAAGTAAATGATAGAATGGTGAAAATTTTAAAAAAAATTAGTTAAAATTAACCATCTAAAATCTTATTTGCAAACTTTAAAATAGTGTTAAATGATTTAGTAGCAACATCTTCCTCAGTAATATTTTTAATAATTATTTTTAATGAGGAAAAAATTGTTGCTTCAAGATCCTTTTTTTTAACATGAATATAAAATGGAGAATTATCTTTAGAAATATAAAACTCATTTTTATATAATAAATCTAAAAGATTAGAAACATTAATTTCAGTGAATTTTTTAGGATAATATTCAAACCCAGGGGTTGCTTTACAAGTATCTTGTATAAAATCTTTCTCTGTAATAGTCATAGTTTATCAACTTATTATTTAATTAATATTTACAATTACATTTCTTTTCCTGTAATTGCATCAATCCTTAGAAGTCTAGAGTTATTTTTAGAATCAACATAAGTAATATGCCAAATAGGCCAAAATATTTCTTCAGTTAACACAAACTCAATTTCTCCCCATAATTTATTTAATAAATCTTGTATTTTTAATAAAGAATAATTAATTCCTTCTAAAAATTCAACATCTTGCTTTTTTAAAGGTAAAACCTCTAAAGAACTTAAAATAGATAGAGAGGCATCAAATGGAACATCAAAATTTTCAGACAACTTATATATTTCTCTATTATTATTTTCTTTAATGTTTATTAATTTATATTCTTTAAAAACATCTATTTTTGGAATTAAGTCTTTTTCTAAAATGTTTGTTTCTTGATTTAATGAAAATAAAGTGTGTTGCTTTTTTAAAAGATATAATAATTCAACATCATCAGAATCTATATATTCTAAAACACTTAATCCTTTTGAAATTTTAAATTCTCCATTTTTAAAATGAATTAACTCACCAGTAACTGAATCAACATAACAGTTCATTTTTTTATAATTTTCATCATCATCATATAAATTATAATTTAACTTATATACACCACGATACCATAAAACAATAGTTTGAATTGTTTCCTTTGGCTTGAAAATTGAAAATATACTACTTATTTTTGATTTTGCCATTTCTTCAATTGTACTTTTACTTATTCTTTCAACAATTGTAGTTCTAGTTTTAACTTTTTGAAAAACCAGTTTATTATCATCTAAAGTTTCAGACATTTCTAAAACTTCATCAGATTCATTCAATTTATTTTCATCAATTAAAACTGTTTTTTCAACAGGTTTTTCATCCATAAATGTAGTGTTTAAAAAAAGTAATTCTTTTTCTAAAACTACTTTCTTTTCAAAAAGCTTTTCTAAAACTTCATCCCAATAAGCATCAGATCTATATTTAATATTTACAATATCTAAAATATCTTTTGCAAAACTTACTTTTATTTCCTTTGTTTCTTCAAGTTTTTTATAAATTAAATTTCCTACAATTTTAAGCACTTCAGATTTAGTCTTCTTAGGAATTTCTCTGATTGTTTCAGCATCACGACCTTCATGTTGAGATTTACGTGGAACTGCTCTTAAAATAAATGCTCTTGAAGTTTCTTCTGACCTGTCACCAACAAGTGCAGTTGCAAAAGGTAATGTTTTTATAAAATTTGGTTCCTTATATTGTTTAGGAATAATTGTAGGCATTCTTTTCTGAATAGCTGAAATATCATCATTAAAAACTAATTTATTCGAAATTAATATATCTACTTGAGACAATACCTTAGTGTTAATTGCTGAAGGTTGTTGTGTTGCAAATACTAATGAACAACCAGGTCTTCTTCCTTGTTTTACATATTCAATAATTCCAGCAGTTGCTGGTGTTTGAGAATTACCAGATGGAATTAAGGTGTGTGCTTCATCAATATACATCCATGTAGGTGGAATTTCAATTTCTAAAAGTTCTTCTGCTTTTTGTTCAGAATCCTCATATTTTTTAACAGCTTCTTGACGTGCTAAAAGTTTTCTTGCAGATAAAATTCTTCTAGCTAAAATACCAATTACTAATGCTGTAATATTTTCATCTAAAAAAGAAGTATCAAGAACAGTTAATTGGTTTTCTCGTGATAATTTTGAAAGAGGTGTTCCTGAATTTGAAAAAATACCCCAGGATCTTGCAGCTTCAAATCTTGAAACCAATGCTCTTATTGAATCTGGTTTATATCCTTTTTGAGCTGATTGAAATTCAGAATTATTTTGTAAACAATCTATTATATTTTCTAAACTATAATGATTTCCTTTTGCTGATATTTTTTTAACATCAGGTACATCTTTTGTACCGCCAGTAATATAACCTTTCTTTACAGACGCAAGTGTTTTTTCTAAAAGAAGACCTGATGGAGAAAATCTTTCAATACCATATGTTAAACACCAGTCTTCTGGAGTTAACAAAGATGGGTACATTGAAAATGTATCATCATAGGTATCTTTTGAAACTTGAGATTTAATTCCTTCTGGAACAAAAACTTTAATATTTTTAAGTCCTTGTGGTTTAAGACCCCATTCTTCTAAAATTTTTAATTCTTTAGTATCTCTATTTGGAAACTTCATTGACCAAAAAACACCAACAGGATCTATTACAATTTGTCCAATATAAGGATTAGTTAATGCAAGCTCTTCAGCAATCACACCTAAAAGGTAACTCTTACCAGTTCCTCTTGCACCATCCAAGAAGATTACGTGAGGATTTAGCCCATCAATGTGTACTTTTTTACCCTCTTGTTGATTCTCAGCAACCTTACCAATGTATGCTGTAGCTATTTTACCATATTGTTTCAAAACTGATTTTTTACGCCCTAAGTATACACAACTTGGATCTTCAAAATCTTCTAAAAATTTAAGTTGAGGTTTAATATTATCTGAAACAATTTCTTTTTTTATTTCTTTTTTTTTATAATTATCTATTGTTTCTTTTATTTCTTTTGTAACATCTTGTTTTTCTTTAATATCTTGTTCTTTAATAACATCTAGATTATAATCTATTGAATCTACATCTTCTACAACAGATGAAACAATATCATCATTATCATTTTTGTCATTATTATTATTCTCGTCATTATTATTATTTTCAGTAGATTTGTCTATATTTAAATTATTATTAGTTACAACTTTTTCTTCATTTAAAGTATCATCTTCTAATATAGATTCATCTTCTTTAATAGAAGGCTCTTTAGATTCTTTTAATTTTTTTTCAATATCAGTAATAGTATTTTCATTTACAACTATTCTTGTATTTTCCATTTCCTTAAAGAAATCTTTTTCTTTTTCAAGTTTATATTTTTCAACAGACATAAATATTCTTATTTTATATTTAAAAACAATATATTATATATTGTAAAAGATATAAATAGTTATTCTTTTTAAAGTATAAGTGAAAAACAATAAATATATATAATAAATTACATATTATATACATTATAAACAACAAACAAATTAATATGATACCGAAAACTGATTTTACACATTCTCTTGTGACATTAAAAAAACACCATTATATTTATAGAATATATTATTGGTTTATTTCATTTTCTATAATTTATAGAATTAAACGTTTTTTTAAATATGCTGTATTAGGTCTTATAGGTACCCTTGTTGATGTTGGCTTAATATATACTTTTGTAAATACACTAAATTTATATTATATTATAGTAACCTTCTTCTCTGATTTTATAAAAACATTTGTAAACTACAATTTACATAAAAAATTTGTATTTAAAGATGAAAGTAAAACTTTTTCTAAAAAAAACTTATTTTCTTTCACAAGATATTACATAATTAATTTTTCAACAGTAATTTTTATTTTCATAATGGTGATTGGACTTGTTGAATTTGCTAAATTTCCAGCAATCTTTGCAAAATTAACTGCGGATTTAGTTATGAACTTAACTAGATTTTCAGCACACAAATCAATGGTGTTTAAAAGACCATCAAAACTTGGAAAATTATAATAATTAAAAATAAGCGCAGAGGACGAGATTCGAACTCGCGTAGCACGAGGCTCAAGCTTTCCAGGCTTGCGCGTTTGACCACTCCGCCACCTCTGCATAATAAACTATATAATTAAAAAAATTAGTGAACTAAGCTACCATCTACCACAGATTCAGAAGGAATTAATAAAGCATCAAGAGTTTTATCTCCAACCCCTAATATCATACCTTCACTTAAAAAACCCATAAGTCTTCTTGGTTCTAAGTTTATAATCACAGGAATTTGTTTATCAATTACATCTGATGGTTGATATTTTGTTTTTATACCTGCTATTATTTGCTTTTTAAATTCTCCAAAATCTAATATTAATTTTAATAATTTATCAGAACCTTCAACTACTTTTGCTTCTACAATAGTTCCAATTCTAATATCTAATTTCATAAATTCATTATAAGTAATATTTTCCTTAATCATAAAATCACAATTTAAATTAATTAAAAAAAGCGCAGAGGATGGGATTCGAACCCATGTAGCACGAGGCTCCAGCTCTCAAGGCTGGCGCGTTTGACCACTCCGCCACCTCTGCTATTTAGATGACAAATTTTACATTACTATATACTATATATAGAAAAGATATATAAAGCTTATAGAAAATAGAGAAAATAAACAAACATTAAAAAATATTAAAAAAAGATTTATTGAAGATAGGGAAGTCACATATTGCCTTAGTTTTCCATTCAAACCTGGTTAAAGTTTACTTCCCTAACTATCGTTTTTGTTAGTTATCGTCATACTTTCAAACACCACCTCCTAGATGAAAAAACTCACCTGACAACCATTTTATTAGGATTTTTCTAAAGGTCTCAAATCCATTATATATTACACTTAGCAAGAATATATATATATACTCCAATTAAATGTATTAAAAAGTACATTAAAACTTATAATAACGTACCAATTAACAAACCACTCTTTAAAAAGTTAAAAAAATCTAAATTACTATTAATTAGTTAAAGAATACATAATAAAAAACTATTTTCTAAAATGTTTAATAAGTGGTCTTTTTCTATGTTCTTTATAAATTGTAAAATTAGGCTTAGTTTTTACTTGAGAATAAATAGTATCTAAATGTTTAATTCTTTCTTTAGAAAGATTAAGAGCACCATTTTTATCAAAATATTTATCTCTAATTTTAGAATATAAGGAAACTTTGGCTTTACTTATTTCTAAATTACGTTCAAGATTAATTTTTTTATTTTTATCTTTAATATATTTAATATTACATTCATACAAAGCAATTGTATTATTTAAAGATTTTTTAGACTCATTAAAACCTGTAAATAAAAAATTATCTTTAAATTTAGAAGCAGAACCATAAATAACAATGCCAGTAAAAATAAAAGGTTCAAGTAAAAAATCAATCCATTCAGGATGCACTTTTAATTTATTTTTAACCCCTTGAACATAACTTAAATGTGTTTTCTTTTTAACAACACTAAACTTAAGTAAAGCAATTCTTTCTTCATTAAAATTTAATGCAATAATAGGTGTAAAGCTTCTTTTAGAAGTTACATATCCATCAGGAAAAACATGTTTATCAGGAAATGAAATAGAATATCCTTTAGGTAATTTAAATTTAGTAATAATTTCTTTATATTTATTTGCTATATCTACATTTGGAGTTCTGGATGTCATATTAAAAATTTTTCCTTTGAAACAAAAAAATCAGACAAACAAATTGCCAATTCATCATCTTCTAAAAATAAATCATTAATTTCATTTGATACATATACATTTGATTTTAAATCAAAACTTATAGAAAACTCTTGAATAATTGATTTTGCTAAAGTTTTATATCTTTTACGAATAACATACCAACGATCATCCTTAATATATGGCCCTAAAACTGATCTATTGTTTGAAAGATAGTTTTGAGAACTTTTATAATCTGAAACTAATGGTCCAATTATTTTTTTAAATTTAGGAAGCTCTAAAGTATCTAATAAAATTAATAAATAACATTTGTCTTGACCCTCTTTATGATACACATCATATTTTAATACATCAAAGTCTGAAAATTCTAAATGTGCAATTAATTTTTTAGTACTACTTTTAACTTTAGACCAAACAATTTCTTTAAGTAAATCTCTAACATCAAATCTAATTATTGCCATAGAAAAATTATCTAATTTTCCAATCAATTGATGATAGGTAACTTGTCTATTATTTTTAGGCCTAAAAAAATCCATTGACGGATTTTCTAAAAAAGAACGAGATGCTGAAATAAATAAACTCATTTGTTTTAAACTTACGGCTGAAGCAACATTTCTATTATCATCAATAGGATCAATTGCTACTAATGAATCTGAAAATCTAGCTAAATTAACATGTTGTTCTTTAAGTAAAGTAAACTTAATAGCACCTTCCCAGTTTGCTGCTTTTTCAATAACGGTTTCAAAATCGCCATAAAATAAAATTAATAATTCACATAAATATCCAGAAAAACCAGATACAGATGTATCAGCTCCATAACAACCAACATACTGCATAAAATATTTTAAAAGACGAGTTTCATCTTTTTGAATTTCAGACATGTTTTTAAGCACAAACATTAAATGTAAAACAGTTCTATCAACTGCAGAAATAATTGGTTCATTTGGTTCAATTTTATAAGCTGGAACAATTTCAACCTTATGCCCATTTATTATCCCTCTTATGTAAGGATGTTGAGAATAAGCTTTTTCCCAAAAATTACCTTTAAACACCTTTTGACCTAAACTAAGACCTTCTTCTACAAATTTATCTTTTTCTAATGAAGGTGGATAAATTACAAACACATCAAAATCTTTTTTATCCTTTAATTGAGTTCCTTTTCCAAAAGACCCTGCAACAACTGCATATAAATGACTTCCAGGCATTTTTTCTATTTTCTTAGTAATATTATCTATAAAATTCTTTTCTTTGATAATCTGAGCACTACTAGGTTTAATTTCTTTTATAAGTTCTTTTCTTGTTTGTTTAAAAACAGAAAGCTTTGATTTATCAAATCCAATTGAAGTCATAGATATAATATTGTAGCATAAATAATATAAATTGAATTGTAAATAGTAATTATTTTAAAAATAAAATAATTAACTATTAATATCATTAAATGTATTCAAATCAGAAATATTTGAATCAAAAAAAGTATTAATATCTTCAAAACTAGTATTAATATCTAAATTAGTACTGACATCTAAATTTTTGTTAACATCTAAATTACTACTATCGTTTACTTTATTTTGGATATCTAAAATTGTACTCTTTATAAATTCAGAATCAGAAAACATTTGATTTGAAATTAATGAAAGAGAAGCATAAACATCTTCAGCTTTACTTGGTTTAATTATAAGTAACTTTTCAGATACATTTAATAAAACATTTGAATTAATATAACTTTCATAAGGATAATCAACCATTATAGTTGAACGATCACTTTTGATTAATATTAAACACTCATCCTTTGTAAGTTCTTTATTTTCATAAATATTACCAAGATTTGATTGACAAGAAATTAAATTATTGTTTTCATCACTTAAAGATATAATTAAAATAACATTTTTATTTTTTGCATGTAACATTGATTGAAAAAAAACAAGACCTTCTGTTACTGATGACAAATAAGTTTGATCAGAATATAATGAATTAAACACAATAGTGTAGTTTACATCTTTTGAAAATACATCAAATCCTTCTTTAATATGAAAATTATTTGATTTAAAATAAATATTTGTTTTTTTATCAGTAAATGAATATCTATTTTCAATAACTAGTTTATTTAGTAATAAAGCAATTAAAAATACAATTATAATTATTGCTAAAAATTTAAATATTAATTTATTTCTTCTTTTAATACTAGATATCTTTTTAATTTCTTTAACAGTTTGTGTTTTTGCTATAACTAATGCTTGAACCATATCATATCACATTTTAGAGTTTTAAATATTTATTTATTTTATTAACATTAAGTTTAAGATCTTTAGTGGCTTGAATAGTTATAAAATTAATGTGTTTTTTATTAAATTTTTTTTCAAAATAATTTGTTTTAAAACAAAGAATATTTTCTTCAATTTTTAAAACATTATATCCTCTTTCTTTCATTGCATCTCTTAAAAATTTTTCAGAATTTTTTAAAACAAAAACATAATTTATTTTCATAAGAAGAAACTTTTGTAATTCACAAAATAAATGACCTTCAAAAATAACATTTTTTTTAGATTTAACAAATTCAGATATTTTTCTTGAAAATAAAATAACATCAACTTCATATTCCCCAGTTTCTTTATTAAATATACCTAAATTATGTTCTTGTGCAAACACCTTATCGTTAACCACAATAAATTTTGGAAAAGATATTCTTCTTTTTAATTCATTTGCAATAGTGGTTTTACCTGATGCAACCGAACCTGTAATTATTATATGCATATTTTATCTCAATCTTACACTTTCTAAATTTTGTATTGCTAATGTATTAATATGAAATTTTTTAGATACGAATTTTGCAAACTCTTGACATGAATCTCCGTGATTTATTAAAATTATTTTTGGTTTAGGGTTTAAACTTGTTATGTAATTTAAAAGTTCTTGACGATAAGCATGACCACTAAATGCATCAACTGTTTCAAGTCTTAATTTAATATGTAAAGTCTTTGGTTTGCCATGAGAATCATTAATTAAAATTGATCTTAAACCTTTTTGTACTTTTTTACCTAAACTATTTTTTGCTTGATACCCTACAAAAACCATTGAGTTATCAGGATTATCTGCAAGTTCATTAAAATAGGACACAGAAGGACCACCAGTTAACATACCTGATGAAGCAACTATTATAGCTCCTTTTGTTTTTAAAACATTTTCACGACTATTTTCTTCATAATCAACAGACTTAAATAATTTTGATGAAAATGGAGAATTATTTTGTAAAACTCTAGTTTTAATATTTTGTTTTAAATATTCAGGATATACTGTGTGAATTAAAGAAGCTTGACGAGTCATACCATCAATAAAAACATTATCAGATTTTAATTTACCACGTCTAAAATAATCTTCAAGAACAATCATAACCTCTTGAGCACGACCAACTGAGAAAACAGGAATTAAAGTTGTTCCACCTTTATCATAGGTTTCATTTAAAATTTCTATTAAATGATCTTCGGATTTATTTCTAGAAGGATTAAGTGGTTTACCACCATAAGTACTTTCTAAAATTAAAGTGTCAACTCTAGGATATTTAGCATCCATGTTATTATAAAGTCTTGTAAATCCATATTTAATATCAGCAGAATAAACTAAATTTTGTTTACCATCACCAATATGCAAATGAGCAGATGCAGAACCTAAAATGTGAGATGCACCATGGAAAGTTAATCTTATTCCTGGAGCAATATCTGTTACTTCTCTAAAATTTTTAGTAATTGCATGTTTAATTACTTCCTTAACATCTTCTTCACCGTAAAGTGGTTCACGTCCATTCTTTTCATAAACTTTAATAGCATCAAGAAGTAAAAGAGCCATTAAATCTTTAGTAGGTTCAGTACAATATACTGGTCCTCTATAACCTACTTTAAATAAATAGGGTAAGAAACCAACGTGATCTATGTGTGCGTGTGTAATAACAACTGCATCAAGCTCTTCTAATGGAAATCTAATTACTCCAAAATAAGGTGTTTCTTCATTTTTATCTGCAGGATTAATACCACAATCAAGTAAAATTTTTGTATCGGGAGTTTCTAAAAGAATAGCACTTCTTCCAACTTCTCTAAATCCACCAAGAGCGGTTACTCTTACCCAATCTTTTGTACTTACTGGAGGAGAATATATTTTTTTAGCAATTTCTTTTAAAAATTGTTTTCTTTCTGAATTATTTTTAATTGCATACCCTCTTATTTTTTTAATAATTTCAGAAGGTTCAAGTGGTGCTCTTAATATTTTTGGAATCCATTTTGTTTCTCTAATTATTTCTTTTGAAACATCTCCAAGTTTACCAATTACAACACCTGGTTTTTCAGCTTCAATTACTACTTCTGAAAAAACAGAATCAAATGCAATTGATTTAATACCAGCGTCATTAGGCACAATTTCTTTTATTTTGTTGTATGCTTCTGCAGAATCCATTAAAACACTTTTATCAGTTCTAATATTTATTCTTTTTTTAAATTTTTCTGCAATTTCACCAACAATTGTTTTATTATTAAAATAAGAGTAAGGGTCTGCAGTATATATTGCGATTTCTGCTCCCTCAGGCTCAATTTTTGAAAAAACTTTTTTCTTTTCATTAAGCATATTTGAAATTTGCTTTTTTATTTCGTCAAATAAATCCATATTAATTCACTTATAATTAGTTTGTTTTTTATCCTATATAATTTATCTTTGTAAAAAAGATTTTTTATTTTAAAAAATGTAAAAGAATAATATTTTTTTAAAAATGCTTATAAAAAATATTATGAAAAAATTAAAAATTATTTAAAAAAAACTATTTATATTTCTCGATAGGTAGTTCTTCTACACCATCTTTACTAATAACAACTATTTTAATACCATCTCCACCGGTATAAATATCTCTTTTTTTAGCAGAGTTAATAGCATCTTTTGCAAGATCAATAGCATCTTTTGAAGTAATTATTGATTTATAACCTTTATCCATAATACTTAAAGCAAGTTCTGACCCTGATCCAGAGAACGCGAAGCTTTCTTCTTTAGTAGATCCGCCAGTAAAATCAACAGAATAAAGTTCATGATCTGAACCAGCTAATATTAATTGAGTATAAAATGGAATCATTTTACTTGAATTTAAAACATTTGAAAGTAAAGTAACACATGACTTTGTACTTAATGATCTTTTATGTTCAAGTTCATAAAGATTAGCATGATTTTGTAAATAACGAACTAGAACCATAGCATCTCCAACAGAACCAGCAATTGTCATTGCAATATAATCACTTATTTTATATATTTTAGTCATACCATTATTAGCTGAAATATTACCCATTGTTGCTTGCATATCTGCAGCAAGAACGATACTATCTTTAGAAATTATTCCAACTGTTGTTGTTCCTGTCTTAAGTGTTTTATCAGTCAATTTAATTCACCTTACTTCTTTTTATTAAATACTTGTGTAAATTTTAATTTTTCAAAATTAGTAGTTTCAAAAACCATTTTTGTAAATAATTGTTTAAAATAATCTATTTCTTGAGGAATACCAAGTGGCATTTCAAGTTCTAGTTCTTTTTCATGTACATTTAATTTTAATTTATCCTTTGGCATAAAATAAAATGCTTTTTCTAAAAGTAAAGGTAATTTTTCAGAATCCTTTGAAATTATTTTATTTAATGTTATTGTATATTCAAGGTCTCTTCCTGCAAAAATTGGATTAAAATCAACTTTTACTCTTCCACCGGATATACTTACTATTTTTCCAGATCTGTTACCAACATTTACAAATAAACCAATTGCAGGTTTAACTTTTTCTTTTTTAAATTCATTTGAAGAAATTAATTCAACCTTAGAAGGATCTTTATCTTTAAAAGCATTTTCTTTTTTTAACATAAAAGTTTTTGTTTTTCCAATTTCTAAATCTTTAATGTTTTCTTCAACACCTTTTAATAATTCCCCAGTACCAAAAACATAACTTAAAGGTTTATACTCTTGTTTTAAATTTAAATCGTGTTCTTTTGCTACTTCTTTTTTTGTTGTATCTAATATTTCTTTTGTATTAGCGTCTTTTAAAATTAGTTCCATTTCAATAATATCTTTTGTATTTATCATATCTAATCATTTTTTTGTGTATATAATTTTATTTTAAAAATAAAATATTACAATCCTGTTTTGTAGTTTTTTAAAAAAAACATAAATTAACACTATAAACTAGTTTAACTCTTATAAAAATAGATTTCTTATATTTATTTATGAACCGATTTACTTAAAAAGATATTCTTTTTATGTATAACAACACTAATATTAAATAAACACAATAATAATAATAAATAGGTGTACATAAAAAAAAAATTTAAAATAAGCTAAATTATATACTATAAAAAAATAAATTAAATATTTTTATTCAAAAAATAAAAAGATAATATTTGTCTATAAACTAAATTACCTTCATTAACTTGAGTTGTAACAATAATATTCTTATTTTTAGTGATTAATTTATTTATTATAAATAAATAATTTTTTTTATAAATATCAACAAAAACATAATTATTAGTTTTTTTAAGATTAGACATAAAATAATTATTTATAAATAAAGCATCATCTGAAAGCACTCTAAAAAATAAATTAACATCTAAAAAAATGATAGTATTTTCAAATTTATTTTTAAAAAATAAATGCTGAGATTTAAAATCAAAAATATTGTTTTTAAAGATACTCAATACTTTGTTTTCATTAAAATAAACATAAAAATTTAAAAAAGAATATTTTAAAATAATATTTTCAATGATTTTTTTACACATTGAGTGTTTTAAATAGCCAAAATAACTATTTAAAGAATTTATCAAATTAGAGATATTATCATATTTAAAAAGAGTATATTTGTAGTTTAAATTAATATTTTCTTTTTTAAATAAATTTAATTTTTTATAAATATTTTTAATATTACGATTTCTTGAAAGAAGATATTTTGGTTTTATAATATAACCAACAAAATTAATACCATTAGTTATTGGAGCTAATAAATTAGATTCTTTAAATCTTAAAGAAAGAGCATCATTTAAAAAAAAAGTAATTTTAGATTTATAAAATAAAAGTTCTTTTTTATTATCAGCAAGAATTACAAAATCATCTACATATCTAACATAATATTTTATTTTTAAAATATGCTTTAAATATTGATCAAGTTCATTTAAATAAATATTTGCAAACAACTGAGAAGTTAAATTGCCGATTGGAAGACCTTTTCCATTTTCAACATTAAATAAAGATTTATGAAAAGGCACTTTTTGTTGTTTATAATTAGGACCTTTTTGTACATAATCATTGATAGGATTGTGAAAAAGAACTGTTTTTAATAAATGTAATATATTTTTATTTTTTATTTTTTTACATAAGATATTATAAAGAATATTTTTATCTATACTCATAAAAAAATTAAAAATATCTAATTGAAGATAAAAACATTTTTTAGTTTGATTTTTAGTAATTTTACAAGTAAAAGATTGTAATCTTTTTACAGCTTTTAAAGTTCCTTTTCCTTTTCTACAAGCAAATGAATCAAATATAAATATTTTTTCATAAATAGGGTTTAGATGATTATAAATAACATGATGAACAATCCTATCTTTAAAATCAGCTGCAAAAACCTCTCTTGGTTTAGGATCTTTTATAGAGAAACAAACAGAACGAGTTGGAAAGTATGTTTTATTATTTAAAACATAAACCAACTCATGTAAATTACTTTCTAAATTAATTTCAAATTTTAAAGCATTAATAGTATTTCTTTTGTTTTTTCTACAAGAAAGATATGCTTTATAAATCTCTTTGAAAGTAAATTTATGTTCGCGAACACAACGCACATTGTTGTTATTGCTCTTATTGTTATTGTTGATATTTCCATTATTCATATTGATTTTATATGCATTGGACGAGCTATACTCGGTTGTGTCGTTTATAGAAGATCTTTTTTAAAATAAATTTATCTTTTAAAAAAAAAGTAAAATTTATTTTAGTGATGTTAAACTACCTATTGGTGCCTTCTATCACCATAAATTAAATCACGCTTGTAAATAATTATTTTAAGATAACCTTTACAATTCTAGATTTTCTTCTGTTTGTTCTCGCTTTTGCGAGTATAATTTCCAAGTTATTGCTTGGTTTTCAAGAGTAGTTAATAATTTTGAAGAATATGAATAAGAATTTTTATTTTTAAAACCATTTATTTCTTTACATAATCTTATTAAAAATTTTAATTCTTCAATTAATATTAGCATTTCTTGAATTTCGATTGACTTTGATTTAGATGTGTTTGCTCTAATTACTTTTAAAGATATTTGTCTAGCTTTATTTTTTAAATCAATTCCTATTGCATATTTATGATATTTATCAAAATTAAAAACAATTTTTTCAAAATAAACTACTAAATCTAGTGCGGTTTTATAGATTTTAAGGTTATCGTGGTTCATGTTTATTTTGTTTTTTTTGTTTATTTTTTATTTTTAAAAATAAATTTAATTTTTTTCAATCAAAATTTATTTTTATAAAGTCAGTCGTGCGCTGCACTACTGACTTCTAAATTACATTCTACTACACCTATTCAAGATGTCCGCTGGACATCTTGTTCATTTTTAACGAGCATACTGCTCGTT